>CAIQVX010000284.1 GCA_903875275.1 uncultured beta proteobacterium | reverse complement strand
CTGCAGGGCTAAAACGTCCTTGCTCAGGTCCACGCCCTGGTCTTTTTTGAACTCGGCAATGATGAAGTCGATGATGCGCTGGTCAAAGTCTTCACCACCCAGGAAAGTGTCACCATTGGTGGAAAGCACTTCAAATTGCTTCTCGCCATCGACATCGGCAATTTCAATGATGGAGACGTCGAAGGTTCCTCCGCCGAGGTCATAGACAGCGATCTTGCGGTCGCCCTTTTCGTTCTTGTCCAGACCAAAGGCGAGGGCGGCAGCGGTTGGCTCGTTGATGATGCGCTTGACATCGAGTCCAGCAATGCGGCCAGCGTCCTTGGTCGCCTGACGCTGGGCGTCGTTGAAGTAGGCCGGTACCGTGATGACGGCATCGGTGACGGCTTCGCCAAGATAATCCTCAGCCGTCTTCTTCATCTTGCGCAGAATATCTGCGCTGACCTGCTGCGCAGAAATCTGCTTGCCGCGCACTTCAACCCAGGCGTCGCCGTTGTCGGCGGCGGCTATCTTGTAGGGCATCAGATCGATGTCCTTCTGGACTTCTTTCTCGACAAACTTGCGACCGATCAGACGCTTGACAGCGTACAGCGTATTTTTGGGGTTGGTAACGGCCTGGCGTTTGGCAGACGCGCCAACCAGCACCTCGCCATCCTCCTGATAAGCCACAACGGACGGTGTGGTGCGCGCACCTTCGGCGTTTTCAATGACCTTGGGAGTGTTGCCCTCCATGATGGAAACGCAACTGTTGGTTGTGCCAAGATCGATACCAATGATTCTGCCCATGATTCTTCCTTATTCAAAATTTCGATGCTGTTAACTTGTGGATAACTTGAGGCTTTTCAAGTTGGAAACCGGACTATTTCGGTGCGGCGACGGTGACCAGCGCCGGCCGCAGCACCCGTTCTGCAATCATGTACCCCTTTTGCAGCACTGTGACGACCGAATTTGCCTCCAGCTCTGAGGGCACGACACTGATCGCCTGCTGTTGATGCGGGTCGAACTTTGTCCCGGCGGGAGGATTCACCACAAGCACCTTGTTGCGCTCCAGGGCTGCGATCAACTGCCGCAGTGTCGCCTGCGCCCCTTCGCGGATCTGGTCCGCCGTCGCCTCTTTGATCAGCAGTCCGGCCTCAAGACTGTCCACGACGGGCAGCAAGCTTTCGGCGAAGGCTTCGACTGCGAACTTGCGGGCCTTGGATATCTCGTCTTCAGCCCGACGCCGGGCGTTGTCGGCTTCCGCTTTGGCGCGCAGGAACTGGTCCGCCAGGTCGGCACTCTTGGCCTGCAAAAGGGCCAGATCGGCTTGTGCCTGTGCCAGAGCTTCCACCGGGTCTGAGACTTGCGAGGCCGATGCCGCCGCCGCGTTGACTTCCGGGCCGGAATTTGGGTTGGGTTGGGTTGAATCTTTTTCAGACATGCTAGTGAGCGGGTGATTTCAGTGACGCCCAGAACGTTGGGGCGCCTGCAGGCAATTCAAGAGCCACCAACAGGTCGCTCTGAATCGGTCCGGCGACGACTCTCGCAGCGCCGGATGGTCCGGGCTGCTGCTTTAGCCGGCGACGCCGAGCAGTTCGACGTCGAATTTCAGGGTGGCGTTAGGCGGGATGACGCCACCCGCACCGCGCGCACCGTAGCCCAGTGCAGCTGGAATGATCAGGGTGCGGCTACCGCCGACGCGCATGCCGGCAACGCCCTCATCCCAACCACGGATCACCATACCGGCCCCGAGTGAAAAGACGAACGGGTCATTGCGGTCCCTGCTGGAATCAAACTTCGCGCCCTGCGTCCCATTGTTGAAGAGCCAGCCGGTGTAGTGCACGGTGACGCTTTGGCCTTTTTCGGCTACTGCGCCGGTGCCGGTCACGGAGTCTTCGTATTGCAGTCCGGAGGGGGTCGTGTTCATGTCTGTATCTTTCTTTGCTACTCAGTTGAGAGCAACGCGGTTGATGATGGGGGGTGATCGGCAGCGGGACGGCGAATTATGCCAGCACCTGCCGCCATCTGACCGCGCAAGCGGGGGGCTGAAACTAGACGGGTCGCCTGGCCTGACTGGCGGTCCACTTCAGAGCAAAGACCGGGACCTCGCTCCATCGCCTGAGCAGATCTGCGCCGAGAGAGGTCAGAACGTAGCCGTCCTTGCCGTGCGTGATCAGGGTTGCCAACCGCAACTCCTTCAGTCTTGTGTTCAGTGTGTTGGGTGTGATGCCGCCGACGCTGTCCTGCAGCAGCCTGAAGGTCTGCGCGTGACCGTCCTTGAGTGCCCACAGCACGCGCATGGCGTAGCGCGACTCCAGCAGACTCAGCAACTGCGCAACAGCGACGTCTTCCTTGGCACTCATGTCAAACGGATCTCCTCGTGCCTGCGACTGCTGCGTGGTGTGACTCAATAGGGATGAACGACAGGATCCGCCAGCCACTGCAGCCTGATCTTGCCTAGGTTTCAGGAAACTATAGCGCAGATTGCAGTTTGCTACCAGATTCATAGCTCTCATGGCGCCAACGCCCCGCCGTTCAAGGCAAAGGATCTCCACGGCCGCTCAAAGCCGGTCCAGTCCGAACAGCTTCTGCAACTTGCGGTCAAGCATGCGAACCGGCATCCAGCGCTTGAGCAGCGGCAGTCGGATGCTTTGGGATCCATACCGGCTGATCGGCGCCGGATCGCTCTGAAGCAGGTGGTCGACGACGTCGCGGGCAAAGTCCACGACTGGCGTCGCTCCGCGCTGCGATGCTTTGGCGCGCCCCAGCACATATTTCGAAACCGGTTCATAGATCGATCCAAGGGGCAGCCGGACATGGGCGGCACCGGTCTCGCCAAAACTGGAGGCAATACCTCCTGGCTCAATCGTCAGCACCCGAACACCGAACGGTGCCAACTCCATCCGCATGGCGTCGCTCAAGGCGTGCAGGGCGGCCTTGCTGCCGCAGTACACACCGGCGAAGGGTGTCGTTACGATGCCTGAAATGCTGCCAATATTGGCGATGCGGCCGAACGAACTTTGGCGCAGTTGCGGCAACAATGCCCGAGATACGGCAACCGGGCCAAAGACATTGGTTTCGAACTGGCGCTGCAAGTCCGCCACCTCGGTGTCCATCACCGCGCCAAACTGACCGTAGCCAGCGTTGTTGACCAGAATGTCTACCGGCATGCCGCGCTCATTGAGTTCGGCGACAGCGTTCTTGATACTGGCTGCGTCCGCGACGTCCAGCGCCAGCGTGGTCATGCCCTTGTCTGCAAGAGCCCGGAGCGATTCGATGCGGCGCGCGGTGGCCAAGACCCGATGACCACGACCGTGAAATTCGTGCGCCAGCGCCTCCCCGATGCCGCTGGAACAGCCAGTGATCAGAACGGTTCGTGATAGTGTCATTTTTTCTCTCCTTGTCAGCGGGATATCTCACTTTACCTTGATTGCCGGCGCGCAAACCGCTGCCACAATCAGTCTGTGGCTCATTCGAGCGAATCCGCAAAGGAGCATCTATCAATTCTCTCTCGCCGGGGCCGCACGGGCCACTTTCAAGCGGACGCCGACAGATACTGCAGGTTGGTACGGCCGGTGCTGCTGGAGCTTTGATGCCGGCCCGTGCCAGCGTCCTGATGCAGGGTCAGGCGGGTCTGGCGCGAAGCGCTATGGAATGTGCTGGGCCAGCAGACGTTGATGGGTCAGCGCAACTTGAGTAACGGTCGTGGCCACCTGTTCTGGAACGACGGATGGGATGGGTATTCGTGTGCCCGTGCGCGCCTGACGGGCTCCCTGCAAAAGCACATGGTGAGCAGCCCAGTGGTTTTGGGCGGCGACGTCCATGAGAACTGGGTTGGTCATTTGAAGGCGGACTACGCCAATGCTGCCAGTGCGGCGATTGGCGTCGAGTTTTGTGGCACCAGTGTGACTTCCAGATCGGGGGGGCGACGGCAAGACCTCGCAACGACTCGCGCAGAACCCGCATTTTGTTTTTTCCCAGGCACGGTCCAAGGGTTATGGTGTCGTCGAATTCGGACCGACCCAGTTGTGCACAACGCTGCGTGTTCTCGATGATGTCAGCCGACAGGACAGCGGGATCCAGACGCTGGCGCGGTTTGTGGGGCGTCGTGGGGAATCTGTCGTGGAGCCCATTTAGGTGCAGGATGCCCGGGCATGTTTGTCCGCATGAACTGGTAGCTAGCTACTAGAAACACAGCCTGGCCGGGGGCTCGAAGCTACTAGTGAAACGGTGCGCCGCGACCATTCACGTCGCCGGGCAATAGCTGAACAATACATCAACAGTTCCAGCGATCCGCTCTGACTCACTATGGATGACCTGCCATGAACCGCACTGCTTATCACCGTTTGACATTGACCCTTCTGACCTTGCTGGCAATGGGCGTCATGCCATTGGCTCAGGCTCAGACCAACGCGCTGGGTCTGGAGTCCAGCTTGAACCTGCTGTCCTTTGGCAATTTTGTTGTGCCGAGTTCCGACATCCAAGGCCGCGTTGCTGTCGGTGGCAATGCCAGCATTGCCAATTATTCAATCAACACGCTTGACGGTCTGCAGGCTGTCTACGGCGGAACGGGGCTTACCGTTGGCGGCAATTTGTCCTATGCCAGTGGGTCGATATGGGGTAACACCATCATCGGCGGCAGCCTCTCCACGGGTCAGGGTGCGTCATTTGGTGGCAGTGTTCAAATCGGCGGTGACCTCAATACCAATAACAACTGGTTGGGGGCTACAGCGATCAGCTACGTAGGTAGCGCCACAGGTGTGCAGCAGTGGCAGAACCCGGCACCGGTTCAGGTGGCTGCAGGAAGTGTTCAACTCGGCATCGACTTTGCTGCGGAGCAGCAAAGGCTGACCACTCTGTCACAGAGTTTCGACAGCCTTGCCAACAGCGGAGTCGGTGTCAACCCATGGGGCGGCACCTTTGTGTTCGATGCCCACGGTGCGGATCTGGCGGTGTTTGACCTGGCCAGTGCCGATGTGGCCAAGAATCTGCGTCTGGACAATCTGGGTGCAAACACAACCGTGATCCTGAATGTCCACGGACAGACCATTGATTTTGGGCAGCATGGCTACGAGAACTTCGTTGCAGGACATGTTCTTTTCAACCTGCCTGAGGCCACGCAAGTCACTTTTGCCAGTGGTGTTTTTGCCTCATTTCTGGCACCACTGGCACAGTTCAACACGCCGATCGGCGGACTGATCAGCGGTCAGGTGGTTGTCGCGGGATGGAATGGCATGGGGCAAGTCAATGATGTTGCCTTTACCGGCAATATTGCCGCGGTGCCCGAGCCTGAAACGTACGCAATGATGCTGGCTGGATTGCTGGCTATTGTCGCAACAACTCGTCGCCGAAGCGCTGTTCGACTGTAGAGGCCCGAAGCGCGTCGACACTCGGTCACTTGAGGGCTCGGCCGCGTTCCAGAGCCTCCAGACTAGCGCTGCGTTGCACCGGACTGCTCAGAGCCTCGGTGGCTTCCACGACATCCGCGTAAGTAAACGGGAAGTCGCTCTGGCTGGCGCCGAATCCGAGCAGCACCAGGTTGGCCATCATCGGCTTGTGCATGCTGAGCGCGATGGCATCGGCATCGCAGCGGTGCACGCTGACCTGCATTTCGTGAAGCAAGGCGGCCAGGCGCTGGTCAGGGAAGGCCTGTGCGTTCGGCGCGTTGACAACGCACACTGCGGCACTACCCTTGCCTCTGGGACGCAGATAGGGCAGGGTCCGGTGTGCCTCTGAGCTGTCAAGGCCGAGCAGAAGGTCCGCGTCACCCTCACCAATCAGCGGGCCGGTGAAGTCGCCGATCTTTACATGGGTCATGACGGAACCACCGCGCTGGGCCATGCCGAATGTCTGCGACCCCAGCACCGGCATGTCCTTGCGTCGCGCCATTTCGATAAAGACCTTGCTCGTGAAGAGAACCCCCTGGCCACCCACGCCGGCGATGATGGTTTGCAATCTCATGCCGTGCTCGCGCTGGGTGCGCCGATATGCGGCTGTATGGCACCCTGCGCGCAGACTTGAATGCAGATGCCGCAGTCGATGCAGGTGCGTCGGTCAATATCGACCAGTCCATCGGGCCGCCGCTGTAGCGATGGGCACTCGAACCAGGTCGTGCAATAGCCGCAGGCCACACAGAATCCGGTGGCAGGCATACTGATGGCGCCACGTGGGCATTGCACTTCACAAACGCGGCAGGCGGTGCACTTGGTGGGGTCGATCTGGTAGCAACCGTCCACCTCGCTGATGGCTTGTGTTGGACAAACGTTGACGCAGATGTCGCAGTGGGTGCAGACGCCGCAGTGAAAGCAGCGCTCACTGGCCTCCGCTGTGGCTGCTGTGCTGCCGAGTCCCAGATTGACTTCGTCGAAATTCCAGATTGAGTCGCTGGCTGGGCGATGCGGTGTTTCAGCGCGGGGAATCTTGCCGAAGAACTGCAATTTGATCGCCTGTGGGCCGGCAACGGGCGTGGCCTGATGCGCCCGGACGTCGCTGGAGTCCGGTAGCCTGGCGCGGGCAATGCCGGGTCCGCCAGCGAGTTGCAGGGAAGGCCCGTCCAAGGGCAGCCCGCTCAGCTGCTCGTGAATGGCGAACGCTGAACGCTTGCCGGAATTGACCGCACCCACGACGGTGCCGACGCCGTTGCTGGAGGCGTCACCACCGGCAAAGATGCGGGCTTTGCTTGTGCGCCCCCAGGAGTCGGCTGCGATGCGTCCTTGGATAATCAGACCCGGCTCGGCCAGGTAACCCAGATCGGCATCCCCGCCAATGCAGACCAGAACGCTGTCAGCCTCCTGGCTTGCCGTGTGAAACGGTCTTGCCGAGTCAGTTTGCGCAGGCGGCGACTGTGCCAGGTCGCGCAGCAGCAGCCTGATTCCGTTGCCTTCGCCGGACTCAATACTGACCGGCACCAGTGCGGCATGAAAGCTGATTCCTTCCTGCGCTGCGGCGCTCAGCTCTTCTGGTATCGCGAGCAGCACATCGTAGTAGACGTCCACGGTTGCACCCTGACGCCGGGCGGTGCGGGCGGCATCCACCGCCGTATTCCCGCCACCGATGACTGCCACGCGTCGGCCGAGGGCGGCCACCTGACCAGCACGGATCTGTTGCAGGTAATCGAGCCCGCAGAGCACCCCGGAACGCTCCTCTCCAGCGATCTTGAGACGTCGCTGTTTCCAGGCGCCAGTGGCGAGGTAGACAGCGTCGAACCGGTCGAGCTCGGACCATGCCAGGTTGGTGCCGAGGCGCACGCCGGTATGAACCTCAATGCCGAGCGCCTTGAATACATCGAGTTCGCGCTGCAGCACGCTGGTGGGCAGACGGTACTCGGTGATGGCCCAACGCAACATTCCACCGATTTCCTGCAGCGCCTCGTAGATGTGGACGCCATAGCCCAGCCGTGCGAGCTGATATGCAGCACTCAGTCCAGCAGGGCCGGCGCCGATGACCGCGACTTGCTTGCCCTGCACCGCACCTCGTCTGGCGAATTCGACTGCGCCACGCCCACGGTCGCCGACGAGGCGTTCAATCGCGTTGATTGAGAGGGCGCCATCGTGGGAACTGCGGTTGCAGTGGCTCTCGCACGGGTGCGGGCAGACCCGGCCCAAGGTGGAAGGGAAGGGGTGTTCCTCGTACAGCATCTGCGCCGCCTCTTGCCAGCGGTCTTGTGCTGCGAGCGTCATCAGTCGCTCGATATCGTTGCCCGCGGGGCACGCTTCGGAACAGGGCGACAGACGGTCAAGGTGGCGCGGCATCCACGACGCATCAAGGGCTGTCGCTGAGGTGGCGGGGCGTGGAACAGGCCCATGTCGCACTTCGACCGGCAAGGCCACCTTGTTCGGCCCGAGTCCTTTTTGCTGTGCGACGCAGGCGTAGCGCGCTATGACGACGGCCACACCGCCCTGTTCGGCACGGGTGTAGTCGAGTGCGTCTGACAGAATTCTCTGAAAGCTGGCCAGGTCGTGCGGATCGGCATGCACCAGGTAGTGAATGCCACAACCCCGGATCAGGGGCTCAAGTTGAACTGCGCCGCCGGCATGACCATCAGCGGTCTTGCCAAATTCGGGCGTCGGCTGCATGCCTGTCATCCCGGTGGTACCGTTGTCGAGTACCAGCAGGACAAAGCGCGCACCGTTGTAGACGGCATTCTCCAGACCGGAAGCGCCGGAATGAAAAAAGGTGCCGTCGCCAATGGTGGCAAAAATGGGCGGTGTTTTGCCATCCTGCGCGTAGGCATGGTAGAAGCCCGAGGCCATCGAAATGGAGGCACCCATATCGTGAACGGTGTCGACCGCGCCCTGGTTCATGCCGAGCGTGTAGCAGCCGATGTCGCCCGGGAAGATGGCATCCGGAAAGGCTCGTCTGAGCGCATAAAACGCGGCACGATGACCGCAACCTGGGCAAAACGTTGGACGCCGAAGCGGCAGTGCCAAACCGGAAACAAGGCCTTGCAGCTGACTCGGCGCGCGGCCCTGGGCCAGCAACCCGGCTTCTGTGGCCGCCGCGCACAGCTGCTTTTCAATCACGCCCGGTGTCAACTCGCCGTGTGACGGAACGTGGCCCGTCAGGCGACCCCAGACTGGAATCGTCAGCCGGATCTGGAGTTCAACCGCCGCGTCCGTTTCTTCCAGGACGATGAGGCGCTCGCAACGCCTGGCGAAGTTGTCGATCAGTGCGCGCGGTAGCGGGTAGGCGGTGGCAATTTTCAGAACCGGACAGTGATCGGCCAGGCCCAGCGAGGGTAGCAAATCACTCAGATAGGCGTAGCTGACACCTGAGGCCACGATGCCCAGGGGCGCGCGCTCTGCGCTGGTCGTGGTCGGGAAAAACGCGTGGTTGCCCGGCCAGGTCTCGAATTCTTTTTCAATCGCGGCGAGCTTCTCATTGAGTTGCCGGTGCATCTGCATTCGCGCGCGCGGCGTCGCTGCCCAGCGATCAGGATTCTTGACGAAGTTGGCGCTGCGCCCCGGCGCCTGGAGAGGCAGGCACTGAATCGACTGCTCTGAGTGGCAGATGCGCACCGTCGGACGAAGCAGGATCGGGATCTGATGACGCTCGGACAGAGCGAAAGCCATTGCCACCATTTCCTTGGCCTCGCGCGCACTGCTGGGGTCCAGTGCCGGGATTTTGGAAAACAGCGAGAACATGCGCGAGTCCTGCTCGGTTTGTGACGAGTGCAGACCGGGATCGTCGGCGACGATCAACACCAGACCGCCTATGACGCCGATGTATGCGCTGGACAGCGCAGGATCGGCCGCCACATTGAGGCCGACCTGCTTCATGGCGACGGCGGCGCGTTTGCCCGAATAGGCGGCAGCGAGCGCCGTTTCCAGCGCCACCTTTTCGTTGGTGGACCATTCCGCGTAGAGCTCCAGGCGAAGTTCTTCGGAGAACTCAAGCACAGCCGGCAATATTTCCGAACTGGGGGTGCCCGGATAGGCACTCATGAACTGGCAGCCCGACTCGACCAGGCCTCGGGCGATTGCCTCATTGCCCAACATCACCCGGTGATCGATGGTGTTCATTCACAAGTCCTCGTTGTGCAGCGCTGATTGCCGGTCGGACATGGGAGTGATATCCTTGCTGCCGAGCGTGGGCTCTGTTTGTCTGTCCATGGATGCGTCTCCTCGACCCTGTTTGATGGAGGCGAGATTAAGGTAGAAAAGTTTGTCGTGGTGTCGGTTATTTGCGACAGAAATGGAATTTTCAGACGCTGTTGGGTGTTGGCCGTCCATTCTGAACTGGCAGTCAACTCGCAGTCGGAACGAAATGGTTGACACCGACTTCTGATGCACCTATCGTGCCTGAATACTTGATGCCGTTCGGGATGTCGACCTTGCGATCCACGAAGCGGTGTCAGTGAGTCGCCCTCAGAGTGATACGAACAACGATTGATGGAGACAAGCCGCGTGATCCAGCCTCAACGCCAACCTGAAATGCCGGACCTGCGCGTCGTTGCAGTCGCCGACCTGCTGCTGCACGAGCAGCACGACGCGCAGCGCAGCGTGCCGCTGTTGGAGCGACTGCGTGCCGATGGTGTGTTGAAGAATCCGCCTATCGTGGCGTCGATTCCTGGCGAGCAGCGCTACGTGGTGCTGGACGGGGCCAATCGAGTCACCGCGGCGCAGTCTTTGGGGATGGAGCATATTGCAGTCCAGGTCGTTGATTATGAGGACCCGGAACTGATTCTTGACACCTGGTATCACCTCATCAAGGGCATGAGTGTTGAACAATTCAAGGACTTGCTGGCACATCTTCCGGGCATCAGAACCGAGGCATCTGATCTGATGCACGCACGGGCGCTACTGGCGCGCCGGGAGTCGCTGGCCTTTGTCGAATATCCACACGGCGAGGTCTGCAGCCTGTTTGCCGAGGGCAATTTACACCAGCGAACTCAGCGTCTTAATGACATCGTCGATCTGTACAAGGTTCACGGTCGAATTTTTAGAGCCAATACGGATCATCTGCCTTCCTTGCTGCCACTCTACGATGATATTACGGTGTTGGTGGTCTTTCCGCATTACGCCCCGGCGGAAATTGTCGACTTGGCGCGGGTTGGGGCGTTTCTGCCGGCTGGCATTTCGCGCCACCTGATTCCACGTCGCGCGCTACGCATCAATCTGCCGCTGGCGGTGTTGGGTAACGGTGCAAGCCTCGACGAGAAGAACCGCTGGTTGAGCAGTTGGATGAAGGAAAAAGTAGCCACGAAAACAGCGCGCTTTTACCAGGAGTCCACGTTTCTGTTTGATGAGTAACAGACCTTCTGTGCTGCTCATGAGCTCATGGGGGGCAGGGTAAACCTCAACAGGCAAGGGCTTTTAATTCGTGCTATCGGCGTGCATACTGCATACGCGTAGTCCCAACTCGCGTTAACAATTAATTATTTGAGGAGCAACCATGAGCAGTCAAACGAAGTACCTTCTGGATGAAAGCCAGATGCCACGCTTCTGGTACAACATTCAGGCGGACCTGCCCCAACCGGCACCCGCCGTGTTGCATCCGGGTACCCTGCAGCCAGTCGGTCCTGATGATCTTGCTCCCTTGTTCCCCATGAGTTTGATCATGCAGGAAGTGAGCATGGAGCGCGAAATTGAAATTCCTGAACCGGTGCGGGACGTTTTCCGCCTTTGGCGCCCAGCGCCCATGTTCCGCGCGCACCGTCTTGAAAAGGCGCTGGGAACTCCGGCCAGGATTTATTACAAATATGAAGGCGTCAGTCCGGCGGGCAGCCACAAACCGAACACGGCGGTGCCGCAAGCGTTCTACAACAAGGAAGCTGGGGTCAAACGGATAACGACCGAGACTGGCGCCGGGCAGTGGGGATCATCGATGGCCTTTGCTGGTTCCTTGTTCGGTCTGCAGGTCGAAGTCTTTCAGGTTCGTGTGTCGTATGACCAGAAACCCTACCGCCGCGCCCTGATGGAGACCTATGGCGCACGTTGTGTTGCATCGCCTTCGAATGAAACTGTCTTTGGGCGGGCGGTGCTGGCGGAGAATCCCAACCATCAGGGCAGTTTGGGCATCGCCATTTCCGAAGCGGTCGAACTGGCTGTGCAGCGCGACGATACCAAGTACGCTTTGGGTTCGGTGCTGAACCACGTGTTGTTGCACCAGACCATCATCGGTCAGGAGGCAATGGAGCAGATGCAGATGGCTGATGACTGGCCCGATGTGGTGGTGGGTTGCTGCGGCGGCGGCTCGAACTTTGCCGGTATCGCCTTTCCCTTCATGGGGCATGGTTTGCGCGGCGGCCAGACCTCGCGCTTTGTTGCGGTGGAACCCGCTGCCTGTCCGTCATTGACGCGCGGAAAGTACGCTTACGATTTTGGTGACACTGGCCGCATGACACCGCTCACCAAGATGCACACCCTGGGCAGCCAGTTCACACCACCGGGCTTCCATGCAGGTGGCCTGCGCTACCATGGCATGTCACCCCTGGTCTCCCATTGCAAGGAGTTGGGCTTGATTGAAGCAGTAGCCTACAACCAGGTCGAGTGCTTTGAGGCAGCCGTGCTGTTTGCCCGCAACGAGGGTATCGTGCCGGCGCCCGAGTCGAGTCACGCCATCAAGGGTGCAATTGCTGAAGCTCTGCGCTGTAAACGCGAAGGCAAGGCCGAGACCATTCTCTTCAATCTGTCCGGCCACGGCCACTTCGACATGATGGCCTACCAGAAGTACTTCGCCGGCGACATGTCGGACGCGCTCTACGATGAAGCCGAACTGACCAAGTCTTTGGCGGGTCTGCCCAACGTGCCGGAAACGGCTTGAGTCAGCGGTAAGCCACAGACGGCTTTGCGACTGTCAGCAGACGGTCCAGGCCGCCCGTGTCGATGCTGATGTTGGCGTACTCGCGTACCTTGGGTTTGGCCCGGTACGCTACGCTAAGACCTGCCAGTTTCATCATCTCCAGGTCATTGACGCCATCGCCGACGGCAATGACCTGCTCGTGCGCGCATCCGATCTGAAGGCAGACCTTCGCCACAGTGTCGCGCTTGGCGTGCTGGTCGATCACGGCACCGATCACCCGGCCAGTCAGTGTGTCGTTCTGTATTTCGAGTTCATTGGAGTAGGCAAAGTCCAAGCCCAGGCGCGGCTTCAGTCTGTCGGTGAAGTAGGTGAAACCACCTGAAATGAGCAGGATCTTGAGTCCGTCCCAACGCGCATAGGCGAGCAGCTGCAAGGCACCTCGATTGAGGCGAAGTCTGTGCTCGTAGACGCGTTGCAGTACCGAGACGTGGGTGCCAGCCAGAATGGCGAGCCGACGGCGCAGGCTGTCTTCAAAATTGCTGATTTCGCCCCGCATCGCTGCCTCTGTAATGGCTCGAACCTGTGGTCCCTTGCCGACAACATCTGCCATCTCGTCGATACATTCAATGTCAACAAGAGTCGAATCCATATCGAACGCAATCAGCCGATAGTCACCGAGCTTCAAGTGAGGCTCGATGCCTCGAATGAACAGTCCCGTGCTGTATTCGATCGATTCCTGGGGTCTGGAGGTTGCCATCATGAGTGATTTGCTTGCAATCGCTGCTTGCTTGCGATCAGTGGCCGCCGATGGAGCTGAAGGGGAAAATGGTCTGACTCATTGATGCACCGCGTCGCATTATGTATTCATTTGGGTATTCGCAGGGACCGGCTGTCCCAAATTACGCAGGAGATCCCGCACCATTTTCGCCCTGTCCCGCATTTCCGGGATGGCTCGCTCTACGCGAAGCTTCTCGTTGCCTGCGAGTTTGATGTTTCGGTTCTTTTGAATCAGCGTGATGATGCGCATTGGATCTATGGGTGCATCTTTCTTGAAGGTAATCGTCGTGACCATGGGTGAGGCATCCACCTTAATGACGCCAAACGCCTGACTCGTGACGCGCAGGCGATGAACTTCGATCAGGGTTTGTGCCTGTGCCGGCAGTTTCCCAAAACGGTCAACGATTTCCTCAAACAGTGCATCGACCTGATCGGTGTTCTTCGCTGTGGCAAGTTTCTTGTAGAAGGACAAGCGCAGATGAACATCCCCGCAATAGTCGCTTGGCAACAGCGCCGGTGAGTGCAGATTGATGTCGGTCGTGACGTTGAGTGGGCCTAACAGATCCGGCTCGATTCCGGCCTTTAGGCAGCGTACCGCCTCGGACAGCATTTCGTTGTAGAGTTGAAAGCCGATTTCCATCATGTTTCCGCTCTGGTTCTCACCGAGTACTTCTCCGGCGCCACGGATTTCCAGATCGTGCATGGCCAGGTAGAAGCCGCTACCCAGTTCTTCCATTTGCTGAATCGCATCGAGGCGCTGGCTGGCCTGCTTTGTCAGCCCCTCCAGATCGGGCACCATCAGGTAAGCGTAGGCTTGGTGATGGCTGCGGCCAACGCGTCCACGCAACTGGTGCAACTGGGCCAGGCCAAATTTGTCGGCGCGGCTCATGACAATGGTATTGGCCGTGGGCACATCAATGCCGGTTTCTATGATGGTAGAGCACAGGAGCAGGCTGAAGCGCTGTGCAACAAAGTCGCGCATCACCGATTCGAGTTGGCGTTCCGGCATCTGGCCGTGTGCGACGGCGATGCGTGCTTCGGGCAACAACTCTTCGAGCTTGGCGCGGCGATTTTCAATCGTTTCGACTTCATTGTGAAGGAAATAGACTTGTCCACCTCTCTTGAGCTCGCGCAGCACTGCCTCGCGGATGACGCCGTTACCCTCGGTACGGACGAAGGTCTTGATGGCCAGACGCCGCTGTGGCGCGGTCGCGATCACGCTCAGATCGCGCAGGCCTTCGAGAGCCATTCCCAGTGTGCGTGGTATCGGCGTGGCGGTCAGAGTCAACACATCAACCTCGGCCCTGAGTGCCTTCATGGCTTCCTTGTGACGCACGCCAAAGCGGTGTTCCTCGTCGATGATGAGCAGGCCCAAGTTGCGGAACTTCGCACTTTGACTGAGCAGTTTGTGGGTCCCCACAACGATGTCCACCGTGCCGTCGGCCAGTCCCTTGAGCGCTGCCGTGATCTCCCGCGCTGAGCGGAAGCGGCTCATTTCGACCACTTTGACTGGCCACTTCGCAAAGCGGTCAACCAAGGTCTGGTAATGCTGTTCGGCGAGCAGGGTTGTAGGCGCCAGTAAAGCAACCTGCTTGCCACCGGTAACTCCTATGAATGCGGCGCGCAATGCAACCTCGGTCTTGCCAAATCCGACGTCTCCGCAGATGAGGCGGTCCATCGGGCGCGGGCTGATCATGTCCTGAATGACGGCATGGATCGCGGCATTCTGGTCGGGCGTCTCCTCAAATCCGAAGTCGTTGGCAAAGGTTTCGTAATCCGCTGCCGAGTAGCGAAAGGAGTGGCCTTCGCGCACGGCGCGTCTGGCGTAGATATTGAGCAGTTCGGCGGCACTGTCGCGGACCTGCTCGGCCGCTTTGCGCTTGGCTTTCTCCCACTGCCCGGAACCGAGTTTGTGAAGTGGTGCCTCATCGGCACTGACGCCGGTGTAACGGCTGATCAGCTGCAACTGACTGACGGGAACATAGAGTGTGGCACCGCCGGCGTACTCCAGATGCAGGAATTCCTGCAACTCGCTTGCGTTGTCGGTCTGCATCCGGTCCAGTTCAAGGTGGACCAAACCACGATAGCGCCCGATACCATGCGCGGAGTGAACCACCGGGTCGCCGATATTGAGTTCGCTGAGGTCCTTGATCAGCGCTTCGACATCGCTGACCTGCTCCTGCTTCTTGCGCCGCCGACTGGTCGGTCCGGTGGCAAACAACTCGGTCTCAGTAACCAGATCAATGCCAGGCTCAAGCCAGGAAAACCCCCGGTTCATCGAAGACGTGGCGATTCCCAGGGGTGTGTCCGAAAGTTCAAAGGCTGCCAGTGAATCAAACGAAGTTGGAGCCAGATGACTGGCATGCAGCAAATCCAGCAGGCTGGCCTGTCGGCCATCACTCTCAGCCAGAATCAGGACACGATTTCCGCACCCGACGAGATGATCTTTCAGGCGTGCCAGCGGCTCATCGGCGCCGCGAACCACGGTCAGTTCGGGCAAGCCGCGAAACGGCCCCTGGTCGGCGACGCCTTCGAGGCGAACGCGCAGGCCAAGCTGGGGGTAGTGATTGGCAAGTGCATAGAACTGTTCGGTGGCCAGGAACAGCGCTTCAGGCGCCAGGGCAGGGCGTTCGGGATCACCTTGCACAAGCCGGTAGCGCTCGCGGGTATCCTCCCAAAAGTGATGGAACACCGGTTCCATGTCGCCATGCAGAACAAGCGTTGCATGGGTCCCGAAGTAGTCAAATACGGTCGCCGTTTCTTCAAAGAAAAGAGGCAGGTAGTACTCGATGCCTGCGGTGGCAACGCCGTTGCCTATGTCCTTGTAGATTCGACTCCGGGTTGGGTCGCCTTCGAGCAGCTCGCGCCAGCGTTTTCGAAAGCCGACGCGGGCGTTGTCATCCATGGGGAATTCACGACCCGGAAGCAGACGTACCTCGGGCACCGGGTAAAGGCTGCGCTGGCTGTCGGGATCAAAGGTGCGGATGCTGTCGATCTCGTTGTCGAACAGATCCACCCGGTACGGCACCGGTGAGCCCATGGGGAACAGGTCAATCAGGCCGCCGCGCATGGCGTATTCGCCGGGGCTCACCACCTGGCTGACATGGTTGTATCCAGCCAGTGTCAGTTGGGCCTTCAACTGGGCCTCATCAAGGTTTTGCCTGACCTTGAAATGAAATGTGTAGCCGGCCAGAAAGGCGGGTGGTGCCAACCGGTAGAGCGCAGTAGTCGCGGGCAGGATAACCACATCGGCGCCAGTGTTCTGGTCGTGCTGGCTTATTCGCCAGAGCGTGGCCAGACGCTCGCTTATCAGGTCCTGGTGCGGCGAAAAAGTGTCATAGGGGAGCGTTTCCCAGTCGGGGAACAGGACGCAGCGCAGGTCGGGCGCGAAGAAGGCGATTTCATCGATGAGGCGCTGAGCGTCTGCCGCGTCAGCGGTGACAATGGCTGTCAGTCTGCCGCCATCGCGCTCCCGTGAACCCAGTTGAGCCAGCAATAGCGCATCGGCAGATCCCGGCGGTCGAGGTAAGTTGAATCGTTTGCCGGGGACAAGCTTGGGTAAATCCATGAACGGCATATTTTAGAATGGTGCACGCTCATGTTTGATTCAACCCGGAAATTACCGCAACAGGATTCCTTGACACCGCGCTGCTGGGCTTTGATTCCATGTGCCGGTGCCGGCTCGAGGGCCGGTGCCCAGGGACCCAAACAATACCAGGCACTTGCGGGACAGCCCATGGTGACGCATACCCTCGCGGCGTTTGCAGCGGTACCCCGTATCGGCGGGGTGCTGGTGGTGGTTGCGCCGGGAGATGCTTTTTTTGATTCGTGCGAGGTGAAGCATTGGGTTGCCGCCTGCGGGGGAGCCACCAGAGCACAAAGTGTTGCCAATGGTCTGAATTGCCTGCTGGAGCAGGGTGCAGCACTGAATGACTGGGTGTTGGTTCACGACGCCGCACGTTGCCTTGTTACCCCAAGCCAGATCAACTCGCTGATTGACGCTTGCCAAGACGATCCGGTCGGTGGTCTCTTGGCACACAATGTGGCCGACACTCTCAAGTGCGCGGCGCAGGGGCGGGTGGTACAGACCCTTGGGCGCAGCGACAAGTGGCTGGCTCAGACACCCCAGATGTTTCGCATCGGCCAGTTGGTTCGGGCACTGGAACTGGCTGGCGCCGACGTAACAGATGAATCCGGTGCCATCGAAAGCATGGGTCTGCAGCCCCTGCTGGTGGCAACGAGCAGCCACAATTTCAAAGTGACCTATCCCGAGGATTTCGCGCTGGCACAGGCTCTCCTGAACGCGCGCGGATTGGGCAGCAGGAAAGGGCAGTGACATGAGCTTCAGAATTGGTGAAGGCTGGGATGTCCACGCCCTGGTGGCTGGTCGCAAGCTGATCATTGGGGGAGTGGAGATTCCTTTTCACCTTGGGCTGCTTGGTCATTCCGATGCAGATGTTCTGTTGCACGCCATCACCGACGCGATTCTCGGGGCGGCAGGGCTGGGCGACATCGGGCAGCATTTTCCGGACCATGACGCGCGTTTCAAAGGCGCCGATTCTTCAGCCCTGCTGGCTGAGGCGTCCCGACTGGTGCGCGAAAATGGCTATGAGATAGGCAACGTCGATTGCACGGTGATTGCTCAGGCGCCCAAGATGATGCCGTACCGGGCGGCCATGTGCATGCGAATAGCGCAGGCGATGACAGTCAACGTGAATCAGGTGAATGTCAAGGCCAAGACTGCCGAGGGCATGGGACCCGTGGGTCTGAGTCAGGCCATTGAGGCGCGGGCCGTGGTGCTGCTGTTTGCGTCGTGAACACGCGGTGGGTAAGTGGCCGAGCAGTCGGCGCGACGGCCATCAGGGTGCCAGCGTGAACAGAGGAATATCCTTGTCACGGGCCAGGGTGTCCAGTTCCGAACGTGTCATGCCACGCAGGTAGGTGGCGATCAGATCGTGGGTCTGGGCCGACAGCATGGTCAGGACGTTGACGTAGGGCACCTGGCTTGCGGCACACAGCGCCTTGGCAAAGTGAGGTTCGAGTGCGGCGACGGCGACACGTCCATCCTTGCAGGCGTAAACGCGGTAACCCGCGTGACCTCCTCCCACGGCAGCACCGGGCTGTGTCAGGCCCCAGGTTCGAGGCAAGGCGAGGTAGGCTGCAGCCTCGGACAGGGCGACTTCCAGGTACAAACTCTTACCTTGCTTTTGCAACAGAGCCGCTTGCAGAACCGCCTCCGAGGCCATCAACGAGCCTCCCATGTCGGCGTACAGTGTGGCGGGCAACTCAAGACCGTTCACCAGATCGTTTTCTGCCACATAGGTGAGGTCGTGTCCCGGCTCCTCTGCTCGCAATCCGGGCGCGCCCACAATCGCCACCTGCGACAGCGTCGGGTACAGCAGGTGCAGAAGCTTCCAGTCGAGTCCCAGCTTTTTCAGGGCCGAAGGCCGAAACGAGGTCAACAGGATGTCGGCCTTGGCCAGTTCCCGGTGCAGCGTCCTCTGTCCCTTTTCGGTCTTGAGATCGGCAACCGCCAGGCGCATGCCATGATGCAGCACATTGAACGCAGTCCGGTTGTACATACCCATGGGATCACCCGAGGTCCCGGGTGCAGAGCCGGGTGGCCCGGGCGGCTCCAACTTGACGCAGGAAGCGCCCATTTGTTGGCATCGCATCAGCGCTGCCGGTCCGGGTAGATTCAAGCTCAAACTGAGTACATGCACTCCCTTGAGTGGGCGGATCCGGGTTTTGGTTAGTGTGGCCATGGGTTAGGGGTGTTTCTCAAGAGACTGCTTCATGCCAGGTCTGTGGCGTGGGCAAAACGTGCATGTTAATCCCGGTTGATGCAAATTTACCGTCGTGCACCGCAGCAGGCTGTCGCTAACGCGCATTCCCGACGCAGCCCGGACCCTGGAGGGGTAGAATTCGAGCCGCGCGAGACCAGTCAGTTTCGCAATTTTCTCCCTGGGCTTGCTTGGGCAATCAGTCAAGTCAGTAGCCAGGTCTGCCACTGGGCCCAAGGACTTGAATGAAACGTGTTGATGACTTCCGCCTGATGTTCGGAAACAAGGAGTTCGTACCGATCATGATCGGCGGTATGGGCGTCGATATTTCGACAGCTGAGTTGGCCCTGGAGGCGGCGCGCCTCGGCGGCATAGGGCATATTTCAGATGCCATGGTGACCGATGTTTCAGATCGACGTTTTGACACCAAGTTTGTCAAGAACAAGTTGAAACTGTACCGGCACAATATCCATAATTCGGACAAGTCCTTGATCAAGTTTGATCTTGGCGCGCTCGCCGAGGCGACGCAGCGGCATGTCGAATCAACGATGCAGGCCAAAAAGGGAGACGGTCTGATCTTTGTCAACTGCATGGAGAAGTTGACCATGAACGCGCCGCGCGAGACACTGCAGGTGCGTATGGCAGCGGCACTCGACGCAGGAATCGATGGCATCACGCTAAGTGCCGGCCTGCATTTGGGCTCTTTCGGCCTGCTCGCGGACCATGCGCGGTTTAGGCACGCCAAACTTGGCATCATTGTGTCGTCTGTCCGTGCATTGCAGCTCTTTCTGCGAAAGAACGCAAGGCTGGACCGTTTGCCAGACTACGTGATTGTTGAGGGACCCCTGGCTGGTGGGCACCTTGGCTTTGGAACCGATTGGGCTCAGTACGATCTCGCAACAATCATCGGCGAGGTCCTGAAGTATCTTCAGTCCGAGCAACTGGCGATCCCTGTGATCGCCGCAGGCGGTATTTTTACCGGGAGCGACGCGGTGTCGTTCCTTGATGCGGGATCGGCCGCGGTGCAGGTTGCGACCCGTTTTACAGTCGCCGACGAGTGTGGACTGCCGAGCAAAGTAAAGCAGGAGTACTTCAAGGCCAGCGAGGACGACATCATCGTCAACACGGTCTCACCGACCGGCTATCCGATGCGCATGTTGCGCAACACGCCAGCGATAGGCGCCGGCACCCGTCCCAATTGCGAGGCCTACGGCTATCTGCTGGACGGTAACGGCGGTTGTGCCTACATCACCGCTTACAACCGGGAACTTGCTTTGCACCCGGACGCAAAGACCTTGTCAGTGCTGGACAAGACCTGTCTTTGCACGCATATGCGCAATTTCAACTGCTGGACCTGTGGGCAAACCACCTATCGCCTGAAAGACACGACGCGCCGTCTGCCGGACGGCAGCTACCAGACGCTGACTGCTGAACACATTTTCAGGGACTACCAGTTCAGCACGGATCAGAAGGTCGCCCTACCGGAATAGTCACGCCGCGCCAGCCAAGCGGCAATCCAATTAGTCCGTACACTTCGCGCCTGTTTGTGTATTTCTGCGCCCGACCGGAGATTTGAATGAAGTTTCGCTTTCCCATTGTCATCATTGATGAGGACTTCCGTTCCGAGAACACATCCGGTCTGGGTATCAGGGCGCTCGCAGAAGCCATCGAGTCAGAGCGATTTGAGGTGCTGGGCGTTACAAGCTATGGCGATCTGAGCCAGTTCGCGCAGCAACAGAGTCGCGCCAGTGCGTTTATTCTGTCGATTGACGACGAAGAGTTCACGCCCGGACCGGATCTGGACCCCGCCGTGCTTAACCTGCGTCATTTCATCGAAGAAGTGCGACGCAAGAATCTGGATGTACCCATCTACATCTATGGAGAAACCAAGACTTCGCGCCACTTGCCCAATGACATTCTGCGGGAGTTGCACGGCTTCATTCATATGTTTGAGGACACTCCCGAGTTTGTCGCGCGCCACATCATCCGGGAGGCCAAGAGTTATCTCGAAGGTGTGCAGCCGCCTTTCTTCAAAGCTCTGCTGGATTACGCTGAAGACGGTTCTTACTCCTGGCACTGTCCTGGTCACTCGGGTGGTGTTGCATTCCTGAAAAGTCCGGTCGGGCAGATGTATCACCAGTTCTATGGCGAGAACATGCTGCGCGCCGACGTCTGCAATGCGGTTGAGGAACTGGGGCAGTTGCTCGACCACGACGGTGCGATTGGCAAGAGCGAGCGCAATGCGGCGCGGATTTTCAACGCTGACCATTGCTTCTTTGTCACAAACGGGACCAGTACCAGTAACAAGATGGTATGGCACCACACGGTAGCGCCGAACGACGTGGTTGTTGTGGACCGCAACTGCCACAAATCGATCCTGCATGCGATCATCATGACCGGTGCCATACCGGTGTTTCTGAAGCCGACCCGCAATCACTTTGGCATCATCGGTCCGATCCCTAAGAGCGAGTTTGAACCCGTATCAATCAGGAACAAGCTCGGACTCAATCCGCTGGTTCGACAGCACCTGCCGGGCGTGAATGTGGATACGATCAAGCCGCGCGTACTGACACTCACGCAGTCGACCTACGATGGCGTTCTCTACAACACGGAGACAGTCAAGGGACTGCTCGATGGTTATGTCGAGAACATTCATTTTGACGAGGCCTGGTTGCCGCATGCCGCTTTCCATCCCTTTTATGGCACTTACCATGCCATGGGCAAGAACCGAGCGCGTCCCAAGCATGCGGTGGTGTACGCGACCCAGTCGCTGCACAAACTGCTCGCGGGCATCAGTCAGGCCAGCCATGTTCTAGTGCAGGATTCCCAGACCGTCAAACTGGACAAGCACCTCTTCAACGAGGCCTACCTGATGCATACCAGCACCAGTCCCCAGTACAGCATTATTGCCAGTTGCGACGTAGCAGCGGCGATGATGGAGCCGCCCGGAGGCACGGCGCTGGTCGAGGAGAGCATCGCCGAGGCGCTCGATTTTCGCCGTGCCATGCGCAAGGTTGATGAGGAGTATGGCGACGACTGGTGGTTCAAGGTATGGGGGCCGGACAAACTGGTGGACGAGGGTATAGGGCGGGCAGATGACTGGATCATCAAGGGGGAATCGGCCAAAGCCAGAGCCGGCGTCAACTGGCACGGTTTTGGCAAGATGGCGGCCGGGTTCAACATGCTCGATCCGATCAAGTCGACGATCGTGACACCGGGTATGGATTTGAGCGGCAAGTTTGCCAAGACCGGCATCCCCGCAAGTGTGGTGACCAAATTCCTGGCAGAGCACGGCGTCGTCGTTGAAAAGACCGGCCTTTACAGCTTTTTCATCATGTTCACGATCGGCATCACCAAGGGTCGCTGGAACAGCATGTTGACTGCATTGCAGCAGTTCAAGGACGATTACGCCAAGAATCAACCGATGTGGAGAATCCTGCCGGAGTTCTGTCAGAAATATCCGCAGTACGAAAAGATGGGACTGGCTGACCTGTGTCAGCACATCCATCAGTTGTACGCCAAGTACGATATCGCCCGTTTGACAACCGATATGTACCTGAGTGACCTCACTCCAACCATGAAACCCAGTGACGCCTACGCGCACATCGCACTGCGCAAGACCGAGCGGGTCGAAATAGACCATCTTGAGGGCCGCATTACTGTCGGGCTGGTCACGCCTTACCCGCCCGGAATTCCGCTACTGATACCTGGCGAGGTCTTCAACCGGAAGATTGTTGACTATCTCAAGTTCTCCCGCGAGTTCAACACCCGCTGCCCTGGCTTTGAAACCGACATCCACGGGCTTGTTGAAGAAGAGCGGGACGGGCAGCACCGCTACTACGCCGATTGCGTCGTAGCCTGATCACGCGCCTGAATTACTCAGGCCAAAGGAGTCTCAACGACCGCGACGGCGGTCTGACTGACGCCGCAATCCACATAGGAAATCTGACCCGTCATGCCGGAGGCCAGATCGCTTAACAGAAATGCCGCGACATTGCCTACCTCTTCGATGGTGACATTGCGTTTGAGCGGCGATGCGCTGGCTGAGATGGACAGAAGGCGTCCGAAATCCTTGACACCGCTGGCCGCCAGTGTCTTGACGGCGCCGGCGCTCAGTCCATTGACGCGTATGCCCTGCGCCCCCACCGCATCGGCCAGATAGCGCACCGAGGATTCCAGCGAGGCCTTGGCCAGGCCCATCGTGTTGTAGTTTGGTACCACCCGCACGCCACCCAGATAAGTCAACGTGAGCAGGGACGCTCTACTGCTCAGGTAAGGCAGGGCCGCCTTGGCCATGGCCGGGAAACTGTAGGCGCTGATGTCATGTGCAATGCGGAAGTTCTCGCGGGACAGTCCATCAAGGAAGTTGCCAGCGATCGCTTCGCGCGGGGCGTAGCCGATGCTGTGCACAAAGCCGTCGAACTGGGGCCAGCTGCGGCTCAAGTCCAGAAAGAGTTTCTCAATCTGCAGATCGTCCCCGACATCACAGTCAAACACCAGTCTGGAGTCAAAGTCAGCCGCAAATTCAGTGATACGTTCCTTGAAACGCTCGCCTACGTAACTGAAAGCCAGCTCGGCACCCTGTGCGTGGCAGGCCTGAGCGATGCCATAAGCGATTGAACGCTTGGACAAAACGCCAGTGATCAGCAACCTCTTCCCTGTCAGAAAACCCATATCTTCCTCATTTATGAACAGCTTTATCGGCACCAGCAAGACGGTGCGGGTGGGGAATTGTCGCATGCACTGACCGGCTTCGTGAGATCGGACCAACAGCGGTTAAGCTGTGTGCTAATGTTGTGCTTTGTCTTTATGCTCTGGTGAATATATGAAACGTTACGCTGTGATGCTGTGCTTGCTGTTTGCCGCGCTGTCGCAGCATGTCAGTGCCGCCGTCGTCGAAGGATTTGACCATGTCAAGTCCGTAGGAGGTATTGAGGAATACTCCTTGCGGTCCAACGGATTGCAGGTCCTGCTATTGCCGGACCATTCGAGCCCGACGCTGACCTTCATGGTGACGTACCGTGTTGGCTCCAAGAATGAAGTCACAGGCAGCACGGGTGCTACGCACATTCTGGAGCACCTCATGTTCAAGGGTACCTCCGAGCGCGACCGTAGCAAGGGCAATAACGTGGATCAGTTGCTCGAACGCACGGGTGCCAGGTACAACGCGACAACCTGGCTGGACCGTACCAACTACTATGAAAATCTGGGTAGCGACCAGCTTGCGGCCGTCGTTGAAATGGAAGCAGA
Source organism: uncultured beta proteobacterium (assembly GCA_903875275.1). GTDB lineage: Bacteria > Pseudomonadota > Gammaproteobacteria > Burkholderiales > Burkholderiaceae_C > Rhodoferax. The sequence goes on along the minus strand of CAIQVX010000284.1, from coordinate 7,125 downwards.
TCGCATGCGTAACCTGCTGCTTCGGGAAGACGACAGGCGCCCGGAGATGACGGTGGTCCGAAACGAGTTTGAACGTGGTGAAAACTCACCGATTCAGGCGCTGTACAAGGAAATTTACCAGGCTGCGTTTGTGGCCCACCCGTATCACCACAGTACGATCGGTCATCGCAGCGACATCGAAAAGGTATCGATCGGGAAACTGCGTGAGTTTTATGACACCTACTACTGGCCCAATAACGCGACGATCTCCATCATTGGTGATTTTCAAGTTGCAGAAGCGTTGGCGCTGGTGCGGAAGTACTTTGGCGTGTACCCCCGCTCTCCCAGACCCATTCCCGTGGTTTACACCGATGAGCCTGCTCAGACAGGTCCGCGCCGGGTGACCGTCAAGCGTGCGGGGCTGTTGGGTGTCGTTGCCATTGCACACAAGATTCCGGCCGCCACGCATGCTGACTTTGCCGCGTTGACGCTGCTCAGCGCAATCCTTACCGACGGGAAGAACAGTCGTCTGTACAAGGCCGTGACCGACAGGAATCTCTCTACAGAAGTCGAGGCTGATGCAGGCTTTAACAGCGACCCGACATTGCATATCATTTTTGCACCGCTGGCTCCGGGAGTCAGACATGAGGAGGTAGAGAAGGTCATTGTTCAGGAGATTGAAAGGCTGAAGAAGGAGGGTGTTTCCGAGAGTGAACTCAGGACTGCGATTGCCAAGAATCTGGCAGATGCTTCCTTCAAGCGCGACGGTTCTTTTGCTGTTGCGGGAAATCTGAATGAGTGCATCGCTGCGGGCGACTGGACGCTTTTTTATGCCCTCGATGAAGCGACTCAAAAGGTGAGTGCGGCCGACATCCAGCGGGTTGCCAACACGTATCTGAACGAAGATCAGAGTACGACAGGCTGGTTTGTGCCAGCGGTGCCGGGTGGCGCTGTGGCACCTATCAAGGCGCCGGGTCTGCGCATCGGCGGTCCGAATTACTACCGGGACGCGGATGCCCCGACTGCCAGGAGCGAGCAGTCAGTGACGGGAGGCGTCAACCGGAAGTCCGGTAGCGGCGGTGGAATTGCTGCGCGCACCCTTCGCACGAAGGTCGCCGGTATCGACCTCATCGCGTATCCGACGGGCGTAAAGAACGTGGTTTCTGTTCGTGTCACTTTACCGGCAGGTAAGGGCTTGTCAGGCGGCGGCAACCCCAGTATTGCCACGTTGACAGGCATGTTGCTGGACCAGGGAACGCAAAAACAGGACAAGTTCGCGATTGCAGAGAAACTTGAGGCGGTTGGTGCCAGTATCCATTTCAGGGTAGGAACGGATCTTCTGGAGATCAGCGCGAAAGCATTGAAGAAGGACGTGCCGCTAGTTCTTGACCTGATCGCTGAGCAGTTGCGGATTCCGGCGTTTTCGCCTGAGGAATTCGCGAAAACCAAAAGGCAGTTAGCGGGGAGTCTCAAGCGCAGTCTGGAGGACACGGATTTCCAGGCTGCCGACGCTTTTTCAAGGTCTGCTTACCCGGTCGGGCACCCCAATCGCAACCCTCCGCCCGAAGAATTGATGACCGCTATTGAATCGGCACGCATTGAGGATGTGATCGCCTTCCATAAAGCCAATTATGGTCCCAGCCAGATGAGACTGGTCATGGTTGGGGATCTGGATCCGGATAGATTTCAGGCTGACGTCGCCAAGTCGTTTTCTGGTTGGTTGGGGGGGCGCCCCGTGGCACTGGCTTCAACTGGAGTGGTTGCCAATGCAGCGCGGAGTCAGGACCTTTCGATGACGGGAAAAACCAGTGTTTCGGTGATCCTGGGTCAGGGCAGCGGATTGCGATACCGCGACGCAGACTATCAGGCTCTGCGTCTGGGGACAGCTATTTTGGGCAGTGGCTTTACCGGACGGTTGATGGCCAATGTGCGAGACAAGGAAGGGCTGACCTACGACGTGGGTGCCAGAATGGGAAGCGACATGTTCAACGCAGGGGACTGGAAGATCTCGGCGTCGTTTGCGCCGGCCATGCTGGAGCAAGGTATCACGTCAATCCGTCGTCAACTCGCTCTATGGTACGAAACCGGGGTAACTGCGGCAGAACTGGAAGCGCGAAAGAGCAGTGTGATTGGTTCGTTCAAGGTTGATCTCGCCACCACCGACGGTATGGCCAACGCATTGCTGGCCGCAGTCAACCGGGGCTATGGCATCGAGTGGCTCGATGATTTTGCCCTACAGGTTAATGCCCTGACCTTGCCCCAGGTCAACAGTGCGATCCGAAAGCATCTCAAGCCGGACGACATGTTTCTGGTCAAGGCGGGTACCTTGCCTTAAAATCGCCTTGAAAATCATGGGTTTTACGACGTTTTAAGATACAATCCAGTTTCACGACCAAACGGGCGGGTATCTACCGCCCGTTTTTTTTGGTCGATTGTTTTTGTCTTTACCTGAACGCAAGTGGCGCTGAAAGAAGTTGTCGAACAAACGGTGGCCGGTCTGGGCTATGAACTGGTGGAAACTCAACGTTCCGCCGCCGGGTTGTTGCGTGTAACGATTGATCTGCCTTGGCAGGGCTTGGGCGCGCCGGATGGTGAGCGGTTTGTGACGGTGGAAGATTGTGAGAACGTCACACGTCAACTGCTGTTCGCACTGGAAGTCGACGGCATTGAGTTCAGTCGGCTCGAGGTGTCTTCGCCAGGCATTGACCGTTTGTTGCGAAACCAGAGGGATTTTGAGCGTTTTGTCGGTCAGGTGGTTGATATCACGCTGAAGGAGCCTGTCGGTGTTGCTGGCGCGGGATTGGTCAGTGCCAGTCGGAAGAAATTCCGGGGAACGCTCGAGCACAGGCAGTCTGGCGAGGACACTGACGAAGTTACGCCGGGCTGGCAAATCGTCTGGAGCGAAGTGCCCAGCGTGAAGCCCGGGCAGCGCGTCAGCAAGAAGCGGCCGCCAGCACCGATGCAGGCCCTCGGTTTTGCGCTGGATGAATTGAGAGAAGCACGGTTGGCGCCCATCGTCAGCTTCAAGGGGCGCGGCGCCAAGTCGGCGACGCAACCGGATACGGATTGAATTGAAACAGGAGAGTCATGGCATGAATCGCGAAATGTTAATGCTGGTGGAAGCCATCTCACGCGAGAAGAACGTCGAGCGAGACGTGGTATTTGGTGCGGTTGAGGCGGCCTTGGCGCAGGCTACAAAGAAACTGTACCCAGGGGATGTTGATATCCGTGTGGCGGTCGATCGGGACACTGGTGTTTATGAAACTTTCCGACGCTGGCATGTGGTGCCGGATGAGGCGGGACTGCAGTTGCCCGATCAGGAAATCCTGCTGTTTGAAGCAAAAGAGCAGATTGCCGACATTGAAGTCGATGAGTACATAGAGGAAACGGTCGAATCCGTACCGATTGGCCGGATCGGTGCCATGGCCGCCAAGCAGGTGATTCTGCAGAAGATTCGCGATGCTGAACGTGAGATGCTGTTGAACGATTTCATGTCTCGTGGCGACAAGATCTTTGTCGGTACGGTCAAGCGCATGGACAAGGGAGACATCATCGTCGAGAGCGGTCGGGTCGAGGGGCGACTGAGGCGTAGCGAGATGATTCCCAAGGAAAACCTGCGCATGGGTGACCGTGTTCGCGCCATGATAATGGAAGTCGATCTCACCTTGCGCGGAGCGCCCATCATTCTGTCGCGCTCAGCGCCAGAGTTCATGATCGAACTGTTCCGGCAGGAGGTTCCTGAAATCGAGCAGGGGTTGCTGGAGATCAAGTCCTGTGCGCGGGACGTCGGCTCGCGGGCCAAGATCGCGGTGCTGTCGCATGATAAACGGGTCGATCCCATCGGTACCTGCGTTGGCGTGCGTGGGACGCGTGTCAACGGAGTGACCAACGAGTTGGCAGGTGAGCGTGTTGACATTGTTCTCTGGAGTGAAGACCCGGCTCAATTCGTGATCGGAGCCCTGGCGCCTGCCAATGTACTGTCGATTGTGGTGGACGAGGAAAGGCATGCAATGGACGTTGTCGTGGACGAGGAAAATCTCGCCATCGCGATTGGCCGGGGTGGTCAGAATGTTCGCCTGGCATCTGAATTGACCGGGTGGAAGATCAATATTCTGGATGCAGCTGAATCGGCCCAGAAGCAGGCCAGTGAGACCGACTCGGGTCGCAAGCTGTTCATGGAAAAGCTTGATGTGGATGAGGAAATCGCCGATCTGCTGATTGCGGAGGGCTTCACCAGCCTGGAACAGGTCGCCTATGTGCCTCTCGAGGAAATGCTTGAAATCGAGAGCTTTGATGAGGACACGGTCAATGAATTGCGTACCCGCGCCAAGGACGCTCTGCTGACCATGGAAATCGCTCTTGAGGAAAGTGTGCAGGAGGTATCGCTGGATTTGCGGGATCTGGAAGGTGTTACCCCGGAACTGATCGCCAAACTGGCCACCGCGGGCATCCATACCCGAGATGACCTCGCTGATCTGGCAGTCGATGAATTGATTGAAGTGTCGGGTCAGTCTGCGGAGGATGCCAAGATCTTGATCATGAAGGCGCGCGAACATTGGTTCGCTAACGACACAGCTCCCCTGCCATGAAGAATATGTCATGAATACGAAGTTTTAGTGATGGCCAGCAAATGCCCCCAGGGCTTGTTATGCCGAACCAAAGGTTACACAACAAATGTCCAGTACCACCGTCGCCGAGTTTGCCAGCGAACTCAAGAAATCAACCGATACACTGCTTGAGCAATTGAAATCAGCAGGAGTTGCCAAGGCTGCTGCTTCCGACAAGCTCAGTGATAGCGACAAGCAGCGCTTGCTGGCCTATCTGCAGTCCACGCATGGCGCTGCGAGTTCCGAGCGCAAGAAGATTACATTGGTCAAGAAGTCAACCAGTGAAATCAAGCAGGCGGACGCCACCGGCAAGGCCAGAACAATTCAGGTGGAGGTTCGCAAGAAGCGTACTTTCGTAAGACGCGAGGACGGCGCCGATGGGCCGGTTGAGCAGTCCGCTGCGGAGCCGACAGCAGAGGCAGTGCCATTGATTGACAACGCTGAACTGGCGCGTCGCGAAGAGCAAGCCAGGCGCCAGGCGGAACTCATTCGCCGGCAGGAGCAGGAACTGTCGGAGCGCCGTCGGTTGCGCGAGGAGCAGGAAGCAACTGCGCGCGAGGCCGCGGCCCGGGCTGCGGAAGATGCCGTTAAGCAGGCTGCGGCTCAGGCCCTGCTGGAGCAGAGCAAGCCAAAGGCCGTCGGTGCGCCCGCGCCAGAGGCGGTCGAGCAGGCCGCTGCCAATGCACGCCAGACCGCCGAGAAGGAAAAGGCGGCAGCGAACGAACAGGAACTGGCACGTGCCAAAGCAGCGGCTGATTCCAAGAGTCGAGCTGCGGAAGATGTGGCGCGAGCTGATGATCTGGCTGATCGGCGCCGCACGGCTGAGGCCGAGGCCGCCGCGATTCGGTTGATGATGTCGGCGCCAGCAAGGAAACCTGCGCCGGTAAAAAAGCCGGAAGAGAACAAGCCAGGTAAGCCTGGCACCGCGGACGCCGCGAAGGCCGCCAGTATCAAGGGAACATTGCACAAGCCCGCCGCGGGTGCCGCGCCGGCCAAGCCGGTCCGTGCCCCTGGCACCGCAGCGCCTGCGGGTGGGGCAACAACAGGGACTGGCAAGGAAGTCAAGTCCGCCAAACTCTCCAGCAGTTGGGCCGGTGATCCGGCGAAGAAGAAGGCCATTCCAACCCGTGGAGCGGTCGGGCCAACTGGTCCGGGTCGAGCCAACAACTGGCGTTCTGGTCCGCGCGGCAAGCGCGGCAGCAACGACGGGGACCGCGACGATAACCGGGCCCCAGCAGCGCCAGTGGAAATGCGCGTTATCGAAGTTCACGTGCCAGAGACCATTACGGTGGCCGAATTGGCGCACAAAATGGCGGTCAAAGCATCCGAGGTCATCAAGCAGTTGATGAAGCTGGGTCAGATGGTCACCATCAACCAGCCGCTGGATCAGGATACTGCCATGATCGTGGTGGAGGAGATGGGCCACAAAGCTATTGTTGCTGCGCTGGATGATCCGGAGGCCTTTACCGATGACGAGGTATCCAAGCAACAATCCGAGTCCTTGCCACGTGCACCAGTTGTCACCGTCATGGGACACGTTGATCACGGCAAGACCTCGCTGCTTGATTACATTCGGCGTGCCAAGGTGGCATCAGGCGAAGCTGGTGGTATCACACAGCACATTGGTGCCTATCATGTGGAGACACCGCGCGGCGTCATTTCCTTTCTTGACACGCCTGGTCACGAGGCCTTTACTGCGATGCGCGCTCGCGGTGCCAAGGCTACGGACATTGTGATCCTGGTCGTGGCGGCGGATGATGGCGTGATGCCACAGACCAAGGAAGCCATTAAGCACGCCAGGGCGGCCGGTGTGCCGATCGTCGTGGCGATCAACAAGATCGACAAACCGGATGCCAATCCGGAACGCGTCAAGAACGAGTTGGTGGTCGAAGAGGTGGTGCCCGAAGAGTTCGGCGGCGACTCTCCCTTCATCCCCGTGTCGGCAAAAACAGGGGAGGGCATTGACGCCTTGCTGGAGCAGGTTCTGCTTCAGGCCGAAGTGCTTGAACTTCGTGCTCCCGTGGACGCCATGGCCAAGGGTCTGGTGATCGAAGCACAACTTGACAAGGGACGCGGCCCGGTCGCTACCGTCCTGGTGCAATCTGGCACGCTCAAGACGGGTGACGTGGTGCTGGCTGGCTCGACCTACGGTCGTGTGCGCGCCATGCTGGATGAAAATGGCAAGAGCATCAAGACCGCGGGACCGTCGATTCCAGTCGAGATTCAGGGTCTGACCGAGGTGCCGCAGGCGGGTGACGACTTCATGGTGATGGCCGACGAGCGCCGCGCCCGCGAGATTGCCACTTACCGTGCCGGCAAGTTCCGTCATACCAAGTTGGCAAAGCAGCAGGCAGCCAAACTGGAGAACATGTTTACCGACATGGCGGCGGGCGAGGTCAAGATGGTACCCATCATTGTCAAGGCCGATGTGCAGGGTTCGCAGGAAGCGCTGGCACAGTCTCTGCTCAAGCTTTCCACCGACGAAGTCAAGGTGCAAATGGTGTACACCGCAGTGGGTGCCATCAGTGAATCGGATGTG
>CAIQVX010000283.1 GCA_903875275.1 uncultured beta proteobacterium | reverse complement strand
GCCAACATGAATGCGCTGGTGGGTCTGGCGGCACCGGGTGAGTTTGGCGGCGATGTCAGCCACCTGAATCTGCACAAGACCTTTTGCATTCCGCACGGCGGTGGTGGGCCGGGTGTCGGTCCGGTCTGCGTGGTGGCCGACCTGGTTCCCTACCTGCCCGGCCATGCAACAGGTGGGTTGCCCGGCCAGGGGGCCATCTCAGCAGCGCCGTTGGGTAACGCGGCAGTCTTGCCCATCAGTTGGATGTACTGCCGCATGATGGGCCCGGAGGGCTTGCAGGCTGCCACCGAAGTTGCCATTCTGGCCGCCAATTACGTCAGCGCCCGGCTGAAAGATCACTATCCCACGCTCTACGCCAGCGCCAACGGACGCGTCGCCCACGAATGCATTCTGGATTTGCGCCCCCTGAAGGAGAGCAGCGGCGGCGCCCACGGCGTCTCTGCTGAAGACGTGGCCAAGCGTCTGATGGACTATGGCTTCCACGCGCCCACTCTCAGCTTTCCGGTACCTGGAACGCTGATGGTGGAACCGACCGAAAGCGAGACCCTTGATGAACTCGATCGCTTCATTGCCGCCATGATCGCCATCCGTGAGGAGGTCGCCAAGGTGGAACGGGGCGAGTGGCCGCAGGATAATAACCCGCTCAAGCACGCACCCCATACGGCGGCGTCCCTGCTGGGTGAGAAGTGGGACCGACCTTACTCGCGTGAACTCGGCGCATTTCCGCTGGCGAGCTTGAAGCAGGTCAAATACTGGCCACCGATTGGGCGTGTCGATAACGTGTACGGCGACCGCAACCTGTTTTGCTCGTGCGTGCCAACAGGCAACGCAAGCGATAATTGAGAGGTTCATTCCCCTCTGCAGGGAATGAACTCTTTAACTCCAGGAGCAAAAAATGGCAAAAGGTCAGCAAAGCAACAAGATGGTCAAGAAGCCGAAAAAGGACACGGCTCCTCCAAAACCGGTGTCTCCTGATGCGGTACGTCCCACCATCACAACGGTGGTTCCGGTCCGCGGCAAACTGAAGAATGCACCAGGCAAGAACTGAGGTTCAATAATCGGCATTGCGAGTTGGGCGCTGAACTCGCAGTACTCTACGAAGACGACGCGCTGTTGGTGCTGGACAAGCCTTCGGGTTTGCTATCGGTGCCTGGTCGTGGCGCTGACAAACAGGACTGCATGAGTGCACGGGCACAGCGTGTCTACCCAGACGCGCTGGTCGTGCACCGCCTGGACATGGCAACGTCCGGGCTCATGGTGATGGCACGGGGCGCTGCAGCACAGCGAACATTGAACGATGCCTTTGCCCGGCGAGAGGTGCGCAAGCGCTATCTGGCAGTGGCTGACGGAGAGATCACTGCACAGCCGGAGTGGGCTGTGATCGACCTTCCCATCGCACTGGACTGGAACCGGCGACCGCTGCGAATCGTTGACCAGGACACCGGCAAACCCAGTGTGACACGCTGGTCTGTTCTGGCCAACAACAAGAATCCATGCACAACACGGCTGGCCCTTGAGCCAGTCACAGGCAGATCGCACCAGTTGCGCGTGCATCTGCAGGCGCTGGGACACAGCATTCTGGGCGACGCCCTCTACGGCGATGCCAGAATTCAGGCGATGGCAAATCGCCTGTTGCTGCATGCCAGTTCGATCGAGCTGCAACACCCGATCAGCGGACAAGCAATGCGCTTTGTCAGTGAAGCCAGTTTCTAGGACGGCTATTCCACGCGCGTCACCGAGACCGGCTTGAAGCCGAAATTGGCAGACTTTCCCTTGCGCGCCCGCGCCGAAGCGGCGTTGTTGAGACTGCGGATCTCCAGCGTTTCGTCACGCGCTTTCGCACCACGCCCGACACCCTCGATGCGCACGCTGCGCGTGTACGCTGCGGCGCCGGCCATCGTATCCCTGTCCTCCAGAATGATCAGCATCAGTCCGCGACCGCCACCGCTCATGAGTTTCAGGTCCCCGAGCCCGAAGGTCAGGATGCGGCCACCGCTGGATACGCAGGCCACATGGGTGGCTGCAGGGAAGGTGCCCCCGCCTGTGCCTGCACTGACCAGCGAGGGTCTGCACAGCGTCTCCGACGCATTGCAGGTGACAAACGCCTTGCCGGCCTTCAGCCTGGAAGTCATGTCCTGCAGCGTCGCAAGAAAGCCGTAGCCTCCGGAACTGCTCAGCAACAGGCGCGCATCGGCAGAGCCGGCGAAGTAATACAGCAATTGTGTACCGGATTCGAGTTCGATCAAGCTGGTGATGGGCTGCCCGTCGCCGCGCCCGCCCGGCAATTGGGCCACCGCAACCGAATAAATACGCCCGTTGTTGCCAAACGCGAGCAGTGTGTCGACGGTTCGGCATTCGAACGCGCCATACAGCGAGTCTCCAGCCTTGAAGGAAAAACTGGACACCTCATGTCCATGCCCTTTTTGCGCCCGCACCCAGCCTTTGTCACTGACCACCACGGTGACCGGCTCATCGACCACCCGGACTTCGAGCACGGCTTTCTTTTCCGCCTGGATCAGCGTGCGCCGCGGGTCAGCAAACACCTTGGCGTCAGCCTCGATTTCCTTGATCATGAGTCGGCGCAGCGCTGCGGGGCTGGCCAGAATCTCTTCCAGTTTCTCCTGCCCGGCGCGCAGTGCGGCGAGTTCCTGCTCGATCTTGATGGCCTCAAGCCGGGCCAACTGCCGCAATCGAATTTCCAGAATGTCCTCGGCCTGACGCTCCGACAGCTCAAAGCGTGCAATCAACGCGACCTTAGGCTCATCCGACTGACGAATAATGGCGATGACTTCGTCAATATTGAGCAGGACCGTTTGCCGCCCCTCCAGGATATGAATGCGATCCAGCACTTTGCCCAGGCGGTGCCTGGAGCGGCGCTCCACCGTGACCTGGCGGAACTCGGTCCACTCCAGCAGCATTTGCCGCAAAGACTTCTGGCTTGGTCTTCCATCGAGCCCGACAGCCGTCAGGTTGATCGGAGACGAAGTCTCCAGGCTGGTGTGAGCCAGCAGCGTGGTGATGAGTTCCTGCTGCTCGATCCGGCTGGTCTTGGGCTCGCACACCAGTCGGACGGCAGCTTCCTTGCTGGATTCGTCGCGCACGCCGTCCAGCACCGCCAGCAAGGTCGCCTTCTGCTGGTTCTGCTCCATCGAGACGGCCTTCTTGCCAGCCTTGACCTTGGGGTTGGTGAGTTCCTCAATTTCTTCCAGAACGCGCTGGGTGCTGACACCCGGTGGCAATTCCGTCACCACCAGTTGCCACTGCCCGCGCGCCAATTCTTCAATCTTCCAGCGCGCGCGCACCTTAAGTGACCCACGCCCGGTGCGGTAGGCCTCTGCGATCTCCGAAGCTGTACTCGTGATCTGACCCCCGCCCGGATAGTCTGGCCCCGGTATCAGTTCCAGCAACTCCTCGTGGCTGAGCTTGGGGTTTTTGATCAACGCAACGCAGGCATTGGCAACTTCGCGCAGATTGTGGCTCGGAATCTCGGTGGCAAGCCCGACGGCAATGCCGCTGGCACCATTGAGCAGGTTGAACGGCAAACGCGCTGGCAACTGGCGCGGCTCGTCGGTGGAACCATCGTAGTTGGGCGTGAAATCGACCGTGCCCTCATCGATTTCGTCAAGCAGCAAACTGGTGATTTTGGCCAGTCTGGCTTCGGTGTAACGCATGGCAGCAGCGCCGTCACCGTCTCTGGATCCAAAATTGCCCTGCCCGTCAATCAGGGGATAGCGCTGGCTGAAGTCCTGCGCCATGCGCACCAGCGCGTCGTAAGCCGCCTGGTCCCCATGCGGGTGAAAGCGGCCCAGCACATCACCCACCACGCGCGCGCATTTGACCGGTTTGGCGCCACTGTTGCCATTGGCCCCCCCAAAGCCCAGACCCATGCGCGACATGGAATACAAAATACGCCGCTGAACCGGCTTTTGTCCGTCACAGACGTCAGGCAGGGCCCGACCCTTGACGACGCTCAGCGCGTATTCAAGGTAGGCCCGCTGCGCGTAGGTTGCCAAGTTGAGTTGACTATCGTCGTCGGCAGGAATCGGTGCGAGATCCAAAGTTGCTTGGTCAGTCATAGATAGAAAATCTCATTTCAATGTTCCTGCGGTGATAACCCATGGGGCGCCTTCCTCAACCTGGCGTACCAGAAATCGTCAGTCGCCCCATGGTTCATCACCTTGATGTGTGCGGGAATGTTCTCACTATGCATGCTGCCGACCGGCGAAGCGGTTGGGTTGGGTGGACGCCGATTTCTGGTACTCCAGCATGAGGAGGCCGCCCAACCCAGCCACTTCGCCGCGCGCACAGCAAACATACCAGGCAATACGCCACCATTTACACATCGATTTCCACAGAATCCCCATGGAGTTCCATCAGTTCACGTCGGGAGGCTGCTTCGCCCTTGCCCATGAGCTTGGTGATCAAGGCCTCGGTGGCGGCAAAGTCGATCACCCCCAGAGTCACCGGCAACAGCCGCCGCGTGTCCGGATTCAATGTGGTCTCCCACAACTGCTGCGCATTCATTTCACCCAGCCCCTTGAAGCGGCTGATGCTCCAGGCGGACTCGCGCACACCTTCCTTACGCAGTTTGTCAAGAATGGCGGTGAGCTCGCCCTCGTCCAGCGCGTAGGCCTTGGAAGCTGGCTTCTTGCCACGCGCCGGAGCGTCCACACGGAACAGCGGTGGCCGCGCCACAAACACATGGCCGGTCTCGATCAGCTTCGGGAAATGCCTGAAGAACAGCGTCAACAGCAGAACCTGAATATGCGAACCATCGACGTCGGCATCCGACAGAATGCAGACCTTGCCGTAACGCAGCCCGCTCAAGTCCGGCGTGTCATTGGGACCATGCGGATCAACGCCTATGGCCACCGCAATGTCGTGAATTTCGGTGTTGGCAAACAGCCGGTCGCGCTCCACCTCCCAGGTGTTCAACACCTTGCCACGCAAGGGCAGGACCGCCTGACTCTCCTTGTCGCGCCCCATCTTGGCGCTGCCGCCAGCGGAGTCGCCCTCCACCAGAAACACCTCGTTATGGGCCAGATCACGGCTTTCGCAGTCGGTGAGTTTGCCCGGCAAAACGGCCACGCCAGACCCTTTGCGCTTCTCGACCTTTTGACCGGCTCTTTGGCGGATCTGCGCCGCCTTGATCGCCAGTTCGGCCAGCTTCTTGCCGTATTCGACGTCCTGGTTCAGCCAGAGTTCCAGACTGGGGCGCACGAAGCTCGACACCAGACGCACCGCGTCGCGCGAGTTCAGACGCTCCTTGATCTGCCCCTGAAACTGTGGGTCCAGAACTTTGGCGGAAAGGACGTAGCTGGCACGCGAAAAAACATCGTCTGGCAGCAGCTTCACGCCCTTGGGCAAAAGCGAATGGAGTTCAACAAAACTCTTGACTGCCGTGAACAAGCCATCACGCAGACCGCTCTCGTGGGTCCCGCCATCGTGCGTCGGAATCAGGTTCACATAACTTTCACGGACCGGCTGGCCTTCTTCCGTGAAAGCCACGCACCAGGCGGCACCCTCACCTTCGGCAAAGCTGTCGCTCTGGGCGTCGGCAAAACCCTCGCCCTCGAAGAGCGGAATGACCGGCTCGCCAGTCAGGGTCTGGCTCAGGTAATCGCGCAACCCCCCCTTGAAGAGCCAGCTCTGGCTCTCTTTCGTCTTTTCATTGGTGAGCATCACCGTCACGCCCGGCATCAGGACCGCCTTGCTGCGCAGCAAGTGCGCGAGCGGTGCCAGCGGCAGTGTTGACGACTCAAAGTACTTGGCATCGGGCCAGATTCGCAGGCTGGTGCCTGTCTTTCGATCTCCCTCACCTTGCGCTCGCAAGTGCAATGGCTCGATCACATCGCCACCGGCAAAAACCAGACGCGCGACCTGACTCTCGCGGTAAGTCGTCACCTCCAACCGTGACGACAGCGCATTGGTCACGCTGACGCCAACACCATGCAGGCCGCCTGAGAAACTGTAGGCGCCGCCCTTGCCCTTGTCGAACTTGCCGCCGGCGTGCAGTCGCGTAAATACCAGTTCGACGACCGGGGCGTTTTCCTCAGGATGCATACCAAAAGGGATGCCGCGTCCGTCGTCCTCGATGCTGATGGAGCTGTCCAGGTGCAGCGTCACCTTGATCTTCTTGCCATGTCCTGCCAGAGACTCGTCGGCGGCGTTGTCAAGCGCTTCCTGAATGATGTGCAGGGGGGTGTCGGTCCGCGTGTACATGCCAGGACGCTGCTTGACCGGTTCAAGCCCCTTGAGGACGCGAATCGATGCTTCGGAGTATTCGGGTGTGGGTTTGACGGCCATAGGCGGGCGATTGTAGTCCGAAACCCCTGGTTTTGCTGTATAAAACTACAGCTTATTACAAACCCAGAGTGGAGGCCGGAAAACCCGCCGAGCTGTTGAGGATGATTTCGTCCAGGAATTCGCGCAGCGCGACCAGACGTTCCGGGTCATCACCACAAACGCCGTTGCCGTGTCTTGGGTCCATTCGCCGCAGGTACCAGTGCTTGCTCCAGATCGCGCTGGGAAAGTCTGCTGGAGACAGTGTGCGGGAAACACGGCAGTCAATGATATGGTCCCAGGTGCGTCGCCAGCCGACAAAGCGGGCATGCAAGCGCACCACCTCGTCGTACCGGTTTGCCAGCAGGATCATGCGACGCCCTGATGCCGACCAGGCATGGAGGGACTCAACGACCGCGCGCTCGCGCAACGGCCAGTCTTCAAAAGTGGCATCGCTCAGAATGATCTCTGGCCAGCCTTCACGCGCCGCGCCTTCGAATACATCCCGCACCAGTTGGGAAAATGCTTCGCGGCCAGTGAACAGCCCGCTGGGTAAGGTCTCTGCCATAAAGAACTCCTGAAACTGCGACAATTCTCCTATGGAAATCAATGAACTCTGCGTGGTCGCGCTGACCTGGACGCTAAAAGACACTCTGGGCGAAGAACTTGACGTGCTGGAGCAGCCGGTCGAGTTTCTGGTCGGTGGCGACGATCTTTTCAAAATCTTCGAACAGGCACTGCAAGGTTATGACGTGGGCGCCAAGATGGAGCTGCAAATCGAGCCAGAGCAGGGCTTTGGCGACTTCAACGACCAGCTGATCTTTCTGGAGTCGCGCCAGCTCTTCCCCGCCGAGCTCGAAGAAGGCATGGTGATTGAAGGCTCGGCCTTGCCACCGGGATGCAGCGCGCAAGCACCGCGGGACGTTCTCTACACCGTGACGGACATCTACCCGGATCACGTCGTGATCGATGGCAATCATCCCCTGGCCGGCATGGCCCTGCGTCTGAACCTGAAGGTGGAAGCGGTTCGAGCAGCCAGCGAAGAAGAAATTGCCCGCCGCTCGGCAGGAACGGGTTTCTTCAAAGTGCAGCCCCTGCACGCCAGGCCTCCCGGCAACGACACGCTGCACTGATTCAGGACTTGCCGGTAGAACCGTAACCGCCCTCGCCACGCACGCTGGCAGGGAATTCGCTCACCACTTCAAACTGCGCCTGCAGCACCGGAACAATCACGAGCTGCG
>CAIQVX010000282.1 GCA_903875275.1 uncultured beta proteobacterium | reverse complement strand
TGGCCTGGAAGTATTTCTTCGGACTTAACTCAGGGTGATAGACCTTGATCTTGTCGCTGAACAGGTAATAGCCCAGCCAGACAAAGAAGTTGGCAATCAGGACGAAGCCAATCCAGTTATGTGCCACGACCGCCGTTCTGAAAGGGATCAGCTGGAACAGATCAAGGTAGCGGATCTGCAAGCCGGTTGCAATCAGCAAGACAAACCCGAGGGCGTTGGTCCAATGCCAGAGTCTGACAGGCAGGGGGTGGATGTAGAGCTTTTCCATGGCGTTTTCCTGCTATTTGGAGGCGTCGTCGGTGCCGTGACGATGACCGGTTGAAGCCTGCTGCCCGGCGTTCTGAGCAGCGGCCAGCCGCTCTGCTTCAAGTTTTTCGCGTACACCCTTGAACAGCCGTTTGATCGTCATGTGGACCAGAGGCACGCTGGCCGCACCGAGCACGACCAGAATCAGCAGGTAGTCCAGCAACTTTATGCGCGTGCTGCCAATGGCATAGAAGCCGCGCACCGATTCCATGGAGGTCAGGGAGTTGAGCACCTCATTCTGCACACCATGGCGCAGGGGCCTGCCATCCGGGCCAGCGATTGTGAGTGTTACGCTCTGGAAAGCAGCCGACCCCTGCTTGTGACAGGTGTCGCAATTCTTGATCGCTTTGGACTTCTCACTCAGCTGATGCGCCTCGATGCCCGATTGCACTTCCAGTCGGCCGCGCAGGAGCATCTTGCCATCGCCACCGTCCTGGTTGAATTCCTTGAGCAGGCTCCACAACGCCCGCTCATCCAGACCCATGTCCTTGCTGTCGGCGCTGTCGGTGCGTTTTTCAAACTTTGGAACGCCCAGTTTTTCCGAAACCTGACGTTTGGCGGTTCCGTCATAAAGCCGCAGGTTGACCCGGCGTTTTGCGTCGGGTGCATGGCATACAGGGCAGGAAATCGCTTCAAAGTGGAGTGCCGTGTTGGGTAGCCAGTCATCGTGCTGCTTGACAGCCTCCTTGTGACACGCCAGGCAGGCGTCCTTGACACCCTCGCCCATGGATGCTGCCTTGACTGCGTGCGCCTGGTGGCAACCGGCGCAAAGTGGCGCACTGATGCCTTTGGCGATGCGCTCCTGGCCGTGGACGTCCTTGGCGTAGGCTTTGAAGATACCCTCATGGCACTTGGCGCAGGGGGTCTCGGTGATGGGGCCCACGATCTTGTAGGAGCGAACGGTGTGCGGGTTGTGGCAATCCGTACAAAGAGGTGCCTTCTTGCTACCGGCCTTGATCAGGGCTGAGTGAACGCTGTCGTCGTACTCGGTAGCCTTCTTTTTGTGGCAGTCCCGGCAGGATTCGCGCATGCCAAGCGCAAAGTCCCGCTTGCTCTTGATGGCAGTCTTGACCTTGCCGTGCGTCTTCGAATCGAGATTCGAATGGCAGTCCTCGCAGTCGGTCTTCTTGTGCATCGACTCGGTGTAGGCCTTGGTCGAGACGTTCAAGGACAGAACTTCGCCACTTTGGAGCGTCT
Organism: uncultured beta proteobacterium; assembly: GCA_903875275.1. GTDB lineage: Bacteria > Pseudomonadota > Gammaproteobacteria > Burkholderiales > Burkholderiaceae_C > Rhodoferax. The sequence continues at coordinate 7,405 of CAIQVX010000282.1, read as the reverse complement.
TGGCGAGATTGTCCTTTTCATGGCAAGACAGGCAGGCCTTGCTTTCCTTGGACATTTCGCCGTCTGCCGCATGGGCGGTCAGGCCGGCAAAGGACAGGACGGATGCAAACAAGCCTGTCAGGATCAACTTACTCAGTGCGCGGGAGCGTTTCATTCGGGTTCCCCATGTATTGGCCTCTTGACGGCAAAAACCGTCAGGCGACAATTGTCATGCCTGACGGGTGCGGCTCGACGCCGCGTCGAGGACTGATTGCTAAATTCGTGATTTAGCTCAATGCTTCAGGCCTTTTGTCCCCGTGCCTTCCATGCCTGTGCGCCGATTTTGGCCAGCATCACCATGCCAACCACCGGGAGCAGAACGGCGTAGGCCAGGCCGATGAAGGGCGCTGCCACGAACAGTGCAATGTTTTTGATCCGGCTCTCTTTGACGGCAACTTCGGCCAGCACCTGCTCGACCGGGGGTGTGGCAAGTTCAGGGCTAAGCTCCGGTGCCGGCTCGCGCAACGCCTGGGCGGCACTCGATTCAATCATCTCGGGCGAAAGCGGCTTGCGGACAAAGTCTGAGACGCCTGCGGCTTTGGCCCTGACCTCGTTCTCGGTCGTGCCGTAGCCGGTGATGATGACCACGGGGGTCCAGGGCTGGCTGGCCTTTACCCGCTCTGCCAATTCCACGCCATCCATGCCGGGCATCTTGATGTCGGTAAACACGACGTCAAAAGACTCTTCGCGAATCTTCTTGAGAGCTTCGTGGGCATTTTGGGCGGTCGTTACAACGTAGCCCTTCTTCTCCGACAGGACGCGGTTGAAACTGATGCCAACAACGGCGTCATCATCAACAACCAGAACTTTACGCAGTGCACTCATGACTCTTACTCCTTCAATAAAATAAACAAATCAGCAAAATTGCTTCAAAGCCAAACCACTTTTTCCCAAAACCTCAAACTTCACTACTGAATCGTTGCGCAGGGCGCCTGCTCGTCGCAACGCAGTGCCCACCTCTTGTGCATCATGGCGCCGTTGGCTGCGTTGATGACATCGTCGGGACCTATGGGTTTGGCCAGATAGTCGTAGGCGCCAAGCGTCACGGCTTCCTTTGCGGATTCCACCGCCGGGTAGCCTGTGATCATGATGACCTCGCTCTCTGGCCACTTTTCCTTGATGGTTCGCAGCACGGACATACCGTCGAGCCCCGGCATGCGCTGATCCAGAAGCACAACGTCGAAGGAGCGCTGTCCCATCGCGGCCAGGGCATCGCTGCCGTTTCTCACCAGTTCCACCTTGCAACTCTCGCCTGAGAGTGCTCTGAGATAGCTCATCCGGACGACTTCTTCATCGTCGACTACCAGAATCTTGGTTGTTGGGTTCATTTGGATTACCTCGGTTTGTCGGTGTTGTCCTGCAATGCTTAGCAACCACCGTGCCAATTGGTGGTTCACGCGCATAAGTTCTTTGATATCAATCGCTTACAGCAAGGACAGGGTCCCGGAGGCGATCCTGTCGTAAGTTCTCTGCGGCAACGAAGTACATAGTATTTGTACATATTTCACCGGTCAGACTCGAAATTGCCGGACGATCAGAGGTGCGCGACCCAAGGATCAAAAATATTTTTTTTATACGTAGCGTCCAGGCTTGCCGCAGCCTGCTTGGCGCGGGCGAAGATTCCCGAAGTGCCAGCCGGCGTTTTCGCTGCACTTCTCATTTGATGCAGATCAGAAATCGTTCAGATGCTGACGATGGACGCTGCGAACCCGCGCAAAATGGCGACAGTCTGTAAGGGTTAATCCTTATTGCAGGCTCTTGTCGGTATTTCAGCCGATCAATGGAAACAGTTTGAACCAAGAAGGGAACCCTCACGATGAAACTCTCGATTCCTCAAAAACTGGCCACCATGTCAGTTCTGGGCGTTGCAGCCTTGGCCTTTAGCAGCACCGCTTGCGCCGCCGTCAACGCTGACGCAGCCGCCGCACTGGCAAAAAAGAGCGACTGCCTGAAGTGCCACGCAATTGACAAGGACAAGAAAGCATCTTCCTACAAGAAGATTGCAGAAAAATACAAAGGCAAGGCCGATGCAGAAGCGAAACTGGTTGATGTTCTGACCAAGGCACCCAAGGTCAAACAGCAGGACGGCACGGAAGAAGAGCACAAGGTTGTCGCCACCAAGGACGCAGCCGAAATCAAGAATCTGATTGGCTGGATCCTGGCTCAATAAACCTCAGAGGTCGGACAGCCGCTTCAGTCCTGATAGGGGCTGTCAAACCCGAGTTTGGCAAGAATCAGGGTTTCGCGCTGCTCCATGGCCAGCGCGTCCTGGTCAGACGTTTCGTGCTCCCAGCCTTGGGCGTGCAGGACGCCGTGCACCAGCAGATGCGCATAGTGGGCCTGCAGGTCTTTGCCAAGGACTTGGGCCTCGTTGGCGATCACAGGCGCGCACAGGACCAGATCGGCGCTGACCACCGGCGTCTGGGCGTAGTCGAACGTCAGCACGTTGGTGGCGTAGTCCTTTTTCCGGTAATCGCGGTTCAGACTGCGCGCTTCGTCGGTGTCGACGATGCGCACGGTGAGTTCCGCATCACTGTCCAGCGCGTACCGAATCCATCGCGTCACCTTGTGTCGCGCCAGCACAGCGCGGTGCAGGGGTGCGTCCCTGAATTTGCCGAATTGCATTGACAGCGTCAGTTGGTGCATCTTCATTCAAGTCCCTGACCCGGCCCGGCTGCGGGGTGCGTCGTAGGCGTCCACGATACGCGCCACCAGTGGATGCCTGACCACATCGGCGCTGGTCAAACGGCAGATGGCAATGCCATTGACCCGCTTGAGAACGCGCTCGGCATCAATCAGCCCGCTGAGTTGGGTCTTGGGCAAGTCAATCTGGCTGACATCGCCGGTGACGACCGCCTTGGAGCCAAAGCCAATGCGAGTCAGGAACATCTTCATCTGCTCCGGCGTGGTGTTTTGTGCTTCGTCCAGTATGACGAAAGCGGTGTTGAGCGTGCGTCCGCGCATGAAGGCGAGTGGGGCAATCTCAATCGTCTGGCGTTCCAGTGCCTTTTGGACCTGCTCGAATCCCATCAGGTCATAAAGAGCGTCGTAGAGCGGGCGCAGATACGGATCAATCTTCTGTGCCAGATCGCCCGGCAAGTAGCCCAGTCGCTCACCCGCCTCGACGGCTGGTCGCGTCAGTACGATGCGCTGCACCGCGCTGCGCTGCAGGGCATCGACAGCCATGGCCACGGCCAGGTAGGTCTTGCCCGTGCCGGCGGGGCCGATGCCAAATGTAATGTCGTTGCCGGCAATATTGTCCAGGTAGACTGCTTGATTGACGGTGCGCGGCTTGAGGTCGCTGCGCTTGGTCTTGAGCGTTGGGCCGTCGCTGTCTTCCATGCTGGCATCGCCGGCCAGCATCAATTGCACGGTCGCGGGCTCTATGGGACGGGCTGCGATCTCGTAGAGCGCCTGCAGCAGTTCCATGCCGCGTCTGGCGTTGGCCTTGGTGCCGTCAACCTTGAACTGCTCGTGCCGGTGGGCAATCTTGACCTGCAGGGCCACTTCAATGGTGCGCAAATGCTCGTCCATGGGGCCGCACAGATGCGACAGACGGGTGTTATTGGGCGGGGAAAACAGGTGTCTGAGAATCAAGTTGATAATTCCTCAATAGGTTAGCAATGATAGGCAAGAAATGATCGGCAAACTGACAGGCACCTTGAGTGACAAGAATCCGCCCCAGGTGCTGGTGGATTGCAATGGTGTGGGCTACGAAGTGCACGTGCCCATGAGTACCTTCTACAACCTGCCGGATCTGGGGAGCATGATCAGTTTGCTGACACACTTTGTGGTCCGCGAGGATGCGCAGATTCTGTACGGTTTTGCCAGCGCCCAGGAGCGCGAAGCCTTTCGGCAACTGATCAAGATTTCCGGCGTTGGGCCACGCACCGCCCTGTCGGTATTGTCCGGCATGAGTGTGGCTGAACTGGCGCAGGCGGTGACACTGCAGGAGGCCGGGAGACTGATCAAGGTTCCCGGCATCGGCAAGAAGACCGCAGAGCGCCTGTTGCTCGAACTCAAGGGCAAACTCGGACCCGATATCGGATTGTCCGCAAGCATCGCCAATGCTGCCCAGGCCGACATTCTGCAGGCCCTGCTGGCACTCGGCTACAGCGACAAGGAAGCGGCGCTGGCGCTGAAGGCGCTGCCTGCTGAGGCTGGAGTGAGCGAAGGCATCAAGCTCGCCCTCAAGGCGTTGTCGAAAGCATGACTTTGGGAACAAGGCAGGATTCAGGGGCCGGGGTGTGGCTCCGCTATAGTCTGATTGACCTGGAAGCATCAAGCACGTGAGCATTCAAACTGACGACTTTTCCCCATCGCCCAAACGTGTGGTGTCGGCAGCGCCTGCTTCACCCAATGAAGAAGCGCTGGAGCGTGCGCTGCGTCCCAAACTGCTCGATGAGTACGTCGGCCAACTCAAGGTGCGCGAGCAACTTGAAATTTTCATCAGTGCCGCCAGGATGCGTGAGGAGGCGCTCGACCACGTGCTCCTGTTTGGACCGCCGGGCCTGGGCAAGACCACGCTCTCGCACATCATCGCCCACGAACTCGGCGTCAACCTGCGCCAGACCAGTGGCCCGGTGCTGGAAAAGCCAAAGGACCTCGCGGCCCTGCTGACAAACCTGGAAAAAAACGACGTCCTCTTCATCGATGAAATTCACCGTCTCAGCCCGGTGGTGGAGGAAATTCTTTACCCGGCGCTGGAAGACTACAAGATAGACATCATGATCGGTGAGGGGCCGGCCGCGAGATCCATCAAGCTCGATCTGTAGCCCTTCACGCTGGTCGGTGCCACCACCCGTGCTGGCATGCTGACAAATCCGCTGCGTGACCGCTTTGGCATCGTGGCACGACTTGAGTTTTACTCGCCCGAGGAACTGGCCCGCATCGTCAAGCGCAGCGCCGGCCTGCTCAAGGTCAAGACCGACGACCAGGGTGGTTTCGAGATTGCACGGCGCGCGCGCGGTACACCGCGCATTGCCAACCGCTTGCTGCGCCGGGTACGCGACTACGCAGATGTCAAAGGCGCAGGTCAGATCACGCTTGACATTGCGAACCGCGCGCTTGCCATGCTCGATGTCGATCCGCAGGGATTTGACTTGATGGACCGCAAGTTGCTGGAAGCGGTTATTCACCGCTTTGACGGGGGGCCGGTCGGACTGGACAACATTGCCGCGAGCATTGGCGAAGAGCGTGAAACCATAGAAGACGTGATTGAGCCTTATCTGATCCAGCAAGGGTACTTGCAGCGCACGCCGCGTGGCCGCATTGCGACAATGGCCGCTTACCGGCATTTAGGTGTCACACCACCGAATCGCGACGGCGATATGTTTGACGCCTGATTAGCGGGCGCCGGGTCGGCTGGCGTTATGCACCATCAGGAACTGCGCTGCGTAATAGGTTGTCAGCACCCACAAAGACACCAGTGGCAGGGCTTGCACGAACCGGTTGATGGCAATCAAGGAGTCACTCAGCATGAAAACGCAGGCACCCAGCGCCACAGCTTTGGAGGCAGTGTCGCTCAGCACGGTGGCTCGTCCAATGGCTTGTGCCACCATCAGCGAAATCACACCGACGTAGGCCGCGACGGCCACTTTCAGAACCGGGTCCGTCAGCCCGCCCCATACCCAGGCGTACATGGCAGCACCCGCGCTCAGCGCGAGCAGCAGCGCGCGGGCGCTTGGAAACCAGGCGATGCCCTGACGGAAAAGGGCGATGTAAAACAGATGCGCCACCAGGAATGAAGCCAACCCTGGAATGAAGTAGCCGCCGGGCAGCATCAAGAAGATGTCGCCCGCCATACTGGCCGCCAACGCCGCAATCAATAACCAGTCAAAGCGCTCCAGTGCGCGCACCTGGGACGCGCGGAGATAGACAAACCCGATGGCAATGAGCATCGTCAGGGGCTTGCAGACAAAGTGCAGTGGCGTCAAACCGAGCACACTGCTCAGAACGGTCAAGGTGGCGGACGCCATCAGCAGCCATTGCATCCGCTTGAGCGCGATTTCGGGTGCAGGGTCAGGCGCTGGGTTCATCGAGGGCTTCGTTGTCGTCCAGATGGCGGGTATCGGCCCAGCCCACCAGGGTCAGGCCTTCGGGCGTCCAGAGCAGGCGGTTGATCGTGGCATTGCCCAGGTTCCAGCTGCGCGGTGTCTGCAGGTCCTGCCCGGTTGCAAGCCGGTAAAGTACATCCAGCACTCCTCCGTGCGCGACCAGCACAATTTGCTCTCCCTGGTGGCGTTCGGCCAGGGTCGAGACAGTCTGCTCGATGCGTTGCCTCAACTCCAGCAGCGACTCACCGCCTTCAGGTTTCCACAGTGGATCACGTTGACGCCAGCGCAGGGTTTGTTCCGGCCAGATGGCTTCAATTTCAGTAAAGGTCTTGCCTTCAAAAATGCCAAAGCCACGTTCCCGCAAGGTCTGAACGGGTTGCACCTTCTGGCCAGCGGCGCTGGCGACGGCGCAGGCTGTCTCCCAGGCGCGCAGCAAATCGCTCGAATAGACGGCCCCAATGTCCTCGCTGGCCAGCGCCTGCGCAGCGCGGCGCGCCTGCCACCGGCCGGTTTCATTGAGTTCAATGTCGAGCTTGCCCTGGATACGGGTGTCCACGTTCCAGGCGGTTTCGCCGTGGCGCAAGGCAATGATGCGGGTGGCCTGCATGGCTAAAGGGTCACGACCTGCAGCGCGGGCAGGCTCGGCGGAGAAAATTCTTCATCATCAAATACCTTGTCGCCATCCTCGCTGGGCGTGCCAGTGACCCGGATGTTCTTGAAGTCGTGATGCCTGGCATCCATCAGGTGCGACGGAATCACGTTGTGCAGAGCGGTGAACATGCTCTTGATGCGCCCCGGGTCTTTGCGTTCCCATTCGCGCAGCATGTTGCCGATCTGCTGGCGCTGCAGGTTTTCCTGACTGCCGCACAGCGTGCAGGGAATGATGGGGAACTTTCGATGTGTTGCCCAGCTCGTCAGGTCTCTCTCGTTCACGTTGGCCAGCGGTCGAATCACGATGTGGCCGCCGTCGTCGCTGACCAGTTTGGGCGGCATGGCCTTGAGTTTGCCGCCAAAGAACATATTGAGAAAGAAGGTCTGCAGCATGTCGTCGCGGTGATGCCCCAGTGCGATCTTGGTGACTTTCAGTTCGTCGGCAACGCGGTACAAAATGCCGCGACGCAAACGGCTGCACAGGCTGCACATGGTCTTGCCCTCGGCAATGACCTTTTTCACGATGCTGTAAGTGTCCTGGGTCTCAATGCGAAACTCGATTCCGAGCGTCTTCAGGTATTCGGGCAGGATGTGAGCTGGAAAACCGGGTTGCTTCTGGTCCAGATTGACCGCAATGAGCTCAAACCGGATCGGCGCCC
>CAIQVX010000281.1 GCA_903875275.1 uncultured beta proteobacterium | reverse complement strand
TGGTCAGTGTGCCCAGCCGGTACTGTTCCTCTGAATTCAGCCAGGAAAGAATTTCACCTTGGGAGCGGGTCCAGGCGCGGTGGATGGCATCGTACATGCCGCGATCCTTCTCGCTCACAGCCAGCAGGCCAGACTGCTCAGACAACCATGCCGGTGTCCCGTCCGAAGACTGAGCACTCTGCACCAAGTGTTCCAGTGTTACTCGATTCTGCCCACGTACTGAACCGGCGCGGCGCTCCAGTTTGTCTGGCGAATTGAGCGTTGGTGTTGCGATGGAAAAGCTGATGTCCGACATATTGGCTATTGATTTTCTGGCAATTGTGCTTGCGACCGACTCTCGATCGAGTGATGCGGCGACAGAAACCAGGGCGGTCTCAAACTGCGATGGGGATGGGCCGCATGCTAAAGGATGCGAGTCCGACCTCACTGGCGTCATCCTGCTCTCCAGACCTGCAGCCCGGTGTAGAGCCGTCTCCATGGCCATAGGGCGCGCGTCTGCATCCAACCAATTTCGCGCAACGGAGCGAGCCATATTGACGTCAGATATCCGGAAAGAAAATATGAAACGACCGTTGCGATTGCGGCGCCCAAGGCGCCCATGCTTGGAATGAGGGCCAAGTTCATCGCTATGTTGACTATGAGACCAATTCCAATCACGATTGGCGCATACCGTTGTAGTGCAACGGCAGCCAGCCAGCGATGGCGAGCGGTGTTCATGGCAATGGCGACGCAGCTCCAGGCATGCAGGTAAAAGATTTGCACCGATGGCGCATAGTGCTCACCGAAAACGACGTTAATCACGGGGGCAGCCAAGGCCAAAGCGACCAGCGTAGCAACCAGCGATCCGCCAACTGCCAGGTCGAACAGCATTTGCCCGTGCTTGGAATCCATCTGTTCGGAATCAAGGAAGCGTCTAGCCAGGGCGGGGTAGGCCGAATCGATGAGCACGACCGGGACCACGTAGAGTACCTCTGAAAGTTTTTGCGCCAAACTATAGATGCCTGTCTCCGCATTGGTCGACAAATAGCCCAGCATGACGACATCGACTTTCATAAGGAGCAACGTCGCAACCGAGCTCCACAGATAGGGAACACTTTCACGCAATAGCGGTGCCATGAGCTGGCGATCAACCGAAAGCGCATCTTGTTGCGAACCTCTTGCGAACCAGCGATACGCGAGGACCAGTCCCAAAGCAGTCAAGGCGGATTCGAGCACCACGGTCCAGGCCAATGCAACCACCCCCAGGCCCAAGAGCAGGCAGGCAACCTTGGCACAAGTACTAAGCAGCGTTGCGGCGGTACGCGCCAATGCTGGTTCGAATGCGATGGTCTTTGCCTTGAAGCGGCAATCCAGTACGCTGGGAATGTAGCCGATGATGCACAGGCCCACTACCAGTGTCACATTCAAGGACAGGGAGTCATTGCTCTTTATCAGAAGGGCAAGGACCACGCCTACACCAAATATGGCGATGCTGAAAACGCCACGAATGAACAGTGACGTACCCATCAGCGCGCCGGGTTGTCGTGTCTGTGTCAGACGCACGATGAGCGGCGTTTCCATACCCAGCGCAGCGACGGACAGCAAGATGGCCATGAAGGCAGAAGCAAAGTTGAGAATGCCGAACTGGCCCGGTCCCAACTCCCGTGCAATCCAGAACGAGACGGCGGCGACCATCGTCAGTCGAACCAGATTTTCCAAAAGCAGGACCATACTGCTGGTTGCGACTTGAC
>CAIQVX010000280.1 GCA_903875275.1 uncultured beta proteobacterium | reverse complement strand
TGCCGTCCAGTGCACTGCCGCCTTCGGGCGCTGGCAAACGTTCAATTTCCAGTTCAATCTTCACAATCTGCTCGATCTGGACGAGGAACCAGCGGTCGATCCTGGTCAGTGCAAACACCTCCTCAACACTCCAGCCGGCGGCGAATGCATCACCGACATACCATATCCGGTCCGGTCCAGGCTCGCCGAGTTCCTTCTCCAGCAACTCACGGTCCTGGGTCTTCTCATTCATGCCATCAACGCCGACTTCCAGGCCGCGCAGCGCTTTCTGGAACGATTCCTGAAACGTGCGGCCAATCGCCATCACCTCCCCCACCGACTTCATCTGCGTGGTCAGACGGCTGTCGGCCGCCGGAAACTTCTCAAAGGCGAAGCGCGGAACTTTGGTGACCACGTAATCGATGCTGGGTTCAAAACTCGCCGGCGTCGCACCGCCAGTGATCTCGTTGCGCAATTCATCCAGGGTGTAACCAACAGCCAGTTTGGCAGCCACCTTGGCGATCGGAAAGCCTGTGGCTTTAGAGGCGAGGGCCGACGAACGGGAAACCCGCGGATTCATCTCGATGACCACCATGCGCCCGTTGTCCGGGTTGATCGCAAACTGGACGTTGGAGCCACCGGTGTCGACTCCGATCTCGCGCAAAACTGCCAGGCTGGCATTACGCAGAATCTGGTATTCCTTGTCACTCAGTGTCTGCGCTGGCGCCACGGTGATGGAGTCCCCCGTGTGCACACCCATGGGGTCGAGATTTTCGATCGAGCAAATGATGATGCAGTTATCCGCCTTGTCGCGGACCACCTCCATCTCGAACTCCTTCCAACCGAGCAGTGACTCCTCAATCAGGAGTTCTGTGGTGGGCGACGCTTCCAGACCGCGCTTGCAGATCACTTCAAACTCTTCCGAGTTATAGGCAATGCCGCCACCCGTTCCACCGAGCGTGAAACTGGGTCTAATGACCGTCGGGAACCCCACAGTTTTTTGCACCGCCCATGCCTCTTCCATCGAGTGGGCAATGCCGGACCGGGCTGATGACAAACCGATGCTGGTCATGGCATCCTTGAACTTCAACCTGTCTTCAGCCTTGTCAATGGCCTCGGGACTCGCTCCAATCAGTTCAACCTGGTACCGATCAAGCACACCGTTGTGCCACAGATCCAGCGCGCAGTTGAGCGCCGTCTGGCCACCCATGGTCGGCAATATCGCATCCGGACGCTCCTTGGCAATGATCTTCTCCACGGTCTGCCAGGTAATCGGCTCAATATAGGTCACATCCGCCGTCGCCGGGTCGGTCATGATCGTGGCCGGATTGCTGTTGATCAGGATGACCTTGTAGCCCTCTTCGCGTAGCGCCTTGCAGGCCTGCACGCCGGAGTAATCGAACTCGCAAGCCTGGCCGATGATGATCGGCCCAGCGCCAATGATCAGGATCGACTCGATGTCTGTACGCTTAGGCATTCTTCTTCTCCTGTGCTCTGGCCATCAGCGCCACAAAACGGTCAAACAGATAGGCAATATCGTGTGGGCCAGGAGACGCTTCGGGATGCCCCTGAAAGCAGAATGCTGGTCGGTCGGTGCGTTCCAACCCCTGCAGCGTGCCATCAAACAAACTGATATGGGTGGCACGGAGATTGGCTGGCAAAGTCTTCTCGTCAACCGCAAATCCATGGTTCTGGCTGGTGATACTGACACGACCCGTGGCCAGGTCTTTCACAGGATGGTTGGCACCGTGGTGACCAAATTTCATCTTGAAAGTCTTGGCCCCACAGGCGAGCGCCATGATCTGGTGTCCCAGGCAAATGCCGAAGGTCGGAATACCGGTTTCCATCAGTTCTGCAGCGGCGGCGATGGCATAGTCGCATGGCTGTGGATCCCCGGGTCCGTTGCTCAGAAAAATTCCATCAGGTTCGAAAGCAAGAACCTGCGCTGCACTGGTCTGCGCCGGTACCACTGTGACCCGGCACGCGCGCTCGGCCAGCATGCGAAGGATGTTGAACTTCACACCAAAGTCGTAGGCGACCACATGAAACATGCTGTCAGTTTGACTGCCAAAATCGGACCGCCCCTGGGATCGCGGATGTGCCAACTGCCATTCAGTTTGCGTCCACTCGTACGCCATTTTGGTTGAGACCACTCTTGCCAGATCCGTTCCCGACATGCTTGGCGCGGCCTGCGCCAACGCCAGGGCACGGTCGACAGCGTTCTGCGTGATCTGCTCTCCAGCGTCCAAGGTCAGAATACAGCCGTTCTGCGCGCCCCTTGTGCGAAGGTGGCGAGTCAACTGGCGTGTATCCAGATTCGCGATGGCCACCGTGTTTTGTTGCACCAGGTACTGTGAAAGAGTCATGCTGCTGCGAAAATTGGACGCGATCAAAGGCGTGTCCCTGATGATCAGACCGGCTGCATGAACCCGTGCCGATTCAACATCCTGCGGATTGACACCGTAATTGCCTATGTGCGGATAGGTCAGCGTGACGATTTGCTGGCAGTAACTGGGGTCGGTCAGAATTTCCTGGTAACCGGTCATGGCGGTGTTGAACACCACCTCACCAACCGTGGAGCCAACGGCCCCGATGGAATTTCCGACAAACACCGCACCGTCTGAGAGCGCCAAAATGGCGGGCGGGAAGTTTCCCTGTAAAGACAAAAGCACTGGGTTCTCCGGATGGGTTTTCGGGTACGCCCAAACGTGCTCAAGATTCAATTCTTGGCTTGCTTTGTTGAGGGAATTGGCTTGAGAAGGCTCTGGGCGTACAGGTTGCGGTGAAGCGGACCATTATAGCTGAGGCGCTGTGTCGAACAGGGACACACATGCACTGGCATGCAGGCAGATGGCGGCGGCGGCGGCGACGTTGAGGGACTCCTCTCCGCCTGGCTGCGCGATGCGCAGGTGAATGGCAGCCATCGACTCAAGATCCTGGCAGATGCCCTGCCCTTCGTGCCCCAAGACCCAGGCGCAGGGCATTGGCAGTCCCTTGGCATGCAGCGCCTGGTGAAGGAATCGACCACGATGCGAACTCGTCACAATGATTGGCACATGCAATTCGGACAGCCGCGACAACTCCGCTCCCTCCATCAGTTGAAGGCCCCAATGGGCGCCCATCCCAGCACGCAGGACTTTCGGACTCCACAGCGCGGCCGTGCCTTTGAGCGCAATAACTTGCCTGAATCCAAAGGCCGAAGCACTTCGCAGAATGGACCCTACGTTACCGGCGTCCTGGACTCGGTCCAGAATGACAGAAGCCATGTGTGGGTTCAAGCCCTGGACCGGCGGTAACGCAAATAGAAAACCCATGCCAGCGGGCGACTCCAGGGCTCCGATACTGGCGAAGAGCGAGTCTGCAATGACAATGTTTCGATCGGCTGCCTGAGACCACTCGGGTGGCACCGTCGCCCACATCGACTCTGAAAAAATGGCGATCAGAGGTCTGACGCCACGTGCCAAAGCGGCCTCGCACAGGTGTTCTCCCTCCACCCAGAAACAACCCAACTTGCGGTAAGCCGTGCTGTCCTGGGACAGGCGGCGCAGGTCTTTCAGAAGCGCGTTGTCGCGCGATCGGATGTACTGAGGTTGCACTGAGTTCATCGAAGAGCCTCTGCAACGGGCCGGAAAGTCTTGCGATGCTGCGGACACACCCCATGCAAACGCAGCGCATTCAGGTGCTCTACTGTGCCATAGCCCTTGTGTCTGGCGAAACCGTATTGGGGAAACTGGGCGTCGTACTCGACACACCACCTGTCACGCTGCACCTTGGCGAGAATCGACGCCGCTGATATGGCCGGTATCAGGGCGTCGCCCTTGACGATCGCTTCTGCCAGCACGTCCAGCGTCGGAAGCCGGTTGCCATCGACCAACACCTTGACCGGCTTCAATCTCAATCCATGCACCGCACGCTGCATAGCCAGCAGCGTCGCCTGCAGGATATTGAGGTACTCGATCTCTTCTACGCTGGCCTGCGCAATAGAGCAGCACAGGGCCTTGGCGCGAATCTCATCAAACAGGTTCTCCCGACGCGAAGCCGTGAGAACCTTGGAGTCAGCCAGCCCCTTGATTGGATGGCAATCATCCAGAATGACCGCAGCTGCCACGACCGGACCTGCCAACGGTCCACGACCCGCCTCATCCACGCCCGCGATGAGTCCGGGCATATCCCAGTTCAAGGCGACTTGCTCAGCTTTGAAGAACTTGCTCGATCGCATGGGTCGCCAATTCGCGTGTGTCGCGCTGCAGTTCTTGATGCAACCGCGCGAACCGTTGTTGCAGTTGAACAATTTTCTCGGGATTCTCGATCCAGGACAGGACGGCCTGAGCCAGAGCAGGCGGCGTGGCAGCCTCCTGCAACAATTCAGGCACGACAAAATCTTGGCACAGGATGTTGGGCAAACCGACCCAAGGCTGCAATCGTTTGCCACGCATGATTTGCCAGGACCACCAGGCCATGTGGTAGGAGATCACCATGGGGCGCTTGAAAAGCGCAGCCTCCAGTGTTGCTGTGCCACTGGCTATCAACGTGACATCGCAAGCAGCCAGCACCGTGTGCGACTGGCCGTCAACGATGTGCAGATTTCGCGACAAGGCACATGCACGAGTCGCCCGTTCAATTTCAGTTCTCAGACCAGGCGCCGCAGGAACAACAAACTGCAAGGCGGGTCGGAGGCGCTGCAGTTGCGCGGCAGCCTGGAAGAAGCGCCCCGCAAGGTGACGGATCTCGGACTCGCGACTGCCAGGAAGGATTGCCACCACCTGGTCCTGCGTATCCAGTCCGAGCGCACGCCGCGCCGCCCGACGATCAGGCTCCATTGGTATCACAGCTGCCAGAGGATGACCGACGTAGGTGGCAGCAATGCCATGTTGCGCCAGCAAATCCGGTTCAAACGGAAAAATGCACAGCACATGGTCCACGCTACGCCGGATTTTTTCAATCCGTTCAGGACGCCAGGCCCAAACCGAGGGTGACACAAAGTGCACGGTCTTGATACCTCCGGATTTCAGCGCAGCCTCGAGGTCAAGGTTGAAGTCTGGGGCGTCGACACCAATGAACATATCCGGCCGTTGCAACAACATGCGGGCCTTGAGCTGTTGCCGAATACAGACCAATTCACGATAGCGGCGCAAGACCTCCCATCCATAGCCGTGCACGGCCAACCTGTCGTGCGGCCACCATGCCTCGAACCCCTGCGCCACCATCTGTGGACCTCCGATGCCGGCTGCACTGAGTGACGGCCAACGCTTGCGCAGACCGTCAAGCAATAAAGCAGCCAGAAGGTCACCCGAGGTCTCACCGGCGACCATACCAAATTTCATGTCACCGCACGATTCCACGCTGTGGCGATGACTGATCGAGGAATGAGAGCATCACTTCCACATCTGCAAGAGACTCCGGATGCTGCATCGGTAATCCAGCAATACATTCCCGTGCCAGTTGCAGTGTCAGGCCCTCCCGGTACAACGCCCTGTGCATGGCCCTTACTACTGTCACACGCTCCGACGTAAAGTCGCGGCGGCGCAAACCGATGCTGTTAACCCCGCGCACGGCGAGCGGATTACCATCCACCAGCATGTAAGGCGGAACATCCTGCGACACGGCGCTGGCAAAGCCTACCATGGCGTGCGCCCCTACCTTCACGAATTGATGGATACCTGTGAGCCCGCCAATCGTCACCCACTGCCCAAGATGCACATGGCCCCCGAGCGTCGTGTTGTTGGCCAGCGTCGTATGGTTATCAATCTGGCAGTCGTGGGCCACGTGCGTGTAGGCCATGATCCAGTTGTCATCGCCAACTCTTGTCAAACCCAGATCCCCTGGCGAACCAATGTTGAAAGTACAGAACTCGCGAATTGTGTTGCGATCACCAATCTGGAGTCCGCAGGGCTCACCCCGGTATTTCTTGTCCTGCGGTATGGCGCCAAGGGAGTTGAACTGAAATATGCGGTTGTCACGCCCGATCATGGTGTGCCCTTCCAGCACACAATGGGCTCCAATGCTGGTTCCGGCACAAATCTTGACGTGAGGTCCAATCAGCGTATAGGGTCCGACGCTGACCGTCTGATCGAGCTCTGCGCCTCGATCAACAATGGCAGTTGCATGAATAGCCGTCATGCCAAGCCTTTACGCGATGGAGCGCATGGCGCAGGTCAGTTCTGCCTCCACCGCAATGTCGTCACCGACCAGCGCGCGGGTCTTGAATTTGAAGATACCCGCCTTCATGCGCAAAATTTGAGCTTCCAGAATAAGCTGATCGCCCGGCTCGACAGGTCGCCGAAAGCGCACGCCTTCCATCCCGGCGAAATAGTAAATCATCTTGTCGTCAGGTGAGGCGTCAAGTGCATCAAATGAAAGCAAGGCCGAGGCCTGAGCCAAAGCCTCAAGCATGAGCACGCCTGGCATGACCGGGCGATTTGGAAAATGTCCCTCAAAAAAGGGTTCATTGATGGTGACATTCTTCAGTGCCTTGATGCTCTTTCCCTTGTCCAGTTCAAGCACACGATCCACCAGCAGGAATGGATAGCGATGCGGCAGTTGTTTGAGAATTTTGTGGATATCCATTATGTTTTGTCCGACTCAGAGTTCACTTCTTCGCCACGTCTTCCAGAGCCCGGATGCGCTCACGCAATCCATGCAGTTGTTTGAGGGAAGCGGCGTTCTTCTCCCAAACCGCATTGTCATCAATCGGAAAGATGCCTGTGTAATGTCCAACTTTGCGTATCGATTTGGTCACGACCGTCGCCGCCGAAATGTTGACGCCATCGGCCAGCAGCAAGTGTCCGAGAATGATCGCACCACCCCCGATGGTGCAGTTATCACCAATGACAGCGCTTCCGGCCACACCAACACAACCGGCCATCGCCGTATTGTTGCCGACTTTCACGTTATGTCCGATCTGTATCAGGTTGTCCAGCTTGACGCCATCCCCGATGACTGTATCCTCCAGCGCTCCACGGTCAATGCAGGTATTGGCACCAATTTCAACGTCATTACCGATCCGTACCGCACCAAGTTGTTCAATCTTCTCCCACCTACCTGCATGTGGTGCGAAACCGAAGCCGTCTGCGCCGATCACAACGCCCGGATGAAGCAGGCAACGCTCACCAATGGCACAGCCTTCCGCAATCGTGACGCGCGACTTGAGTTCAGTGTCTGCGCCTATGCTGGCCCCTCGTTCGATCACGCACAAGGCACCGATACGCGCACTCGGGTGAACAAAAGCACCGGGATCTATGACCGCACTGGGATGCCTGAGCACGGCTGCCGGATTTCCAGAAGATCGCTTCCAGAGTTGTGTCAGGCGTGCGAAATAAAGATAGGGTTCATCTGACACGATGCAGGTTCCGCGCAGCAACGCCGCTTCACGCATCGTCTGGCCCACAATGACGCAGGTGGCACGGCAATCCGTTAACTGGCTTTGGTACCGGATATTGCTCAGGAAACTGATATCGCCTGATTCCGCCGACTCCAGCGTCGCCAGACCCCGGATCACCTGCTTGTCGTCACCGTGAAGCTCACCACCAAGTGCGTCAACAATCGAACCCAGAGTCAAGGCCACTCTTCGCACGCCTCAACGGATTACTTGACAGCACCCGCATTCAAGGCCCTGATGACTTTGTCTGTGATGTCGTGCTTCGGATTGACATAAACCGCTTCCTGAAGGACCAAGTCGTATTTTTCAGCCTCGGCTACCTGCTTGACAACCTTGTTTGCGCGCTCAAGCACCTGTTGCAATTCCTCGTTCTTTCTCGAATTCAGGTCCTCCTGGAATTCGCGGCGCTTACGCTGCAATTCCCGGTCCTGATCCACCAGCTGTTTCTGGCGAGTCGCCTTCTGTCCCTCTGGCAGAGTCGGTCCTTCACGTTCAAACTTGTCAACCAGTGACTTCAAAGTTGTTCCGAGGTCAATGATTTCCTTTTCACGCTTCGAAAACTCCTGTTCAAGCTTTGCCTGCGCCGCCTTTGCAGTCCCCGCCTCTTTAAAAATGCGGTCGGTGCTGACGAATCCGATCCGGAACTCCTGCGCCTGTACCGGAGCCAGCACCAGCAAACCACCAAACACCATGCCAGTCACGCATTGACGTAAAAAGTCGTTCATTAGAAATTCGTCCCAATCTGAAATTGCATATTCTGTATTTTATCGCCATCGAACTTCTTTATTGGCTTCGCAAAGGCCAGCCGCAATGGCCCCATTGGCGAGATCCAACTGACACCAACCCCAACCGACGCCCGAACGTTGTTTGCATATTGGTTGACACCGTCGGGACCCGCCACCGCACCCATATCTGCAAAAGCAAACATTCTCAGTGTTCTGTCATTGCCGGACCCTGGGAACGGCGACAGCAGTTCAGCATTCAAATTGAACTTGCTGGAACCACCAACGGCGACACCGCTGGCATCCTGCGGCCCAAGGCTGCCCTGTTCAAATCCACGCACCGAGCCCAATCCGCCGCCGAAAAATTTCTTGAACACCGGGAAAGAACGATCACCCGGAGCCATGCCCCAACCCACCTCACCGTTAAAAGCGACTGTAAACTGCTTGTTCAGCGGAATGAACTGCTGATACTGGTAGGTCGCGCGCAGATAGCGTGCCTCACCCGCCGCCGACCACTCGGCGTAGGCGCGCTGAAAGCGGCCTGAATTGGGTGAAAGCGCGCTGTCTCGACTGTCCCGCGACCACCCTGCCGTCAGGGGGATGGACATACTCGCGTAGCCATATTGATTGGCATACGCCATATAAGACGTGGGCAAAGCTGTTCCCGGGACGATGGTGGTCTTCTCGACGCCGGCCCCGAAGTAAACTGTATCAATCTCAGTAAACGGAACACCAAACCGCAGGCTGCCCCCGGAGGACACGAGCTGATAGTAATTTTGATCCTGATAAGGGCTGCTCGACTTATGGTATAGATCGATCGTCCGGGAAACGCCATCCTGGGTAAAGTAGGGGTCTGTCGTGTTGAAAACAACGACCCGGTTGATCTTGCTGGTATTGATCTGTACACCCAGCGAGTTTCCTGAGCCAAAGGCATTGTCCTGCTTCAGTCCAAACGAGAGGCCAAGGCCGTCAGCACTGGAAAAGCCAGCTCCCAGACTCAGACTCCCGGTCGGCTTGTCCACCACATTGATGGTCAGATCCACCTGATCCGGTGAGCCAGGTACTTCCTGAGTCTCGATACCCACTTCCTTGAAATAACCCAGCCTGTCCACCCGGTCGCGGGACAATTTGATTTTCTCCCCGTCATACCAGGATGCTTCAAACTGTCGGAATTCGCGACGTACAACAACATCGCGAGTCCGGCTGTTGCCCACAACATTGATCCGGCGCACATACGCTCTGCGAGACGGATCGGCCTGCAGTACCAGCACAACACGGTTGTTGACACGATCAATTTCGGGGCGCGAAATCACGCGTGCAAAGGCAAATCCAAAATTGCCAAAATAGTCGGTAAATGCGCGGGTGGTTCTAGCGACCTCATCAGCGTTGTACGCCTGCCCGGGCTGGATGGTGACGAGCGACTTGAATTCGTCCTCCTTCCCCAGGTAATTCCCCTCCAGCTTGACCCCACTGACCAGGAAACGTTCCCCCTCCGTGATATTGATGGTGATGGCAATATCCGTCTTGTTGGGCAAGATCGCAACCTGCGTGGAATCGACCTTGAACTCGATATAGCCGCGCGTCAGGTAGTGGGAACGCAGCGTTTCGATGTCGGCGTTGAGCTTCGCGCGCGAATAACGATCAGACTTGGTGTACCAGCTCATCCAGCCACCCGTGTCCAGATCAAACAGATTGCGAAGCGTTGACTCGCTAAAAACCTGATTGCCGACGATCCGGATCTCACTGATTCTTGCGGGCTCACCCTCAACCACCGTAAATGTAAGATTGACGCGATTGCGCTCAATTGGCGTCACGGTCGTTACCACTTCAGCAGCGTACAGGCTGCGATTGATGTATTGGCGCTTGAGTTCCTGCTCAGCACGATCGAGTTGTGCTTTGTCGAAAGGTCGTCCGTCAGCCAGACCGACGTCACGCAGCGCTTTCTTGAGGACATCCTTGTCAAATTCCTTGGTCCCAGCGAAGTCCACCTCGGCAATGGTGGGCCGCTCTTCCACCAAAATCACCAGGACATCGCCACTGATTTCAATTCGCACATCCTTGAACAGACCCAGATCAAAGAGCGCCCGAATCGCTGACGAACCCTTTTCGTCGTTGTAGACATCGCCGACTCGCACCGGCAACGAGATAAAAACGGTGCCCGGTTCTACACGTTGCAGACCTTCAATGCGAATATCACGCACTGTGAACGGATTCACTGCCCACGCCGTGCCGGCCATGAAGGCCAGACAAGCAACAGTCGAGACAGTGCGCGGAAAGAAGCGATTGAATTGCATTTTAAATATTGAATAGTCAAACCGGCACCAAGAAAGCAACGCCGGAAATCTAGCCTAACAGTCGGTTGATGTCGTTGAAAATTGCGATGGACATCAGAACCAACAGAATCGCAAAGCCACCCCGTTGAAGACGATCCAAGGATTTGTCTGATACGGGCTTGCCAGTGATCCACTCCCAAAGATAATACATCAGGTGTCCCCCATCGAGCACAGGTATCGGGAGCAAATTCAAAACACCCAGGCTCACGCTGATCAGAGCGAGAAACAAAACGTACTGCGTCAGCCCCGAATTGGCCGACTTTCCTGCATAATCAGCTATCGTCAACGGTCCACTCAGGTTCTTGAGTGATGCCTCGCCCAAAAGCATCTTCCCCATCATCCTGACCGTCAGCGCTGAAACGTCCCAGCAGCGAACGACTGCCAGCCACAGGCCGTGGATCGGACCATACCGCACGGTAACCATTTCGGGAACTGAACCGACATAGGCTCCTATCCTCCCAATCCATATGCCACCCTCGATCTGCCGTTCCGGCTGAACATTGAGCACCAGTTCTACACCGGCCCGATCAATCTTCCACGGCAAAGCCGAAGACTGGACTCCTGTAACGGCACCCCGAATCAGACGGCGCAATTGCTGGCCATCTGATACCGACACCGTGCCCACCTGACGTACCAAGTCTCCCTTGCGCAATCCGGCCCGGTCTGCCGCAGCACCAACCTTAATGTCGCCCAGCAGCGGACGGGTAAACGGTCCGACAAGGCCAATTCTGCGAAACAGCTCCCGCTCCGGCTCGGTGGATTCAAGTTCGCCCAGTCTCAAGCGGATCATGCGGCTCTGCTTCAGGGCTGGCCCAGAGATCTCGAGCAGCAGGTCCCGCTTTTCAAGAATTGCACGTGTCAGAAGCCAGTGAACATCGTCATAGGATTGGAGGTCATCGAGTTCCAGATCACCAAAGCCGGCACGCACGGCCCTCTCACCTCCGACCAAACCGGCCTGCGCTGCGACGGATCCTGGCTCCGGCGCGGCCAGCATCGGTGCCGGCATTACAACCCCGCTCCAATTCACGACCGCATACAGCAATACTGCCAGCATCAGATTGGCCAGGGGTCCGGCCGCAACGATGGCAAATCGCGCATACAAAGGCCGACAGTTGAAGGCATGATGTCGTTGCGTCGGCGGAACCGCCGCCTCACGTTCATCAAGCATCTTCACAAACCCTCCGAGGGGAACTGCACCAATCACGAACTCAGTCGAAGACCCCTTAATCTTCCAGGAATACAGAGCAGGCCCAAACCCAATCGAAAATCGCAAGACCTTGACCCCACACGCCACGGCCATGCGGTAATGCCCGTACTCATGGACTGTGATCAGAAACCCGAGAGCGAGCGCAAACGCGGCCAGAGTCAGCATGCTGGTCTCAAGTGCCAATCAAGCGCGTGAAAGTCGCTTGATGACTTGCTGCGCGGCGCGACGAGCTACTTCATCAAGGGCCAGCAGATCTTCGAGTGAGTTCGGTCTGGCGCCGCTGACGGTTTCAAGTGATTCCAGATTGACAGCATGAATTTGGTCGAAACGAATGACGCCATCCAGGAAAGCCGCGACGCCGACCTCGTTGGCAGCGTTCAGGACGGCCGTCGCGCCGGCGGGCGCCTGAAGTACCGTCCACGCAAGTTTCAAACCGGGGAAACGGTCCTGATGACCCTTTGAATCCATTGATTCGAAGGTCAGCCCTGGCAGGTTCCTGAAATCCAGCGCTGAGGCACCTGACTGCATGCGATCAGGCCAAGACAGACCATAAGCAATAGGCACCTTCATGTCGGGCGTGCCCAGTTGTGCAACGACAGAATTGTCTTGGTACTGCACCATTGAATGAATGACGCTCTGCGGGTGAATCACAACTTCAATTTGATCGGGCCGGACGTCGAAAAGGAAACGTGCTTCAATAACCTCCAACACCTTGTTCATCATGGTCGCGGAGTCCACGGAAATCTTTCGTCCCATCACCCAGTTTGGATGAGCGCAGGCTTCCTGCGGCGTCACCTCACGCAATGTGGCGGGATCTCGAAGCCGGAACGGTCCGCCCGACGCTGTGAGGATAATCTTGTCGATTTGGCCCTTCCAGGTACGCTGATCGTCTGGCAGCGACTGAAAAATAGCCGAATGCTCGCTGTCAATTGGCAGCAGCTTGGCTCCGCCAGACGCCACCACCTGCATAAAGTAGTCGCCCCCCACCACGAGTGCTTCCTTGTTGGCCAACAGCAGCCGCTTGCCCGCCCGCGCCGCTGCCAGGCAGGATGCCAGTCCGGCTGCGCCCACAATGGCTGCCATGACGACATCGGTCATTTCGTGTGCCGCAACCTCCGAAATAGCGTGCGCGCCCCATAGAACTTTCGTCGCCAGATTGAGTGCACGACACTGCTGCTCCAATTCGCGTCCATGAGCCTCATCGGCCATGACGGCAAAGGTCGGTCTGAACGCAACACACTGCCGCAGCATCAGCTCGTGGTTTGTGGATGCACTCAAGGCAAACACCGTGAATCGCTGTGGGTGACGCGCGATCACATCCAAGGTGCTGACACCAATGGACCCTGTCGACCCCAAAATGGTGATACGCATTCTGGGTGCCTCAACAGAGCCCGTCATTGCCACCTTCCATTAAACCGAGTAAAGCAGCATGGCTAGCGGCAATGTCGGCAGAAGGGCGTCGACACGGTCCAGCACCCCACCATGGCCCGGGAGCAATCCGCTGCTGTCCTTCACTCCCGCACTGCGCTTGACAAGCGACTCAAACAGGTCTCCCACCACGCTCATTGCAGTCATGAACAAGACACCGATAAGCAACCAGATCCCGCCATGACTGCCGATGTGTGTAAACAGGCTGCTGACAGGCGCCGCCCACGCGATGTCGGCCGATCGCCAGATGAATGCCAACGCCAGAACTCCAGCCATACCGCCCCA
This sequence comes from uncultured beta proteobacterium, assembly GCA_903875275.1. Taxonomy (GTDB): domain Bacteria; phylum Pseudomonadota; class Gammaproteobacteria; order Burkholderiales; family Burkholderiaceae_C; genus Rhodoferax. The sequence goes on along the minus strand of CAIQVX010000280.1, from coordinate 42,062 downwards.
AACGCCTTCCCAGCTCTTGCCTGGACTGATGGTTGGAGCCAGCTTGCCTTCACTGAAACGTCCGCCTAAAGCTCGACCCGCGAAGTATGCAAAGATGTCCGCAACCCAGACAAGGACGAGAATAGACAACAGGAAATTGACACCAAGAACCTTCGCCTGTGCGACCGCCAGCCAGGCCAGCCAGAGCGCCATTAATCCGGCAACCGTTCGCACCGCGCGGGAGTGAGTGCACCAGGCAGCAACACCCTGATGCAGAACCCATGCACCTGCAAGTACCCAGACGCTGCCAGCCACAACCCACAGCAGCGTCAACGATTGACTCAGCATGCCGCCCAGCCAGCTCGCAGCGCATAAGACAAGACAAATCAGTCCGGAAACAACTGATTGCAGCTTTCCACAGCCATTCAGGCGCGCCCATTCCCACGCGCCAAGGCCGATCATCACCATGGCGATGGCACAAAACGGGACAGCCGAGTGATAAAACAGGGCAGGTAACAAAATCAACAACAGCACAAGGGCCGTCATTACACGCTGCTTCAGCATCTTATTCTTCAGGTCACCACACGGGCTTCGGCCGTTGTGGCAAGCTGATCCGATGTCTTGCCAAACCGCCGCTCGCGTCGACCATACGATTGAATGGCAAGATCCAATTCCGCCTCATCAAACTCTGGCCACAGGCGGTCGCTGAAGTAGAGTTCCGCGTAGGCAGCCTGCCAAAGCAGGAAATTGCTGATCCGCTGTTCGGCACCTGTTCGAATCACAAGGTCAGGGTCTGCGACGTGCGCCATGGACATGGCGCCACTCAGGCTGGCCTCGGTGACCGTCTCCCCCTTCGCGAGCACCCTGTTTGCCGCCTGAACAATGTCCCAACGGCCACCATAATTGAAACATATATTCAGGATCAAGCGAGAATTCGCCGCCGTTGCCTTTTCTGCCATTTTGATCCCGGAAACGACCTTATCCGACAATCCCAGACGGTCGCCAACAAAATGCAACTGGACTCCGTCGGCCTTGAGTCTGGGTACCTCTCGGGCCAGCGCCATGGTAAATAGCGTCATCAGGCCCGATACCTCATCGATTGGTCGATTCCAGTTTTCTGAAGAAAAAGCGAATACGGTCAAGACACCGACACCTCGCTGAGCGCAGGCTTTGACACAGCGACGGAGTGAAGCCACACCCTGCTTGTGCCCTGCAACCCGCGGAAGACAACGCTTGGCGGCCCAACGCCCGTTGCCGTCCATCACGACGGCGATGTGGTGCGGTATCTGGTTCATACGGTTGGCGGGGGTTCACACCGCCATGATGTCCTGCTCTTTGGCCGCAACCAGTTTGTCAATTTCTATGATGTGTCGATCGGTAACTTTCTGGATTTCCGTCTCGGATCGCTTTTGATCATCTTCGGAAGCGAGTTTGTCTTTGACGGTTTTCCTGACGGCATCGTTTGCGTCGCGCCGAAGGTTGCGCACGGCAATTTTGGCGGCCTCACCCTCATGCCTCACCACCTTGGTCAACTCGCGGCGTCGCTCCTCCGACATGGCAGGCATTGGTACACGTATCAAATCGCCCATTGACGATGGATTCAGCCCCAAGTCGCTATCGCGAATGGCCTTTTCGATCTTGGGACCCATTCCCTTTTCCCAGGGCTGAACACTGATAGTTCGCGCATCAAGCAATGACACGTTGGCCACCTGGCTGAGCGGCAACATTGCGCCGTAATATTCAATGTGGACCGCGTCCAGAAGGGCCGGATTGGCACGTCCGGTACGAATCTTACTGAGGTTGCTCTTGAAGGCAGCGATGGACTGATCCATCTTCCCTTCAACTGTCTGTCTGATCTCTATGATGGGCACGTCGTTCTCCTTACTTGGCCTCTCGTCAGGCACATTCAACGGTGACGATTTTGACACAATCAGGCGTAAACCAGCGTACCCTCATCTTCGCCCATCACCACGCGCTTGAGCGCACCATGCTTGACAATCGAGAACACCTTGACCGGTAGTTTTTGATCCCGGCACAGGGCAAATGCAGTGGCATCCATGATGCCCAGATTTTGCGCCATGGCATCATCGAAGGTAATCTTGCCATACCGTGTGGCAAGTGAGTTCTTCTTCGGATCTGCCGTATAAACACCGTCCACCTTGGTGGCCTTGAGCACGATTTCCGCACCAATTTCGGCACCCCGCAATGCGGCGGCCGTGTCGGTTGTAAAAAAAGGATTGCCTGTACCGGCCGCGAAAATGACAACCTTGCCTTCTTCGAGATACTGGAGCGCCTTTGGTCTGATGTAGGGTTCAACGACCTGCTCAATCGCGATCGCGGACATGACGCGAGCGGTCAGCCCAGCCTTGTTCATGGTGTCTCCCAAGGCCAGCGAATTCATGACAGTGGCCAGCATTCCCATGTAATCTGCTGTTGCCCTGTCCATTCCAACAGAGCCCCCAGCTACACCACGGAAAATATTGCCGCCACCAATCACGACTGCAACCTCCACCCCAAGTCGCGTCACTTCCGCGACTTCCTCCACAATTCGAACAATCGTGTTGCGATTGATGCCAAACTGGTCGTCTCCCATCAATGCCTCGCCCGACAACTTGAGCAGGATGCGCTTATAGGCCGGAATGGTCATGGTCATATAGGTCCTTGTCGACATTGGTTGCGGACGTCACGCTCTCTTGCCGACCCTGGTCTTCAATCAGCGTGAGTTGCCTGTTCGCCAGGAGATCAGTTTGGCTGCTTGGCTGCCGCAACCTGTGCTGCAACTTCAGCTGCAAAATCATCGGCCCGCTTGGCGATACCCTCACCAACGACATACAAGGTGTAGCTCTTCACCACCGTGTCACAGGCCCCGAGCATCTGCTCGACCGTTTGCTTGTCGTTCTTGACAAAGGGTTGGTTGAAGAGCGACACCTCGCGCAGGAACTTCTGCACGCTGCCGTCGATACGCTTGCCAACAATCTCCGCAGATTGCACCGATTTTCCGGCAGCTGTCGCAACGGCTGCATCCTCCGCCGCCTTTGCCGCCGCAACAGAACGTTCGCGCTCCACCAGTTCAGCCGGCACATCCGCACTGGACAGAGCCACAGGCTTCATGGCCGCAACGTGCATGGCCACATCCCTGGCTGCCTGTTCACTGCCCGCGTACTCAACGACGACACCAATCCGTGTTCCATGCAAATAGGAGGCCAGTTTGTCGCCCGTTGCAAAACGCTTGAACCGGCGAAAGCTCATGTTCTCACCGATCTTGCCAATCAAGCCCTTACGTACATCTTCCAGGGTCGGTCCGAAACCATCTTGGGTATAGGGCAAAGCGCCCAAGGCGGATATATCTACCGGGTCGTTCCTGGCAATCAACAGGGCTGCGGCCTTGGCAAGCGACAAAAAGCTATCGTTCTTGGTCACGAAGTCTGTTTCGCAGTTCACTTCAAGCAGAGAACCAACGCTACCCTCAATAAAGCTCGCCACCACACCTTCCGCAGTAATCCGCCCAGCGGCCTTACCGGCCTTGCTACCCAATTTCACGCGAAGCAGTTCTTCGGCCTTCGCCATATCGCCTTGCGCCTCAGTCAGTGCACGTTTGCACTCCATCATCGGTGCATCGGTCTTGCTACGCAGTTCAGCAACCATGCTCGCAGTAATTGCAGCCATCTTGATTCTCCGTACTCAATTCAATAAACTAAAAATGACTAAAAAAAAAGGGGCACAAAAGCCCCCTTCCCTGGGGATTGGATCGTCTCAGACCGCAGCCTCATCCACCTCAACAAATTCGTCAGCAGTTTCTGCGGCAATCGCCTTGACTACGTCGTCCACCATATTGGTGCGACCTTCAATGATCGCGTCAGCTATACCACGCGCATACAACACCACTGCCTTCGACGAATCGTCGTTGCCAGGTATGACATAGTCAATGCCTTCCGGTGAGTGATTGGTATCAACCACCGCAATCAGCGGAATGCCGAGTTTCTTGGCCTCCGCAATGGCGATCTTGTGAAAGCCGACATCGATTACGAAAATGGCATCGGGTAAGACCGACATATCCTGGATGCCGCCAATGTCACGCTCGAGTTTGGCCAGTTCGCGCGAAAACATCAGTTGCTCTTTCTTGCTCAAACTGTCCAGTCCGGTTTCAAGCTGAACCTTCATGTCCTTAAGACGCTTGATCGACGTCTTGACCGTCTTGAAATTGGTCAACATACCACCGAGCCAGCGCTGATCGACATAAGGAACGCCGGCCCGCTTCGCTTCCTCGGCGACTGTTTCGCGCGCCTGACGCTTGGTACCGACCATCAGCACGGTGCCGCGCTTCGCCGATATCTGGCGCACAAACTTGGCCGCATCCTGAAACATCGGAAGCGATTTTTCCAGATTGATAATGTGAATTTTGTTGCGATGACCAAAGATGAAGGGGGCCATCTTGGGGTTCCAGAAGCGGGTCTGGTGACCAAAATGAACACCTGCTTCCAGCATTTCGCGCATGGTAACTGACATATTGACTCCAAAGGTTAGGTCTAGAATCCAGTTTGTTTTGCGACCTTGGAGCCGGTTGGCTCCAGATCATTGCAACACCTTGATTAAACTGGTTCGCGGATTTTTGCCAGACAGCCAGCAATGACGGCTCAGCAAAGCCCGAGAACTATAGCACACCAGTCCACCCCATGCTCCACGACATTCACGAGACATTGCAGCGTCTGCAGGCCGGCAACACCAATTCAGTCCTGGAAATTGAACGTTCCATCGACATCTCGAAGTCGGTTGACTGCGAGCACGTGTTCGTGCGGACAATGTTTGACGAGGCCCGCACTGTTGCTTCTTCCCCGGAGTCCCGGGAGAAGCCGCTCGCCGGACTTGCCGTGTCGGTGAAGGACCTTTTTGATGTTGCCGAACAAAGGACAAGCGCTGGGTCTCGCATCCTGCAGGATGCCGAGCCAGCAGTGCGTGACAGCACGGCGGTCGCCAGGCTCCGACAGGCAGGCGCGGCATTTCTCGGACGCACCAACATGTCGGAGTTTGCTTTTTCCGGGGTGGGTACCAATCCGCACTTCGGTACCCCGTGCAATCCCTGCAGCTCTGATGTGCCGCGGATACCGGGCGGTTCCTCCTCAGGCGCAGCCGTATCAGTAGCAACCGGGGCGGCCTTCATAGGTCTGGGATCCGACACCGGCGGATCAATCCGGATTCCTGCAGCCCTGACTGGCATCGTCGGCTTCAAGAGCACAGCCCGACTGATTCCCAATGAGGGCGTTCTTCCCCTGTCCACGACACTCGATACGGTGTGCGCGCTGACCCGATCTGTGTCGGACGCAGTCCTGGCTCACGAAATACTGGCTCAGCGACGAGTAGTCCGCAACGCCACACCTCTGGCAAGCTACCGCCTGGGAGTGGTCAGCACAGTGATGCTCGATGGAATGGATGCGACGGTCAACGATGCATGGCAGAGTAGTCTGGCGTCACTGCGCAATCAGGGGGCACGCATCAGCGAACTGGTACTGCCAGAGATCCGTGAACTGCAGAAAATTCAGTCGAGTGGTGGCTTTTCCGCGGCGGAAAGTTACGCATGGCACCACCCGCTTATCACCCGAAATGCCGCAGCCTACGACCCGCGTGTGGCAGCCCGAATCCAGCGCGGCTCGACGATGAGTGCTCGCGACTACATTGAATTGACACACGAACGACGCGACTGGATTCACAGGATGACCGAAAGGCTTGAGAGCTTCGACGCCATTCTGTCCCCAACTGTGCCCATGGTCGCACCACCGATCGCGGACGTCTCGCCAGGCGCTGAACGCGACGAGGCGTTTTTTGTCGTGAACGCTCTGCTATTGAGGAATACCAGCGTCATCAATATGCTAGACGGCTGCGCGATATCGATACCCTGTCATTCAACTGGCGAACTCCCGGTTGGCCTCATGATCTGGGCCGGCGCCCTCGGTGACGACAAAGTCCTCAACATAGCGCTGCAGGTTGAAGATCTGCTTCGAAGGAGCTAGCTAGCTGGCAGGCACCGTCTGCAACAGACATCCATGGATAATGGCTGCGACGCTTTTCTGCGGATGCCGCCTGTTTGCGCAAGCGAGCTCATGTTGATTGCAGTGATTGGCACCGGCATCATTGGCGTAACCACGGCCTACGAACTGGCCTGCAACGTGCATCAGTCAGCGTACTGGAACGCCGCGGGGCTGCTGCCGAGGAAGCCAGTTTTGCCAACGCCGGGCTGGTCGCACCGGGATACGTCACGCCCTGGGCAGCCCCCGGGATGCCCGGCAAGGTCTTGGGACATTTACTGAGCCGCCACGCGCCCGTCCGGGTCAACCTGCCGCTGTCCGGTCGAGACCTGACTTGGATGTGGAAGTTCTACCGCGCATGCCGGCTTGACACGTACCTGACCTACCCGTCCCAATTGCAACGTCTGGCCTTCTACAGCCGCGAGCGCTTGGATCAGATCAGGGCAGACCTCAATCTTGACTATGAACGCAGTGACGGTTACATGGTGTTGCTCAGGTCCGTGCGGGACAGCAAGTTGGTGCAACCGGGCTTACAGGTGCTGCGGGACGCGGGCGTCAATTTCAAGGAAATCGGACCGCAGGATGCTCGCAGGATTGAAGTCGCGCTCAACCCAGAGATCACATTCCATGGCGCAGTCCACTTACCCGACGACGAAGTTGGGAACTGTCGTCAATTTGCTCTGCTGCTCAAGACCGAATCGCAGAGAACGGGCGTTGAATATCTTTTTAACGCCAGCGTCACCCATGTGACCGGCGTCGCCAGCGGCCACGGTGTGGAGATTGGCATTGGCGGTGAAAACCAGACGCGCCAGTTCGACGCAGTTGTCATCTGTGCTGGCCTGGATTCAGTCCGCCTGCTTGAACCCCTGGGATGGAAAGTCCCAATGACAGCAGTTCACGGCTACTCAATCAGCGCTGCCATTCGCGAGCCACTCAACGCACCCGCCAGCGCCGTCATGGACGAACGATACAAGGTGGCAGTATCGCGCCTGGGCAACCGGATCAGAGTCGCCGGGAGCGCCGAATTGGGCGGGACTGTTGACAAGAAGGGATCAAGTCCGCTGCAGACCCTCTATAAAGTCCTGCATGACTGGTTTCCCGGCGCTGCCAATCTTTCCAGCGTGGTACAGGAGTGGAAAGGCGCCAGACCGATGCTGCCGGAAGGGCCCCCAATCATCGGCGCCAGCGGCATCGCTGGCGTGTGGCTGAATCTCGGGCACGGCTCCAGCGGATAGGCCCTGAGTTGTGGCTCGGCCAAACTCCTGACAGATGTGATCAGCGGCAAAAATCCGGATCTGGACATGACCGAATATGACACCAAACGACTGCGCGCATAATGTGCGCTGCCGTGGGAAATTTGCTCACGGCAGGCTGGTCCGGCTGCATGATGTGACCCTTTTGCGATGCTCCAATATTCTCGTCATTTTCAGGACATGATATGAAAGTCAAATTCTGGGGCGTACGCGGCTCCATTGCATCGCCCGGGCCGGCGACGGCATATTACGGCGGCAACACAACCTGCATCGAGATTCGCACAGACCGGAACGAACTCATCATCATCGACGCCGGCACCGGGATCTTCCCCCTCTCCCAGACACTGCTCGATGAAATGCCTCTGACGGCCAACGTTCTGATTTCCCATACACACTGGGATCACATACAAGGTTTGCCATTTTTTGCGCCAAACTTCATTCCGGGCAACCTGCTGCGCCTGCATGGCGCCTTTGACCCCGTGTCTGGCAAAGGAGTTGAGCAGGTCATGGCGGTCCAACTGCAGTACAGCTATTTCCCCGTGCGCGAGGCCGAGATGAAGGCGCGCATTGAATACGTGACGCTGGCGCCCGAGAAGAGCTTTCAGATCGGATCTGCGACGATCACGCCCTATTTGATGAATCACCCGGTCGTAAATTTCGGTTACCGAATCGAAGCCAGCGGAAAGTCGGTTTTCTTCACGGGCGATCACGAACCTCCACAGAACCTTTACGATCGTGCGGACAATCGGTACCGCGATTACCAGGTTTTGGTCGACGAAAGAACCGATGCCATTCTGCAAGCGATGCGAGGCGTCGATGTTCTGATTGCCGACTGCTCCTATACCGAACAGGAATATCCTGACAAGAAGGGCTGGGGACATGGCACCTTCAGTTCCAGCATTCAGTATGCGGTCAGTGCCGGGGCAAAAATCCTTTTTTGCACTCACCATGAACCGACTCGAAGCGATGCTGCATTGGACACTGTTTTTCAGAAGGTTCTTGCGGACAACCCACCGCGTGTGGGAGGCCCTCAGTATCAGCTTGCGCGAGAAGGTGAAATTTACGAATTTTGAATCCCGTGCACAGAATTGACTTCCGGTCACAGCAAGCGCTGTACAGCGTTGATGCAACTCGTCGAATAGAGCACCTCGCCTCGGCAGCGTTGCCAGCCCACACCCTGATGCAACGTGCCGGGTTGGCTGTGGCGCAACTCGGTATGGCCATTGCACCGCATTGCAGGCAGATCTGGATTGCTTGCGGTCCAGGCAACAATGGTGGGGACGGACTGGAGGCGGCAATTCACCTGACGCAATTGGGGAAGTCGGTGATTGTGACCTGCCTCGGAGCGCTTGATTCCGCTCCGGCGGATGCCGCAGCATCTTATCGGCGCGCTCTGGCGGCAGGCGTTCATTTTTCGGAGACACCCCCGGTCGAGTTCGACTTGTGCATTGACGCACTGCTGGGTGTCGGGGCCAGCCGGGCACCTGAGGGGTTGATGGCGAACTGGATCGATGTGATCAACGCAAGTTCGGCCATCGTACTTGCAGTGGATACGCCCACCGGTTTGCAGGCAGACACCGGCGCTGTTGAAGGACATGTTGTCAATGCATACCACACCCTGAGTCTGTTGACACTCAAACCAGGACTGTTTACCGCACACGGACGGGATAGCGCCGGAACTGTGTGGCTTGATGACCTTGGTGTACCGGATGGAACGGCCAAGAATCCGCATGCCATCGCACCGGTGGCCTGGCTGGCATCCGCGCCGGCGAATGCGCCACGCCTTCACTCGTCGCACAAAGGAACATACGGCGACGTGGTCATTGTCGGCGGCGCCAGCGGTATGGCCGGTGCGGCACGTCTGGCGGCGTCCGCTGCACTTCATTGTGGCGCTGGTCGTGTCCTTGTCGGAATGCTCGATCAAAATCCAGTTTTTTTTGACCCGTGTCAGCCAGAACTGATGTTCAGACCAATCGAATCACTGGATTTCAGAAGTTTGACAGTGGTAGCCGGTTGCGGTGGTGGCGAGGCAATCCGTGAACCACTGGCAAGAATGCTGGCTAGCTCCGCCCGCCTGGTAGTCGATGCGGATGCCATCAATGTGATTGCCCGCGATACGCAGTTGCAGACAGCGTTACGCATGCGAGCCAACCGGGACTTGCCGACGGTCCTGACACCCCATCCCCTGGAGGCAGGCCGACTCCTGGATTGCACTGCGCAACAGGTGCAGTGCAATCGACTGAAAGCGGCCGAACAACTGAGCCAACGCTTTTCCTGCACTGTAGTACTCAAGGGATCCGGAACGATCATCTCTGCACCTCATCAAACGTCAGTCATCAACCCAACGGGCAACCCCAGACTGGCCACGGCAGGCACAGGCGATGTGCTGGCAGGCATGATCGGCGCAGCACTCGGCGTTGAAACATGCTGGGAGGCCGTCTGCGGTGCTGTGTACAAACATGGCCTACTGGCCGACCACTGGCCGTTGAGCACCCCGTTGACAGCGAGTTCTCTTTACCGTCTCCAATAAGCGGCGTGGCTCGACCGGCCGCCAGTCGCTCAACCTCGACCAACGAATGGCATTTTTGTCGCCATCACGGTGTGGAACATCACATTGGCCTGCAGCGGCATGTTCGCCATGTAGAGCACCGACTGCCCGACGATACTGACATCCATCACAGGCTCTATGGCAATCTGCCCATTGGCCTGCTCAATCCCGCTGGCCATGCGTTCGACCATTTCAGTCGCTGCGTTGCCTACATCAATCTGACCCACCGCAATGTCGTACTTTCGACCATCCAGAGACGCCGCCTTTGTCAGACCGGTGACTGCATGCTTGGTCGCCGTGTAGGCAATAGAGTTGGGCCGGGGCGTAGTGGCCGAAATCGAACCGTTGTTGATGACGCGTCCGCCACACGGCGACTGCGACTTCATCACGCGAAATGCCTGCTGCAAACACAGAAACATGCCGGTCAGGTTGATATCAACGACCGCTTTCCATTGCGCCAGAGTCAAGTCCTCCAGTGCCACAGTTGGCGCACCAACGCCGGCGTTGTTGAACAGTACGTCGACCCTGCCAAATCTGGCTACAGCGGCATCAAACAGCCGCTTTACCGAATCCTCATCCGATACATCGGTGGGAATGACCAACGATCGATTCTGAGCATTGCCCAGGACCATCACCTGAGTCAGGGGTTCCGCTCGGCGCCCGGCGAGAACAACGCAGTAGCCGTCCTTGAGCAAGGCCAGAGCGGCCGCCCTGCCAATACCGGTCCCTGCGCCAGTAACAATAGCCACTTTCATACCTGAGTTCATGATCCGCTCCGAAAACTCATCCCAGCCATTCAAGGCTGGCGTCGCGACTTGTTGCCCTTGTCATTGCTCTTGGTACCACCCGACCTGCCACCCGGTTTCGCGAGCCTTGCGGTCGATTTTGACATGCGCGCCACAGGACCAGGCGTCTTGCGCGCCATCCGCTCGCGCAAAGACCGGTCCGGCTGCTCGTCAGGATCAACTTGACTGCGATCGTGACGCGCACTCTCCTTCTCCTTGCCTACCCGTGAGACGAGTGCCTCAGTGTCATGAACGAGCAGAAAATCAATGCGTCGGCCATCAAGATCAACCCGGCTCACCTGTACCTTGACACGCGAACCGATCACAAATCGCATGCCGGTCCGCTCCCCTCGCAATTCCTGCCGAGCTTCATCGAAGCGGAAGTATTCGCCGCCCAGTTCTGTGATATGCACCAGTCCTTCCACGTACATTGCATCCAGTGTGACAAACAATCCAAAACTCGTCACCGAACTCACCACACCGGCGTATTCCTCGCCAAGGTGCTCACGCATGTACTTGCACTTGAGCCACGCCTCGACATCGCGACTGGCTTCATCGGCACGCCGCTCGTTGGCACTGCAATGCAGACCGGCTGCCAGCCAGCCTTGTGCTTCATGAGTCAGCTTCTTGGCCTTTTGTCCTGGCTCGGCAACACGCGCTGCCAGCCCTTTTTCGAGTCGGCGTTTCAGTTTTGCATGGGCTTCGCCAGGGGTAGGTAGCTCCGGCAGATGGTACTTGGTCTTGACCAGAATAGCCTTGATGACACGATGTACCAGCAGGTCCGGATAACGCCGAATCGGGCTCGTGAAATGGGTGTAGGCCTCGAACGCCAGGCCAAAATGCCCTTTGTTGACGGGCGTATAAATCGCTTGCTGCATGGAGCGCAGAAGCATCGAATGAATTTGCTGTGCGTCTGGACGATCTTTTGTTGCATCTGCGATCGACTGAAACTCGCCAGGACTCGGGTTGTCGCTGATCGTTAGCGATATGCCTGTCGCCTTCAGATAATTGCGAAGTATTTCGATTTTTTCCGGGGTCGGACCTTCGTGCACGCGAAAAAGACCGTGGTGCTTGCCCTGATTAATAAAGTCAGCACTGCAAACATTGGCTGCCAACATGGCCTCTTCGATCAGCTTATGCGCATCGTTACGGGTGCGCGGCACGATTTTCTCAATGCGTCCCGTTTCATCGCACACAATTTGTGTCTCCACAGTCTCAAAATCGACAGCGCCACGACGCACACGGGACTTATGCAGCGCTTGATAGACGTCATGCAGATGGATCAAATCCGTGACCCGATCCTGATGCTTAAGCGCCTCCAGACCGCGCGTATTGGCCAATATTGCCGCGACCTCGGTGTAGGTAAAACGTGCGTGGCTCCACATGACCGCTGGATAGAACTGGTAAGCAGTTACGTCACCATTGGCACTCACCATCATGTCGCACACCATGCACAATCGTTCAACTTCCGGGTTGAGCGAACACAGTCCATTTGACAGTTTTTCCGGCAACATCGGGATCACTCGCCGGGGAAAGTACACGCTTGTGGCTCGGTCATAGGCGTCCACATCAATCGCCAATCCGGTCTCCACATAATGGCTGACATCGGCAATTGCAACGAGTAAACGCCAGCCTGGCGCTGCAGTCTTGCCCTTTCCGATTCTCGCAGGCTCACAGTACACCGCGTCATCGAAGTCGCGCGCATCCTCGCCATCGATGGTGACCAGCGGCACATCAGTCAGATCAACACGATGTGTCTTGTCGTGCGCCCTCACCTTCTCAGGCAGCGCACGTGCCAAAGCAATACACGCCGGCGAGAACTCATGGGGCACACCATACTTGCGTACCGCGATTTCAATCTCCATGCCGGGATCATCAACTTCACCCAGGACCTCGGTCACGCGCCCAACCGGCTGACCATAAAGTGACGGAGCCTCAGTCAGTTCCACGACGACCACTTGACCAGCCTTACCCGCCCCGGTCGCAGCCTTGGGGATAAGCACATCCTGCCCGTACCGTTTGTCTTCGGGCACCATGATCCAGATGCCACTCTCTAAGAGGAGACGGCCAATGATGGACTCATTGGTCCGTTCCACGATTTCGAGCACGCGCCCTTCCGGTCGCCCCTTGCGATCACTGCGCACGATGCGCACCCGGACCCGATCCTTGTGAAGCACAGCGCGCATCTCATTGGGGGGCAAATAGATGTCGGACTCACCGTCATCCCGGGCAACAAAACCGTGGCCGTCACGATGACCTTGAACTGTTCCCTCGACTTCGTCCAGCAAGCCGCTGGTTTGGCTGGTATTTTTGATACAATCACTCACTTTCCTGAGATGCCCAGGTGGCGGAATTGGTAGACGCACTAGTTTCAGGTACTAGCGAGTAACTTCGTGGGGGTTCGAGTCCCTTCCTGGGCACCAATATAGTTGAAATCCGGAGGACATTGACATGTTTTCCGGCTTGTCTTTTCATAGGCCGCTTGCGTTCAAGCGGCCTTTTTGTTGTGCTGGTAACTTCCTGGAATATCGTTTCAGAAGGGCTGAGCGACAAGGTCATGTCCTTCGGTTCCCAGCACGCGAGCCTTGGTGAACTCACCGACCTTCAGCGTCTTGCTGATTTTCTGGGGAGGCAACAACCTGACGTGCCCATCGATTTCGGGCGCATCAGCGTAACACCGACCCAGCCCTCCCCTCTTTCCGAGAGCGGGCGCTGAATCCACTAACACCTGCATGGTACAGCCAACACGCTGCTTCAGCTTTTCTACTGACACAGCCTCGGCAACCGCCATGAAACGTGCACGCCGCTCCTCCCTGACTTCGGCTGGCAGCATTCCAGCATGGTCGTTGGCCGCGGCGCCTTGCACCGGGCTGTAGGCAAAACAGCCGGCTCGGTCGATTCCGGCTTCCTTCATAAAATCGAGCAAGTGAGAAAATTCTTCCTCGGTTTCACCGGGAAACCCTGCAATAAAGGTGCTGCGCACGACGATCTCGGGGCAAATTTCACGCCATCTTGCAATGCGCTCCAGGTTTTTTTCACCACTGGCCGGACGCTTCATGCGTCTGAGAACGTTCGGGTGGCTATGCTGGAAGGGCACATCCAGATACGGCAGGATCCTGCCCTGCGCCATCAAGGGAATCAAGTCATCGACACTCGGATAAGGATAAACGTAATGCAACCGCACCCATGCTGAAAAATGTTCTGCGATTTCACCAAGAGCCTGAACCAATTCCAACAAACGCGTCCTGATGGGTCTTCCCTCATAAAACCCGGTTCGATACGCCACATCAACTCCGTAGGCAGAGGTATCCTGGCTGATCACTAACAATTCCTTCACCCCGCCCTCAAACAAGGCGTGCGCTTCCCGCAGCACATCGCCAATCGGCCTTGAAATCAGATCCCCTCGCATTGAGGGAATGATGCAGAACGTGCAACGGTGATTGCAGCCTTCGCTGATCTTGATGTAGGCGTAATGCGCTGGCGTCAACTTCAGGCCCGCAACGCCGAACGAATTGGGCACGAGGTCCAGGAATGGACGGTCAGGCCGTGGCAAATGCGTGTGCACAGCATCCATCACTTCGCGCGTTGCCTGCGGCCCAGTGACAGCCAACACGCTCGGGTGAAGTTGCCGCACCATATTGGCGCCGTCTTGAAACGTCTTGGCACCCAGGCAGCCGGTCACGATGACCTTGCCGTTTTCGGCGAGTGCCTCAGCGATTGCATCAAGACTCTCCTTAACGGCATCATCGATAAAACCGCACGTGTTCACGATGACCAAGTCTGCACCCGGAAATGTTCTGGAAGTCTCATAACCCTCGGCGGCAAGCTGAGTCAGTATCACTTCCGAGTCTGTAAGCGCCTTCGCACAGCCGAGGCTGACGAAACCAACTTTAGGCGCCCCGTCCTTGTTTTTGGAAACGTCACTCATTACTCACAATCCATGATCTTTCGATGCAATCAGGGCTTGATCCCGAAAACACCCAATACCTGATTGGTCTGCTTCTGCATCTGTTCCTGAATCTGCGATAACAGGGTCCTAGACTGCTCAGCACTACCACCGATCATGTCCTGCAACACAGGGGATTTAAGCGCAAGAAACTGTGTCCACATTTCAGGACTGAATCCTTTGGTTTGCTCACTGAACCTGGCCTGCACATCCATCAGTGCCTGAATATTCTGCTCCAGATAGCCCCCCATAAACCCCTGCATGGCGTTGCCATAAAACCGGATCAGACTGGCCAGCACAGGCGCCGTGAACATCGGAGAGCCATTTGACTCCTCCTCGAGGATGATCTGAAGCAGAATGCTGCGAGTGAGGTCCTCCCCGGTCTTGACATCACGCACGACAAATGGATCGTTTCCCATCACCAACCGTTTGACTTCCGCGAGGGTGATATAGCTCGATGTCGCTGTGTCATAGAGCCGTCGATTGGGATACTTCTTGATGATCCGCTGCGTGACTTTTGCTTCGGCGGCTTTCTTGCTTTGCATGGAGACTCCGTTGACCCTGAGACGGGACGAAAATGTACTGCAGTGCAACACATTTTAGGGAAGACCCCCACTGCAACTTCCCAAGGTTTACCCTGAGACTGTCTGAATAAACCAGAAAATTGGTAGGCGCGATTGGACTCGAACCAACGACCCCCACCATGTCAAGGTGGTGCTCTAACCAGCTGAGCTACGCGCCTAAGGATTGCCCGAGAGGGTGGAGTATAGCAGCAAGTTCGCCCCCTTGGATCACGGCTCACCCCGTGCATGGCAAAGAACTGGATACGCGATAATTGACGTTTACGTTAACGTCAACTGTATTTACTGGAGATCATCATGGACATTGCAGGCAAAGTTTTCATCGTCACCGGCGGCGCATCGGGATTGGGTGAGGGCACAGCCCGACTGCTGGCGAGCAAAGGTGGCAAAGTGGTCATCGCAGACATGCAGGTCGAAAAAGGGGAACTGGTTGCCAGGGAAATCGGAGGTGCTTTCCTCAAGTGTGATGTGAGTCAGGAAACCGACGGGCAAGCGGTCGTTATCAAGGCCGTCTCACTGGGCAAGCTCATGGGTCTGGTCAATTGCGCTGGCATCGCACCAGCTGAAAAAACCGTCGGCAAGAATGGGGCTCACAACCTGGGCGTCTTTAGCAAGTGCATTACCGTGAATCTGATCGGCAGTTTCAACATGATCCGCCTGGCCGCTGACGCCATGTGCAAGAACCAGGCGGAGACCACTGGCGAACGCGGCGTCATGATTTCCACTGCATCAGTAGCCGCCTACGATGGTCAGATAGGACAGGCCGCTTACAGTGCTTCCAAGGGAGGCATCGTCGGCATGACATTGCCCATCGCACGCGACCTGGCGCGAAACGGAATCCGGAACATGACCATCGCTCCGGGCATCTTCGGTACCCCAATGATGTTCGGCATGCCCAAGGAAGTGCAGGACTCGCTGGCAGCCAGCGTACCCTTCCCCTCGCGCCTGGGCACCCCCCAGGATTACGCAAAGCTGGCGCTGCATATCTTCGAAAACGACATGCTTAACGGCGAGGTGATCCGACTCGACGGAGCCATCCGACTGGCACCCCGTTAGCACGCCCAGGGACAGGAAGGCACTTCAGGGACCGACCCGGGAAAGTCCGGTCGGGTGTAGCTGCGCCACAATAAGGTCCGTGAGCATCCCCCAAACATTCATTCAGGAACTGATTGCACGCGCCGACGTGGTGGAGATTGTCGGGCGCCATGTGCAGTTGAAGAAGGGGGGTGCCAATTTCATGGGCCTTTGCCCATTTCACGGAGAGAAATCACCCTCCTTTTCAGTTAGCCCTACGAAGCAGTTCTACCATTGCTTCGGCTGCGGCAAGAACGGCAATGTCATCAGTTTCCTGATGGACCACTTAGGGATGACTTTTCTCGAGGCCGTCAATGACCTGTCGCAGCAGTACGGTCTTCAGGTGCCTGAAGACAATTCAAGCCCGCAGGACCGCATCCGTGCCGCGGAAGAACGGCAAAGGCATGTAAGTTTGAGTGACGTCCTTGAAAGGGCTGCCGAGGCCTACCGCAAGCATCTCAAGGAATCCAAGAAGGCTGTGGCCTATTTCAAGGAACGCGGAGTGTCAGGGGAAATCGCGAAACGCTACGGACTGGGTTACGCGCCTGAAGGCTGGCACACCCTCGCGAGCGTGTTCCCCAATTATGACGAACCTCTTCTCGTGGAAAGCGGATTGGTGATTTTGAACACTGAAGCGGGTGACTCCGAACGACGCTACGACCGCTTTCGGGATCGGGCGATGTTTCCAATTCGCAATATCAAGGGCGAGTGCGTGGGCTTTGGGGGCAGAGTGTTGGGCAACGATAAACCCAAGTACTTAAACTCACCGGAAACCCCCGTGTTCAGCAAAGGACGCGAACTCTATGGCCTGTTTGAAGGCAGAAATTCACTGAGGGAACATGGCTACGCGCTGGTCACGGAAGGCTATATGGACGTCGTGGCACTGGCCCAGTTCGGATTCCCCAATGCTGTGGCAACGTTGGGTACCGCTTGCACGGCAGACCACTTGCAAAAACTCTTCCGCTTCACGGACTCTGTGGTGTTCAGCTTCGACGGCGACACCGCTGGACGACGCGCCGCGCGCAAGGCGCTGGATGGCGTTCTCGCATTTGCCGATGATGTGCGCAGCATCAAATTTCTGTTCTTGCCCGCAGAGCATGATCCAGACAGCTTCATTCGTGAATTTGGAAAGGAGGCATTTGCTGACTGCGTCCGCAAGGCAGTCCCATTGAGTCGGTTTCTGCTCGATACCGCACGTGATGGATGTGAACTCACTGCTGCAGAAGGTCGTGCCCATTTTTCGAGCCGCGCCAGACCGCTCTGGGCCGCTCTGCCTGACAGTGCACTGAAAAGGCAGTTATTGGGAGAGATCGCCGATCAGGTTCAACTGGCAAGTGACGATCTGATCGATCTGTGGGGCTCGACAGCGACGGCCAGCGGTTCACGTGAGGGCCGTGCGACCTTTCAGACCAGGAACGAGTCACGCGCTGATCTTGCCTCCCGGATCCCAATGGCAATGGTGCCGCAAAACCGCCTGCGGGGGAGACCATTGCCAATGACCCGCGCAGACCACGCCACGCGCTTGCTTCTGGGCAACATGGCAACACTCGAACTTCTGTCGGCCGAAGATCACGCCATGCTGTGCGAATTGCCTGAACCCCATGGATCACTTTTTGTGTGGTTGGAGGGCCAGTTACACGAGCACGGGGCCCAGCCGTGGGTTGCACTGCGTGAGGGTCTGCGCGGCCGCGATCATGAGCAGATGGCGGTGCGCCTGATGGCTGCGTACGAAATTGGCGTGGATGAAGAGTTTGACTCCACGGTGACGGAACTGCGCAACCTTCTGGACCGGATGCTGGTCGAGCGCCTGAAATTCCAGGAAACCCAGGCCATTGAACAATCCACGAGTGACCCATCGGCGTTGCTACGCTACCGTGAATTTCAGGCGCGCCGACGCCAGCTTGAGGCCTCTCTGTCCCACCTGCGTGACCATCCCTAGATTTGACACAATGGTATAATCCGACCACTGATTCCCGACAAGAGCGACAGCAGCACCTCCGGCCCGGCCAATCGCTGACATGGTTCACACCTGGCTACCCTTCGCAAGGACTGCACACCAAATGTTCGCCCGCACATCTTGTCATCAGGAACATATGTTGACCGCCCATTGATCGGGGCAGCCGTCCAAGGCGTCCGTTGCATCTGTTGAATGTGTCTGTTTTTGAAATCCAGAGGTTATTTTCATGCCCGCTCAAAAGTCCAATAAGTCGACTTCGACCACTGCCAGGTCGGCCCCCAAAGTCAGCAGCAAGACCAGTCCCAAGGCCTTACCGACCAAGACCAGTGCAAAGCCCGTGTCCAAGGATTCCGTCGTGAAGGCGGTACAGAAAGTTAAAGCCGCTGTTGCAGCGAAGGTGCCCGCAAAGGCTCCTGGCAGCCCATTGAAGAAGACTGTTGACCAGGCACCGGTCATCGGCGATCCCTTGCCAAAAAAGAAACCGGGTCGGCCACCAAAGACCGCAGCGACCGGAACTGACACCAACACCCCGATAGCTGCAAAACGTGGACGCAAGCCAAAAGCAGCGACTGCCACTGGCGGTCTGGACAGCCCGGACATGGCCGACATCGAAGCGGATCTGGTCGGAGAGCCGGTCACTGCGGGCGAAAAGGTCAAGCCCTTGCGCATGAAGATCAGCAAGGCGAAAGAGCGCGCGCTGATGAAGGAGTTTGGCCTTGATGAAACGGTGCTGTCGGAGGAGGATATCGCCAAGCGTCGTCTGCGCCTGAAAGCCCTGATCAAGTTAGGCAAGACACGCGGCTACCTGACTCACGGTGAGATTTCTGATCACTTGCCGGACAAACTCGTAGACGCAGAAACCCTGGAAGTGGTTATTTCCATGCTCAATGACATGGGTGTGGCCGTCTACGAGCAGACCCCGGACGCAGAGACTCTTCTGCTCAACAACAACGGACCGACCGCTGCCACTGAAGAGGAGGCGGAAGAAGAGGCAGAGGCCGCCCTGTCCACCGTCGATAGTGAATTCGGCCGCACCACTGATCCGGTCCGCATGTACATGCGCGAGATGGGAACGGTGGAGTTGTTGACGCGCGAAGGCGAGATCGAAATTGCCAAACGCATTGAGGGCGGATTGATGGCCATGATGGAGGCCATCTCCGCTTCACCCGCCACGATTGCTGAAATCCTGCGGCTGGGTGAGGACATTCGCGAGGGCAAAGTCGTGATCACCACGATTGTTGATGGTTTTTCCAACCCCAACGAAGCTGACGACTACGTCGCGGAAGAGGATTTCGACGAGTTCGACGCGGCCGATGATGACGACGGCAAGGGTGGGTCCAAAGCACTGACAAAGAAACTCGAAGAACTTAAGCGCGAAGCGCTCACCCGGTTTGACAAGTTGCGTGACTTGTTTGAGAAGATCCACAAGATCTACGACAAGGAAGGCTATGGCACGCCGAACTATGTCAGGACCCAGAAGCTGTTGAGCGAAGAGTTGATGTCGATTCGTTTTACCGCCAAGGCAATCGAGAAGTTGTGCGACATGGTTCGGGGTCAGGTAGACGACATCCGCAAGAAGGAACGTGAGTTGCGGCGCATCATCGTTGACAAGTGCGGATACCCACAGGAACTTTTTATCTCGAACTTCAGCGGTCGCGACAAGCATGGCAACAGAATTCCCAGCCAGTTGCTTAACCTGAAATGGATCGAAAAGCAGACCACCCTTGGCAAGCCCTGGAGCGCCATCATGGGGCGCAATATTCCACCTGTTCAGGACCTTCAGCAAAAGCTCACTGACCTCCAGGCTCGAGTGGTGGTCCCTCTGGACCAGCTCAAGGACATCAACAAACGCATGAACGAGGGTGAATCCTCCTCACGAGCAGCCAAGAAGGAAATGATCGAGGCGAATTTGCGCCTGGTCATTTCCATTGCCAAGAAGTACACAAACCGTGGCCTGCAATTTCTGGACCTCATCCAGGAAGGCAATATTGGTCTGATGAAGGCAGTCGACAAGTTCGAATATCGACGCGGCTACAAATTCTCCACTTATGCGACGTGGTGGATTCGCCAAGCCATCACGCGCTCCATCGCTGATCAGGCACGCACGATCCGAATTCCGGTGCACATGATCGAGACCATCAACAAGATGAATCGCATCAGTCGCCAGCATTTGCAGGAATTTGGTTTCGAGCCCGATGCGAGCGTACTGGCTGAACGGATGGAAATCCCGGAAGACAAGATTCGCAAGATCATGAAGATCGCCAAGGAACCCATCTCGATGGAAACGCCGATCGGTGATGACGATGATTCCCACTTGGGTGACTTCATAGAAGACAGCGCCAACACGGCACCAATGGAAGCAGCAATGCAGGCCGGGTTGCGCGATGTCGTCAAAGACATTCTGGACAGCCTGACGCCGCGCGAAGCCAAGGTGCTACGCATGCGCTTCGGTATTGAAATGACCAGTGATCACACACTGGAAGAAGTTGGCAAACAGTTCGACGTGACGCGCGAGCGCATCCGCCAGATTGAAGCCAAAGCCTTGCGCAAACTAAAGCACCCTTCGCGCTCCGACAAACTGCGCAGTTTCACCGACAACCTTTGAGCCTGTCCTGCCCCAACGCGTTCACAGGCGTGTCGGGGCAGGTCAGTCTGCCAGAGCCGAATAGACCAGATTTCTGAAAAGCTTGCGGTAATACTCCCGCTGATTGGGAGCTTGCAGCATCAGGCAAGCGACAAGGTCTTCCACAGGGTCGACGAAACACGTCGTGCCAGCCATGCCTCCCCAGTAATAGTCTCCGATAGAGCCAGGTTCGGACGACACACCCGCCACTTTGCGAACGGCAAATCCCAAACCGAAACCGTACCCGACAGGAAGCAGTTCGCGCGAGGCACCACTGTTCACCGGGATGTCTCCCAGATGGTCCGATGTCATGAACGCGACCGTCCTTGAGCCCAGCAGACGCACACCGCCGAGTTCCCCCCTATTCAACAGACACTGTAGAAATCGCGCGTAGTCCATGGCCGTGGAGGCCAAGCCACCCCCGCCTGACTCCATGGCGGGCTGCTCACGCAGGTCAATCAGGCGCATCTGCAATGCACCATCAGGATCACGCGCAAAGGGCTCGGCAATTCGACCATGGTCCTGTGGCGGGACAGAAAAACCAGTGTCGGTCATACCCAAGGGTCCAAAAATACTTTCCTGCAAGAAAACACCGAGCCGTTGCTCAGCAAGAACTTCAATCAGGCGCCCCAGCACATCGGTGGCGCGACCGTATTCCCATGCTGTGCCTGGCTCGAACATCAACGGCAAGGACGCCAGTTGTTGGGAGAATTCAGTGTTATTGCGAAGGCGCAAGCCAATTCGACTTTGCGCATACTGACGCTGAACAGCATGACTCCCCATGAATTCATACGTCAGGCCTGCCGTGTGGCGTAGCAGATCCTGCACCGTCGCCATTTTTTGCACTGGTTCCAAATGATTTGTGCCGGCCTCCGACCGTGCGATTTTCTGATGGGAATACTCGGGAAGGTACATGGCGACCGGGTCACTCAGCCTCAGCCTACCCTTTTCGACCAGCATCATCACGGCCACCGAGACAATCGGTTTTGTCATCGAGTAGATGCGGAATATGGAGTCCCGCATCATCGGCGCCTTTGTGGCAGGATCCAGGGCTCCAATGCTCTCAAACAGCGCGAGTTGGCCGCGTCTGGCAATCAGCATGACAGCCCCCGCAAGTCGCCGCTGCGCGACCTCCGACTGAAACACATCTACAAGCCGTCGCGTGCGCGCGGGGCACAGTCCGACGCCCTCTGGCGCAGATGCTGTTAACACGGTCATTGATTTTCCTCCGGCACTATTGACAAGAATTCTTCACCGCACCATGCCTGTGCAGATCGACAGGAAATTGCACCAGTCCCAAGCACACCGGTATGGCCTTGCGGGATTGCTGGCCCTCGCACGAATGGCACAAATCCTGCTTGATCAGACAAGGCATTATCATCCGCGATGGCGTTGCTGACGGGTTTGTGTCGGACCGGCAAGAGTAAACCCCGATGGCCGTGCGCAGGGGTGCTGCTAAAGTAGGTCCCGGGCATGACTCTCAGCATTGGCCTGTCCGTCAAAATTTGAAACCAATTTATTAACTGGAGTAACGTAAATGCATTTGAGTAACTTAAAGACGATTGTCGCCTTGGTGGCTGCCATGGGTGCCGTGATGGCGGCTCCGGCACACGCCGGCAAGACGCTCGATGGCATCAAGGCACGCGGTCAGGTGATCTGCGGCGTGCATACGGGTCTGGCCGGCTTCAGTGCGGCCGACTCCGGCGGAAAATGGGCCGGCATTGACGTGGACGTGTGCCGCGCTGTTGCCGCTGCCACGCTGGGTGACAGCGAAAAGGTCAAGTATGTGCCGCTGGTGGCGCAGGCGCGGTTTACCGCGCTGCAGTCCGGTGAAATCGACGTGCTGTCCCGCAACACCACATTCACTTTGACCCGGGATGCGTCTCTGGGACTGAGCCAGACAGCCGTCACTTACTATGACGGCCAGGGCTTTATGGTCCCGGTCAAGAGCAAGATCAAGAGTGCCAAGCAGTTGAAAGGGCAGACCGTCTGTGTCCAGTCCGGAACCACGACAGAAAAGAATCTGACCGATTTTTCCAAGGCCAACGGCCTGAACGTCAAACCGGTTGTATTCGAAAAGCTTGACGCTGTTGAAGGTGCCTACTTTTCGGGCCGTTGTGTCGCCTATACCACGGACGCCTCCGGGCTTGCTTCTGTTCGCAACAAGTCGGCCAAGAATCCGGCTGACCACCTCATATTGCCTGAACTGATTTCGAAGGAGCCTCTGGGACCGCTGGTGCGTCGTGGCGACGACGAGTGGGCAGCGATCGTCAAATGGGTTATTTACGGCCTGCTGGAAGCCGAGGAATACGGCGTGACCTCGGCCAACGTTGACGATCTCAAGGTGAACAGCAAGGATCCGGTTGTGGGACGGATTCTCGGGACGACGGAAGACACAGGAAAACTGCTCGGTCTGGACAAGGAGTGGCTGGCCCGCGCCGTCAAGGCAACCGGCAACTACGGCGAGATCTTCGAGCGCAACGTCGGCCCCAAGTCAGCATTGCAGCTGCCGCGCGGATTGAACAACCAGTGGAACAAGGGTGGCATACAGTACGCTCCGCCCATCCGATAGACTGCACTGAACAGGGTGGTGGCCGGGCCATGATCCTGTCCAATCCGGAAGGGCAGATGCATCCTCTTGCGCTGCCCTTTTCCATTTAACACGTATTGCCAATCATCTGAAGAACACCCATGTCCGCCACCTCACACACCCCGCCAAAGAAAACCTGGTCGTGGCGCAGCCAGGCGTTCCGGGCCCTGGTTTACCAGATCGTCGCAGTGGCTGTGATCGGAATCACGGTCCTGTACCTTGCGAACAATACCGCGACCAATATGCGTGCTCGCGGAATTCAGAGTGGTTTCGACTTCCTTTCAGGTTCAGCCGGCTTTGACATTGGTGAAAGCCTGTTCAGCTTTGATTCAGGTGAACCGTACTGGCGCGCCTATCTGGTCGGCATGGTCAACACTCTGAGAGTTGCAGTGGTTGGTATCCTTTTGACCACGATTCTGGGAACGCTGATCGGTGTTGGACGCTTTTCACGAAACGCGTTGGTCCGTGGTCTATGCGTGGCCTACGTCGAATTCTTTCGCAACATACCCGTCCTGCTGCAATTGCTGATGTGGTACCTGATGTTTACTGAAGTTCTCCCGGCAGCCAACCAGCCGTGGATTGTGGGACCTGTATTTCTCAGTAAGGGCGGGCTCAACTTTCCGATCCCGGTATGGGCCAGCGGCCACGCATGGGCAGCCATCGGCATGAGCGCCGGGTTGATCGCAGCCTGGGCCTACCGCCGATATGCTCGTCGCAAGTTTGAGCTGACTGGGCAGCCAAAGAGCATGTTCCTGATACCCCTTGCCATTGTCCTGGCATCCGGCTTGGCAGGCTGGCTTCTCGGTGGCGCACCAACAGCCCTTGAGAAGCCGATGCAGGGGGAGTTTGCGGTCGAACACGGCGGATCGCTGACGCCGGAGTTCCTCTCGATGCTGCTGGGACTGACCATTTATACGGCTGCCTTCGTCGCGGAGGTCGTACGAAGCGGCATTCAGGCGGTTGCAACCGGCCAGGCGGAGGCGGCCAGTGCCCTCGGTCTGAGCCGCGGCCAGACGATGCGCCTGGTGATGCTGCCGCAAGCCCTTCGTGTGATCATTCCGCCAATGACCAATCAGTTCCTGAATCTCACCAAGAATTCCTCACTCGCGGTCGCTATCGGATACCCCGATGTCGTGTCTATCGCGAACACGGCTATCAATCAGACCGGACGAGCGGTGGAGTGCATCGCCATCATCATGCTGGTCTATCTGAGTACATCCCTGTTTACTTCGGTACTCATGAATTGGTACAACGCGCACGCCGCCATCAAAGAACGTTGAGGACCAAATCATGAGTGTGCAAACGTTTCAATCTGTCAGTGCCCGAACCGCCCCCATCGCAACAGCCGGATGGCTGGCCTGGTGCCGGATCAACCTGTTCAATGACTGGAAAACCGCGTTGGGGACGGCTGCCATCGGTGCCGTACTGCTGGCTATCCTGCCGCCACTGTTTCAATGGGCTGTCATCAATGCTGTCTGGGTTCCCGACCATGCTGTATGTCACGCTGCGAGCGGTGCATGCTGGGGTGTCGTTCGCGAGAAATTTCGCTTCATCATTTTCGGTCGCTACCCGTTTGACGAACACTGGCGCGCTCTGATATGTACCGCGCTGTTGCTGACACTGATCATTGCAAGCTGTATGCGCGCCTGTTGGAAGCCGTGGCTGGGAGGTGTCTGGGCCGCCGGTCTGGCGTTCTACTTTGTGCTGATGCGCGGTGGCATGTTGGGCTTGTCGCAGGTTGACACCGACCTCTGGAGCGGGCTTCCTCTGACGATCCTGCTGGCGTCGCTGAGCATGACAATGGCCTTCCCTCTGGCACTTTTCATTGCACTTGGACGCCGCTCAGGCATGCCAGCCATCCGCAGTTTGTGCACGATTTACGTCGAACTCATTCGCGGTGTGCCGCTGATCTCGGTCCTGTTCATGGCTTCCTTCATGTTTCCGCTGTTGATGCCTCAGGGGTTTTCGATCGATGTATTGGTTCGGGTTCTGGCGGGCATCACTCTCTTCGCTGCTGCTTACATGGCGGAGGTCATTCGGGGGGGGCTTCAGGCAATTCCAAAAGGCCAGATCGAGGCGGCGGCGACCTTGGGCCTGTCGTACTGGCAGACCCAACGAAAAATTGTTCTGCCGCAGGCGCTGGCGATGGTTGTCCCCGGGATCATGAACAACTTCATTTCCACTTTCAAGGACACGTCACTGGTGGCCATTGTCAGTCTTTATGAGTTGACGGGGGCCATGGGCATGGCCATGAATTCCGACGCCAACTGGAGGCCCTTCCGGATCGAGGGTTAT
Source organism: uncultured beta proteobacterium (assembly GCA_903875275.1). Classification (GTDB taxonomy): domain Bacteria; phylum Pseudomonadota; class Gammaproteobacteria; order Burkholderiales; family Burkholderiaceae_C; genus Rhodoferax. The sequence goes on along the minus strand of CAIQVX010000280.1, from coordinate 16,411 downwards.
CTTTTCATTGCCATGATTTATTTCATTTTCTGCTTTTCCATGTCGCGCTACAGCCTCTGGATCGAGAAGCAGGTTAACCGCGGAACCCAACGCTGAGCCATAGCTGGTCACCAGATTCGATTCAACGAGCACTCATTCCGGAAGTCATCATGTCAGAACCCATCATCAAATTCGAGAAACTCAACAAGTGGTACGGCAACAACTTTCATGTCCTGCGCGACATTGATCTCAGCGTCGCCCAGGGCGAGCGCATTGTCATCTGCGGCCCATCAGGTTCCGGGAAGTCGACCCTGATCCGCTGTATCAACCGGCTTGAGGAGCACCAGGAGGGACGCCTTTTCGTCGATGGCGCCGAGGTGACTGACGATGTCAAGGTGATTGATGACATCCGCAAGAAGGTCGGCATGGTATTTCAGCAATTCAATCTGTTCCCTCATCTCACTGTTCTTGAGAATTTGACGCTGTCCCCGATGTGGGTCGGCAAAATGCCCAAAAAGGACGCTGAAGAAAAAGCCATGATCCAGTTGCAGCGTGTGCGCATCGCGGAACAGGCTGGCAAATACCCACTGCAACTTTCGGGCGGCCAACAGCAGCGTGTGGCCATTGCGCGTGCGCTGTGCCTGAAGCCCAAGATCATGCTGTTTGACGAACCCACGTCTGCCCTTGATCCGGAAATGATCAAGGAAGTACTCGACGTGATGGTGGAAATGGCAAGCCAGGGCATCACCATGCTGTGCGTGACGCACGAAATGGGTTTTGCCAAGGCGGTGGCAGATCGCGTCATCTTCATGGACCAGGGACAAATCGTCGAACAGAACAATCCGAACGACTTTTTCAACAACCCGCAGAACGAGCGCAGCAAGGACTTTCTGTCCAAGATCCTGGGACATTAGGCTGGCATTCAAAGGAGGAGTGTTCATGAACAATCCTGCGGGGCCTGCCAGTTCGATCACTGACGTTCTGGGACTGACGGTTGGCCACCATACCGACGACCGTCGCCCAACCGGCTGCACGGTGATCATCACGCCGGAAGGTTCGGTGGCCGGAGTTGACGTCCGAGGCGCGGCACCCGGCACCAGGGAGACAGACCTGCTGCATCCAGCCAACCTGGTGGACCGTGTGCACGCCATTGTTCTCGCCGGCGGAAGTGCGTGGGGACTCGACGCGGCCGGCGGTGTGATGCAGTGGCTTGAGGAAAACGGTATTGGTCTGGCGGTTGGCTTTGGTCTGGTACCCATCGTTCCTGCAGCCGTCCTCTTTGACCTGCCTGTCGGCAACCCGCGTATCCGACCCGACGCACGGGCTGGTTATGCCGCCTGCGTCGCTGCCAGCCGCAAGCCGCCACAAGAGGGCAATGTGGGTGCCGGTAGCGGGGCCCTCGTGGGCAAGATCTTCGGACTTCAGCGCGCCATGCGGGGCGGTATTGGCACAGCATCCATCAGCGTCAACGGAATTACTGTCGGCGCCCTCATTGCCTGCAATGCTCTGGGCGACATCATCGATCCGTCCACGGGAAGGGTGCTCGCTGGAGCGCGAACCAGCGACGGCTCGATGATGGTGGATACACGTCGCGCACTCATGTCTGGTGTTACACCCCAGACTGTGCTTGCAGGTACGAACACAACAATCGGCGTGATCGCGACCGACGCCGTGCTGACCAAGGCTCAGGCGCACCGCCTGGCTCTGGTGGCCCACGACGGACTGGCCCGCAGCATCAATCCGGTCCACACGCAGTCAGATGGTGACACCCTGTTTGCCCTGGGAACCGGCAAAGCCGGCAAAACTGCTGGAATGGTTCTGCTGAGCGCTATGGCTGCGGAAGTTACGGCAATGGCCGTCGTCCGTGCCGCCATGGCCGCGAGCAGCCTCTCGATCGCCGGATTCCACTGGCCGGCCGCCGCCGACCTGCTCCAGGTATCTACTTCAGCGCCTTGAATCGCATGCGTTTGGGTTTGGCACCCTCCTCGCCCAGGCGTTTGCGCTTGTCGGCTTCGTATTCCTGATAGTTGCCGTCAAAGAAAGTCCACTGACTGTCGCCCTCACACGCCAGAATATGGGTAGCTATGCGGTCCAGGAACCAGCGGTCATGGCTGATCACCATGATGGATCCGGCAAATTCGAGCAAAGCGTCTTCCAACGCACGCAGGGTTTCCACATCCAGATCATTCGACGGCTCGTCCAGCATCAGCACATTGCCCCCGGCAATCAGCGTCTTGGCCAGGTGCAGGCGCCCGCGCTCGCCGCCAGACAGCAAACCAACGCGCTTTTGTTGATCGGCGCCGTTGAAGTTGAACCGGCCGCAATAGGCGCGACTGGCCATCTGGAACTTGCCCACATTCAGGATATCGAGCCCGCCGGAAACGTCTTCCCAGACCGTCTTCTCGTTGGCCAGGTTGTCCCGGCTCTGGTCCACAAAAGCCATCTTCACGGTAGCACCGACCTTGACGTCGCCGCTATCGGGCTTTTGCTGACCTGCAATCATCCGGAACAGCGTCGATTTGCCGGCGCCATTGGGACCAATGATGCCCACGATGGCGCCTGCCGGCACCTTGAAGCTCAGGTTGTCAATGAGTAACCTGTCACCAAAGGATTTGCTGACGTTGACAAATTCGATCACTTCATTGCCCAGGCGCTCGGCTACCGGGATGAAGATCTCGTTCGTCTCGTTGCGTTTCTGGTATTCGAAATCCGACAGTTCCTCAAAACGGGCCAATCGGGCCTTGCTCTTGGCCTGACGCGCTTTCGGGTTTTGTCGCGACCACTCCAGTTCCTTCTTCAGCGCCTTGGCACGAGACTCCTCGCCCTTTTGCTCCTGCGCCAGACGCTCCTGCTTCTGCTCCAGCCAGGCACTGTAATTGCCCTTGTAGGGCATGCCCGCACCGCGATCAAGTTCCAGAATCCACTCGGCTGCGTTGTCCAGAAAGTAGCGATCATGCGTAATCGCAACCACCGTACCGGGATAGCGCAACAGGAACTGTTCGAGCCAATCCACAGACTCTGCGTCAAGGTGGTTGGTGGGCTCATCAAGCAGCAGCATGTCCGGTTTGGACAGCAGCAGGCGGCACAGGGCGACTCGGCGCTTTTCGCCACCAGACAAGACGCCAATCTGTGCGTCCCAGGGTGGCAAACGCAACGCGTCCGCCGCGATTTCCAACTGATGCTCGGAATCGGTACCAGCGCTGCCAATGATGGCCTCCATCTTGGCCTGCTCCTCGGCCAGTGCGTCAAAATCTGCGTCCTCTGCACCATAGGCGGCGTAAATCTCTTCAAGACGCGTCTTGGCTGCAAAAACGTCGCCCATGCCGGCTTCGACGCTCTCGCGCACCGTCTGCGTCGGGTCCAACTGTGGCTCCTGGGGCAGATAGCCAATATTCAGCCCCGGCATCGGAATCGCTTCGCCTTCAAACTCCTTGTCAACACCCGCCATGATCTTCAGGAGCGTCGATTTCCCGGATCCGTTCGTTCCCAGCACACCAATCTTGGCGCCGGGAAAAAAACTAAGGGAGATGTCTTTGAGAATGAATCGTTTCGGCGGAATGATCTTGCCGAGGCGATTCATGGAAAATACGTATTGAGCCATTGGACGGGTGTGGGGTCACAGAATGTAAAGCCAGCATTATCGACCCATCGCGCCGGCCCACCGCGTCACTTCATGGCGGAAACGAATCGGAAAGCCGCGAGGCGCTGGCATTCCTGCCGTTACGTGCAATCAGTTCCGGCGGATTGATCTCCCAATCGAATGGGTCCGAATCCGGCGCATAACCCTGTGTCCCAGGACAATGCATCCAATCGGTTCGAAGCTTTCCCAGGACACTTGCAAACTGCGTCGCATCTGCCTGCGGCCCGGCCAAAGCGGCCGCTGCAGTGGCGACAGAGCTGAGGAATTGCGGCATGCCAGTTGTTTCTTTCGATCCCATGACTCTGCCCTGATCCACAAGCCAGTCCAGAAGTTGCCGCGCTGGATGCCGGCAATCGCTGAAATACCGTGGGTCGGAAGCAGCAATACCCAGCAGCGCCGGTTCGAGTTCGCTCACGAAGTCGCGCACTGCAGGCAGCAAGGTCTGATCCTGCGCTATCTTGTCAAGTTGCAGTCGGACCACTTCCTCACCGAGTTGCTGGCTCAAAGACCTGACTGTGGCATTCTCGGTTAGCACTGCCGCGGGCTGCTGCTGCTTTACCTCAGTCTGGGTCAGCTGGCTTTCTCGCTCGGCCAACCGCTGCATCATCGGTTTAAGCAACTTCAGGTCTTCCAACGCCGAATAGGAAAACGGTACCGTAGGCATAAAGTCGTACTCCGCCGCGTGGCTCCCATTGGCCTGCCCTTCCCCCCCTAGCAACTTTCGAAACCTGCCCAGTGTGGCCATTGTTCGGCTGACTGAACCGCCGCGCATTTTTCCGCCACCGTAACCCTCCCCGCCAAGGCCACCTCCCACCGGCCAGGCAGGCTCGATGCCGAACGATCTCAACCAGTCACCCATTTCAAGATAGAACTGCCGCAAACTCACGCCGAGCAGCCCGGCCGCCGGAATAAGCAGTGCTGCTCGCGTGTCCGTATCCTTCACAAACCGCTTGAGACAGCTGAGCAAAACCTGAACAAAAACCTCGGCCTTCAGCGGATTGATGGACGGTTGCACAGTCACCCACCCTGAAACGCTGCTGATAAGCGCATCCAGGGCTGGCAACACGTCCTCAACGCAACGGGATACTTCCTGCAGCGCCAGTGCAAACTCAATGCATGCGTCAATCTGATCAGCATCCAGCAGTTCCAGGTCGCGCAGGTCGGCCACGGGTCGGGCGACAAAATCCTCTGGAGAGCTGCTGTAGATACCGAGCTTCAGTTGAACCAGGAATGCCTGCGTCACCAGGGGTTCTGCATCGCACAACACACAAACCCTCTCGGCATTCAATGGCACAGGGCTGGAGTGGGTGCTGTAGAGCATCGTGCGCTCGCCCGCATCCGCCAGCCCTGTTAGCACGTCGCGTATCAGGATGTCGGCCACTGGCAGTGCTGCCTCAATGCAATCGTGCAGGCTCGGGCGTCTACCCGTCTGATCGCTTGCAACACCAATGCGGCGAAACTCGAATTTGTTCATCTAACGCTCTCCATACGATGACAAGTTCATGATCGTCCGCACCATTCTCCTGGCTGCGCCTCTATCTGAACAGTGCTTTAACAGATTGTTTCCAATGACTACAAAGGGGAGCCTTGCGCTTACATATGACGCTGCAGCCGACCAAATCCCTGGCCGGGAAGCACAATTCTTCATACCGTGCGACAATGCCAACATCGTGGAGCGTCAGTTGCCCACGATGCCAGCACCTTGCTGGGAACGGGGCCTAGCGCCACCGTTCCACTTTTGTATCCCATCTGCCTTTGACTGACTCTGCGCTGCTAGCTCCGAGACGGGCCGATGCCATAGCGCCCAGGATTGGCGCCACACTATGAAATTTGAAGAACTTAATCTGGCCCCGGCCATTGTCAGGGCCGTGCTCGAGCAGGGTTATGAAACTCCCACTGCCATTCAAGCACAAGCCATTCCCGCAGTGCTCGAGGGTCACGACCTGCTTGGCGGAGCCCAGACCGGCACCGGCAAGACAGCCGCTTTCGTGTTGCCCATGCTGCACAAGCTCAGCGCATTCGAAGCGCCCCGAAACAAATTTGGCGGTGTCGGGATCCGCGCCCTCGTTCTCACGCCGACACGCGAACTTGCAGCGCAAGTCGAAGAATCCGTGCAAACCTACGGCAAGTATCTGGAACTGACATCCACCGTCGTTTTCGGCGGTGTCGGCATGACACCCCAGATCAACCGGGTCAAGAAGGGTGTTGACATCCTCGTGGCCACGCCAGGACGCCTGCTGGACCTTCTCCAACAAGGCGTACTAGACCTTGGACAGGTGCAAATGCTGGTGTTGGACGAGGCCGACCGAATGCTCGACATGGGCTTCATCCATGACGTGAAAAAGGTGTTGGCAGTCGTTCCCAGGGAAAAGCAGAGTCTTCTGTTCTCGGCTACTTTCAGCGACGAAATTCGGGACCTTGCCGCTACGCTGCTCAAGAGTCCCTTGAGTATTCAGGTCACGCCCGGTAACACCACCGTGCAGCGCATCACACAGATCATTCACCCGGTCGGCCGTGGCAAAAAGAAAGCTCTGCTGGCACACATCATTCAGCAACACAACTGGAGTCAGGTGCTGGTATTCACCCGGACCAAGTTCGGCGCCAACAATGTCGCTGAATACCTGGTGAAGAATGGCATCAACGCAATGGCCCTGCACGGCAACAAGAGCCAGATGGCACGCACGCAGGCGCTCGCCGGTTTCAAGAGTGGCGAAATCCGTGCACTGGTGGCCACCGACATCGCTGCCCGAGGCATCGACATCGATGACCTTCCTCATGTGGTGAACTATGAAATACCCAACGTCAGCGAGGACTACGTGCACCGCATCGGACGGACTGGTCGCGCTGGCGCCGATGGCCAGGCAGTGAATCTGGTCTGTCTCGACGAAGAAGGTTTCATGCAGGCGATAGAGCGTTTCACAAAACAGACCATTCCAGTCGAGATTGTGGATGGATTCATGCCAGAACCGGGTGAGAAAGCGGAACCCATCGCCATGGGGCGTCAGACCATCTGGGGTGGCGCCGGAAGACCCCCCAGCCGTGAGGTGATGCAGGCCGCAGCCCGAACTGCGCGTACGGAGATGATGCAGAGAATGCGTGAGGGCAAGGCTTCGCAGGGTGAAACTGGCCGCAGTGCAGGCAGCCGACGCGGCTCCGCCGGCGCCGATGCTGGCCAGCGCAGCACCCAACCGCGCAACCAGCCAGCCGGTGGTGCTGCAATGCGCGGACAGGGTCAGCAACGGCCACTTCAGGGACGTACCGGGTATTCTGCTGGAGGTAATTCCGCCAGCCACCAGCCGTCTGCACGAGCCGCACAGAGTCAGCCCGATCCCATGCGCACCAGTGTCGATATGATGGCAGAACGCAGCGCACGCCGCGGTGGAGGCTATGCAGGCGGCAACCGAAATGGAGGTTCCTATGCAGGTTCAGGTAACCGCTCCGGCGGGGGCACGAGTGGCTTTGGTGGCGGGGGCAACGGGCCTCGTGGGCCGGGAGGTTCTCGCGGCTCTTTTGGCCGATAAGCGCTACACGGTTGTTCACGCGGTCGGCCGCAGAGTCCCGACCGTTCAGCACCTCAAGTTGCACAGCCATGTGACTGACTTGGGCGCTTCCCTGAGGCTACCCGACATCCCTCAGATTGACGATGTCTTCATCGCGCTGGGAACGACCATCCGGATTGCCGGTAGCCAGCCGGCTTTTCGCGCAATCGATCTGGATGCCGTTGTCGCTCTGGCACGATCCGCCAAAGCACGAGGCGCCAGCAAGTTGGGCGTGGTCAGTTCCATGGGCGCCAGTCCTGAATCAAGCATCTTTTACAGCCGAGTCAAAGGTGAGATGGAGGCTGCAGTGGGGCTGCTCGGTTATCGAACACTGATCATTGCTCGACCTTCCATGCTGGACGGTGACCGTGCCAGTCTGACTCAGGCGGCACGTCCGGCTGAGGGGCTCTCACTCGTGGCCATGAGGTTTTTCAAGCCCATGATCCCAGCCAATTACCAGGCGATCACGGGCGCACAGGTAGCGCGCGCTCTGATTCACACTCTGCAAACCACGGACCAAGGCACTCGCATACTGCTTTCGGGTGAGATGCAGCGTCTTACCTAACCGAACCCGTTCAGGGGCCTTTATCAGGACCGTTCAACGGACGCAGTTTCCATGCTGGCCAGGCACCACTTCCCACTGCCAAGCCCACTGTCCAGAACACTACTGACACGCCGACCACGGCACCAGCCGTACCGAACAGCAAGGGCATCAGCACACTTGATGCATTGATGGCCATCAAACGCAAACCGAGTGCTTCACCGTGCCGTGATTCGGGTGTAATCTGGTGTAAGGTACTCATGATCATCGGCTGGACGGAACCCAGGGCCAGCCCCAGCACAACCGAACACGCTCCCATGGCCAAAGCTGAAACCATGAGTGGGTAGATCGCAAAAAGTGCTGCAGTCATCAACATCGCACAACTCACAACAACCCACTCCCGCAGTCGGGATGCAACAAATGGCAGGAGAACACGCACCAGAGTTGCAGCGAGCGCAAATGCTCCCAGAATCGCACCAATCTGCGAGGCACTGAATCCCCGCTCGTGCCCCAGCACAGGAACGACAAAGGTATGCACATCCCAACAGGATGACAGCAACCAGTTGACCAGCATCAATCGACGCATCAGAGGCACACGCAACAGGTCCCATGTCTTGGTCGAGACAGCCCCCGGCGATGGCGCGACGGGCGGCAATTCGACCGTGCGACGGACCCAATACCAGGTCATTAGAGGCAACAGGGCCATGAACAGGAAGGCGGCACGAAACCCGCTGTGGTCAATCAGCAAGCCGGCCGCCAATGGTCCGACAAAGTTCGACACCGCCGGTCCAATGGCGAGCCAGCTGAATACCTTCTTCAATTCCGTCGCATTCCGGGCCGCACGCCCGACATGACGTTGCAGCGAAATCGAAGCCACGCCCGTGGCACCCCCAGTCATTAATGCACTCAGGCACAGCGCAGGATAGGCAGGAAAAAGCAGTGCCAGGCAAGCTCCCGCGGACGCGACTGTCACGCACAGGCCCACTGGACGTTTGAGAGCATGCCGATCGGCGAAGCGCCCCGCTGGCAAGGCCAGAAAGACCTGTGTCAGCGCAAACAGAGACAGCAGAAAGCCGACGGCCAACGCACTGAAACCCTCCCGCAGTGCCATCAGAGGTGCCGCCATTCGCATGCCAGCCATGCAAGCGTGCAGGCAGATGTGTCCCGCGATCAGGCGAGCCAGCGCCAGGCGGGGCTCCTGCCGGTCCGCGGCGGTAAGACTCACACCTGCTCCGACGCCGGATCCGAGTCGAAATCCTTGTCCATCGGAATCAGCGCTTGCACCTGGGGTTCGGGCAGGGACTCCACCTTTTTCAGTGCCCTGCCCATGGCGCGACTACGCGTCTCAGCGCTGTCAAGCGTCTTCAGTACAGTCTCGGTCTGCGACTTGACTTTGGCCAGCACATCGCCAAATTTGCCAAATTCGGTCTTCACCGCGCCCAGGACCTGCCACACCTCGCTTGACCGTTTCTCCAGGGCGAGCGTGCGAAAACCCATCTGCAGCGAACTCAGCATGGCCAGCAGCGTCGTCGGCCCGGCCAGGGTGATCCGGTGCTCACGCTGCAGGACCTGCATCAGCCCGGGGCGTCGCAACACCTCTGCGTAGAGACCTTCAGTGGGCAGAAACAGGATCGCAAAGTCCGTCGTGTGCGGGGGTTCCACATACTTGTCCGCAATGGACTTCGCTTCCAGACGGATACGCGTCTCAAGGGCTTTGCCAGCAGCCTCCGTGCCGGCCACGTCGGCCCTGCTCTGGGCATCCAGCAAACGCTCATAGTCTTCGTTCGGGAACTTGGCGTCAATCGGCAGCCACAAGGGCTCACCATGATCAGATCGACCCGGCAGTTTGATCGCGAAATCGACGACATTCTTGCTGCCTGGGCGCGTCGCCACCTGCGCGCAGTACTGGTCGGCAACCAGCACCTGCTCGAGCAGGGATTCCAGCTGCGCCTCGCCAAAAATGCCACGACTCTTGACATTGGTCAGCAAGTGTTTGAGGTCGCCCACACCGGTTGCCAGCGTCTGCATCTCGCCCAGTCCCTTGTGCACCTGCTCCAGCCGGTCCGCCACCTGTTTGAAGCTCTCACCCAGACGCGCCTGCAGGGTCGTCTGCAATTTCTCGTCCACGGTCGCACGCATTTCGTCGAGTTTGCCGGCGTTGCTGGTCTGTAGCTGTGCCAGCTGCGCCTCCAGCGTCTGTCGAACTTCCCCCATGCGTCTGGCATTGGCCTCGCTCAAGGCCTGCAACTGCTGAACCAGTGTGTCTGACAAGGACTTTTGCAGCAGATTCAACTGCTGCCCAAAGGCGTCAAGCTGAACATGCTGCGTGCGCGCACCTTCGGCCCCCTGCTGCACCAAAGACTGCTGAAAAGTCGCCAGATTTTGCGCCAGTTCCTGCCGGCCCGCGCGTGCTGATTCCACAATTTCGCGGCGCAACTCGCGCTCCAGCCGGTCAAGCCGTTCGCTCGCCCGCTTGTCTGCTGCCAGATCCAGCACACTGTCCGCCCGACGCCACACCAACCACAACAGCAGAGCGCTTTCGAAAACAGCAATCAGAACCAGCAGCCAAAGCAGAGCATCATTCAAACCATTTTCCTCCAAGCCTCTATTGTTGTTCAAAAAAAAGGCCTCGCACAGCGAGGCCCTCTTGACACAGAAATAACAGGTGACTACAGCTTCTGCCTAGCCATGAACTTATCAAATTCGCTTTCGGCAAATCTGAACCACGCCACTTGATCACGCTGAAACGTGCGCAAATCTGCGTAGATCTTCTTCCATTCCGGACTCTTGGCATCGTTCTCGGCAAACACCTCCATTGAGGCCTTGAACGACGCATCCAGCACAGCTTGCGAGAACGGCAACACCTTGGTCTTGGCAGCAACAAGTTGCTTCAAGGCGGTCGGATTGAGAGCATCATACTTTGCCAGCATATCTGTGCTGGCAAGCGCAGATGCCGCCTCGACAATGGCCTTGTATTCAGGTGTCAGTGCGTCAAACGCCTTCTGGTTGATGAAAAAATCAACTTCGGGACCGCCTTCCCACCAGCCAGGGTAGTAATAGAAAGGCGCGACCTTGTTGAAACCGAGCTTCTGGTCATCGTAAGGACCGACCCACTCCGCGGCATCGATCGTTCCCTTCTCCAGCGCCTGGTAGATTTCGCCACCGGGAATGCTCTGTGGCACCGCACCGAGCTTTTGCATAACCTGGCCAACCAAGCCGCCACCCAGACGCATCTTCATGCCCTTGAAATCTGCGATCGACTTGATCTCCTTGCGGAACCAGCCACCCATCTGGGTGCCAGTGTTGCCGCCAGCGAAACTGATCATGCTGTAAGTTGCGTAGAACTCATTCATCAGTTTGCGGCCGTTACCATGCATCATCCAGGCCGTCATCTGACGCGCATTCAGGCCAAACGGAACTGCCGAACCCAAGGCAAAAGCGGGGTTCTTGCCGTAGAAATAGTAGGGAACGGTATGGCACATCTCGACAGTCGCGTTCTGCACGCCGTCCACCACGCCGAACGGGGGCAACAACTCACCACCGGCATGCACTGAAATCTCAAATTTTCCGCCCGACATCGCCTTGACAGCCTTGGCGAAAACCTCGGCCCCGCCGTAGATGGTGTCCAGCGATTTCGGGAAACTCGATGCCAGACGCCAACGGATGTTTGCACCCTGCGCATGCACAGCGGGCGCCGCCCCTGCTGCAAGAATACTGGCGATGCCAGCGTTTTTAATGACGGAACGACGATCCATGTGCTTCACTCCTAGAGTTGTTGATTAATATCCCGCCATGCTAACAGGCATGACGACGACCCACTACAAGTCACCCGGTATTGTAGAAAACTCCCCCTGGAAGGATGGTGGGGGTTTTCCCTGCTCAAACTGGAACTCAGGGGGCTCAGGCAGCCGCTTTGACTGCTTCTCCCGATGAGTCCTGCAACGGTCCGAAGCGCTTGCTGATTGCTCGTTCAATCCCGGTGGCGTCAAGCCCCTGAAGTGCCAGAAGTTTGGCGACATCACCGTGTTCAATAAACTCATCGCGAAAGCCAAGTTGCAGCAATGGCTTGACCAGGCCCGCAGCATGCAACGCTTCACTCACTGCACTGCCAGCGCCTCCCATGCACGCCCCGTCTTCCACCGTGACCAGAGCCTCGTGTTCCTGCGCAACCTGGAGCAGCAGGTCGGTATCGAGTGGTTTCACCCAGCGCATGTTGACCACAGTGGCCCCCAGCCTTTCGGCTGCTTCGAGCGCCGGGTAAAGCAGTGTTCCAAAGGCCAGTATCGCAATCCCCCTGCCTGATCGCCTCGTCTGCGCCTTGGCGAACGGCAGTGCATCGAGCCCGGACTGGACCGCCACGCCGGCACCCGATCCTCGTGGATAGCGCACCGCCACCGGGTGATCCTGTTCAAATGCAGATGACAGGAGTTGACGACATTCGTTTTCATCGGCCGGACAGGCCACGCTCACGTTCGGGATGCAACGCAGGAAAGCAATGTCGTAGGCCCCAGCGTGAGTCGCCCCGTCCGCGCCAACCAGGCCCGCCCGGTCAAGCGCAAACACCACCGGGAGATTCTGCAGAGCCACATCGTGAATCAGCTGGTCATAGGCCCGCTGCAGAAAAGTCGAATAAATGGCCACCACGGGCTTGAGGCCTTCACATGCCAAGCCGGCAGCAAAAGTTACAGCATGCTGCTCGGCGATTCCAACATCGAAATAGCGTTGCGGAAACCGCTTTTCAAACTCGACCATGCCTGAGCCCTCACGCATCGCAGGGGTAATCCCCACCAACCGTGCATCATGGGCTGCCATATCGCACAACCATTCACCGAAGACCTGAGTGAAAGTCAGTTTTGGCGGTGTGCTTGGTTGCTGCAGTCCGATGGCGGGATCAAACTTGCCTGGTCCATGGTAGGCCACCGGATCAGCCTCAGCCAGTTTGTAGCCCTGCCCCTTGCGGGTCACGACGTGGAGAAACTGAGGCCCCTTCAGGTGTTTGATGTTCTCAAGCGTCGGAATCAGCGAATCAAGGTCGTGACCATCGATGGGGCCGATGTAGTTGAAACCGAACTTTTCAAACAGTGTGGCCGGTACCACCATCCCCTTGGCGTGTTCCTCAATCCGCTTGGCCAGTTCAAACAGCGGTGGCGCGCCCTTGAGGACGGTCTTTCCAGCATTCTTGGCGGTCGCATAAAACTGTCCGCTCAGAAGCTTGGCAAGGTAGCGATTGAGCGCACCGACCGGTGGACTGATGCTCATATCGTTGTCATTCAGTATCACCAGCAAATTCGCTTCTGCAACACCCGCGTTGTTGAGTGCCTCAAAAGCCATGCCGGCAGTCAGCGCACCATCCCCGATCACGGCAATCACGTGTCGATCTTCACCCTTGATCTTGGCTGCCAGCGCCATGCCCAGCGCAGCCGAAATCGAGGTGCTGGAGTGTGCTGTTCCAAAATCGTCATACTCACTTTCAGAGCGCTGCGGAAATCCGCTCAATCCGCCAAGCTGCCGCAGGGAGTCCATGCGCTCGCGCCGTCCGGTCAATATCTTGTGGGGGTAAGTTTGGTGGCCAACATCCCAGACCATGCGATCGCTCGGTGCATTGAAAACGTAATGCAAAGCGACCGTAAGTTCCACGGTACCAAGATTGGAACTCAGATGTCCGCCGGTCCGCGCCACGCTGTCGAGCAGGTACGCCCTCAATTCCCCCGCCAGAACATCTAGTTGCGCACGCGGCAAACGCCTTAGATCGGTTGGACTATCGATGGTTTTCAGCAGGGGATACAGGGTGTTCGACATAAGACAGAGGTATTGCTTTGGTTTTTCTGCGCAAGTTTGATTTCAGCTTGATCGGTCAACAACCATGTTGGCCAAACCGCGCAACGCCCTCGTTTCGCACAGTCCACTCTCCTCGAGCGCCGCTAACGCCTGCTCCAGCAGTTCCTGAGCGTAGGCTCGGGAACGTTCCAGGCCGAGCACCGAAACGTAAGTAGGTTTATCCTGATCCGCATCTTTGCCAGCCGTCTTGCCCAGGGTCACCGAGTCTGAAGTCACGTCCAGAATATCATCCACCACCTGGAATGCCAGCCCGATCGCAGCGCCATACTGTTCAAGCGCCCTCAAAGCTTCAAGCGGCAAGTCGCCGAAGGCCGCTCCCATCATCACACTGGCTTGCAACAAGGCGCCGGTCTTGAGGCGGTGCATCTCCCGCAGTTGACTCTCAGAGAGAATGGTCCCTACACTGGCCAGGTCAATGGCCTGGCCCCCGGCCATACCGGCGCTACCAGCGGCCTGCGCCAACAAGCGGCACAACCGCGCCTGCTGTGCCTCGGGCATCCCGGTGTCGGGTGTCAGCAATTCAAAGGCGAGTGCCTGCAGGGCATCGCCTGCCAACAAGGCCTGCGCCTCACCAAATTTCACGTGGACCGTGGGTTTGCCGCGTCGCAATATGTCATTGTCCATGCACGGCATATCGTCGTGCACCAGCGAATAGGCATGGATCAGCTCGACCGCACAGGCAGCTCGCAAAACGGCTTCAGGGCAGGCACCATCGCTGTAGACGTTCCGACCCAACTCACAGCGAATTTCGGTCCTCGCTGCCTCGCTGGCCGCAAGCACAAGCAGGGGCCTCAGACGTTTGCCGCCATCCAGCACTGCGTACCGCATGGCTGCGATCAGCTCTGCTGGCGCGCCGTGTCCCACGCTGGCAGGGGCCTTCACACTGACCCAACGCTCAAGGCAAGCCTCGACGGTGACCAGTCGGTGAGCGATCCATTCGCCGAGATCAAGTGCCGCGCTGGATTTCAATCGCTCGTCCATGATTTCAGCGACCCCTGGTCCAGCACCTTGATCTGCGCTTCCACTGCCTCCAGTCTTTCGCGACAGAATTGCAGCAATTGGGCTCCTCGCTGGTACTGCGTTAACAACTGTTCCAAAGGCAGCGCACCCGACTCCATACCGGCCAGCAACTGTTCCATTTCGTCCAGCGCCGTTTCAAAACTGGCCGGCTTCACAACACCGGCACGAGCAGCAGAGGCCATAGGGCAGAAAGTTCCGTGACATTAATGCGCCGATTTTAGGCGCTTGAGCGCGACAACTTCGAACGCGTACATCAGGTCCGTAATCGCCTTGCAGCACCAGCCCCCTTAACCCGGCGGGTACAATCGGAACTCTTGCCGCCGGCTCGGAGCCGGTGCCCTTTGTACCGCGCCTTGGCGCATCCCCCTGTGGGGAGTCTTTAGGTCAGGTCTCCCATGTCTGATTTAAGTCTTCAACTGCAGCAGGCCACTGGCCAACTACCAGTTTCAAGCTATTTTGACGATGCGCTTTACCGGCGCGAGTTGGAAACAATTTTCCAACGCGGCCCCCGCTACGTTGGACACGCCCTGAGTGTGCCCAACGCAGGCGACTACGCCACTTTGGCCCAGGAGGTGCATGGACGCGCTCTGATTCGCACCAGCCGGGGCATCGAACTCGTATCCAATGTTTGCCGGCATCGGCAGGCACTGATGTTGCAGGGTCGTGGTTCACTGAACACGGCACATCCAGGGGCAGCGGCCGGCAATATCGTTTGTCCTCTTCACCGATGGACCTACAGTGGTACCGAGGGTCAGCCAGCGGGCGCCCTGCTCGGTGCGCCGCACTTTCCGAGCGACCCCTGCCTGAATCTTCATAACTATCCACTGCGAGAGTGGAACGGCTTACTTTTTGAAGACAACGGCCGCGATATCGAGGGCGATCTGGCCGGGATGGGGCCACGGGCTGATCTGGATTTCACCGGCTTCGTACTCGATCGCGTGGAAATGCACGAATGCAAGTACAACTGGAAGACATTTATTGAAGTCTACCTGGAGGACTACCATGTCGGCCCCTTTCATCCTGGGTTGGGCAGCATGGTCACCTGTGACGATCTGCGCTGGGAATTCAAGCCGCATTACTCGGTTCAGACCGTGGGAAACGCCACCGCAGCAGCGCGGGCGGGAACACCCGTCTATCAACGCTGGCACGACGCCCTGCGCGGTTACCGCAAGGGCGAACCCAGCAAGTACGGTGCAATATGGCTCACCTACTACCCTCACATCATGGTCGAGTGGTACCCCCACGTGCTGACCGTGTCCACGGTGCACCCACGGGGCGTGGACAAGACACTGAACATGGTCGAGTTCTACTACCCGGAAGAGATCCAGGCGTTTGAGCGCGAGTTTGTGGAGGCGCAGCAGGCCGCTTACATGGAAACATGCATCGAAGACGATGAAATCGGAGAGCGCATGGATGCCGGTCGGCGCGCATTGATGGAACGCGGCGACAACGAAGTCGGTCCTTACCAGAGTCCGATGGAGGACGGCATGCAGCATTTTCACGACTGGTATCGCTGCCAGCTCCGGCTCTGAGTTCATGCAAGCACTATGGATGATCCTGGGCTCCTTCTTTTTTGCCACGATGGCAGTGGGAGTCAAGGTTGCGTCGGCCAGTTTCAGCACTTTTGAACTTGTCTTTTATCGCGGTGTCGTCAGTGTGATCTTCATCGCGATGGTGCTGCGTACGCGCGGCACATCACTGCGATCGCCCGTCCCCATGATGCACGCCTGGCGCAGCGTGGTTGGTGTGCTGTCACTGGGATCATGGTTCTATGCTCTGGCCCATTTGCCATTGGCGACGGCGATGACCCTGAATTACATGAGTGGAGTCTGGGTTGCTGCCTTCATCGTCGGC
>CAIQVX010000279.1 GCA_903875275.1 uncultured beta proteobacterium | reverse complement strand
CGCCAAAGCGCAGTTTGCCAAGGGCTCCGACGTGGTGTTTGCTGCGGCCGGCGGCACCGGCACCGGTGTTTACCAGGCCGCCAAGGACGGCGGCAAACTTGCCATCGGTGTCGACAGCAACCAGAACCACCTGCAGAGCGGCACCATGCTGACTTCCATGATCAAGCGGGTGGACGTGGCGGTGTACAACGTCATCATGGCACACAAGCCGGGTCTGTCCGTGCTGGGCCTGAAGGAAGGTGGGGTTGACTACGCGCTGGACGCCCACAACGCCAAACTGGTCAGCGCCGACATGAAGAAGAAAGTGGACGCTCTGAAGGCCGACATCATCAGCGGCAAGATCAAGGTGGCCGACTACATGGCCGACAACGCCTGCAAGTACTGATGCCGGGGAATGCTCTGCGCCACTCCCGCCCCAGCGGTGCGCATGCGGGGCATCCACAAACGCTTTGGAGCCGTTAGAGCCAATATCGATGTCGCGCTGGAGGTTGCACCGGGGACAGTGCATGCCCTGGTAGGCGAAAACGGTGCCGGCAAGAGCACCCTGATGTCGGTGCTGTACGGTTTCTACCGGGCCGATAGCGGCCAGATTGAAGTCTTCGGAAAGCCCGCCAACATCCGCAACGCCGATGACGCCATTGCCCTGGGTATTGGCATGGTGCACCAGCACTTCATGCTGGTTGACACACTCAGTGCACTGGAGAACGTGATGTTGGGCGCAGAACCGCACTGGCTGCTCGCACGCGCGCAGGCCGCGGTGCGGGTCAAGCTTGAAGCCCTGATGCAGACGACCGGCCTGCAACTGGATCTGGACAGCCTGGTGGCGGATCTTGCGGTAGGGGACCGGCAGCGGCTCGAAATACTGAAAGCGCTGTACCGCGGCGCAAAAGTCCTGATCCTCGACGAGCCCACGGCGGTGCTGACACCTCACGAAACGGCGCAGCTGTTCGAGGTCCTCGATTCGCTGCGCAGCCAGGGCACGACGATTGTGCTGATCACGCACAAGCTCAAGGAAGTGATGCGCCTGTGCGATCAGGTCACCGTCATGCGCGCTGGTCGCGTGGTGCAGGATTTGCCGGTAGCCGAGGCTTCCATCGAAGGTCTGGCCGAAGCCATGGTCGGTCGCAAAGTCAACATCGGTCGCGGCCATGGCCCACAGAGCGCACCGGGGCCGGTGCTGCTGCAGGCGCGCGACCTGCTGCTGCGTGACGCGCTGCAGGTCACGCGTCTGAAAGGGCTGAGCCTCTCCCTGCACGCCGGTGAAATTGTCGGCGTTGCCGGCGTCTCCGGCAACGGTCAGAGCGAGTTGCTGGACCTGCTCTCGGGTCTGCTGCGGCCTTCGAGTGGCCAGCTCCAGCTCGGTGACAGAACCTTTGAGGCCAACGCCTGGCTTGACCCCGGGACCGCGCGCGAGCTCGGTCTGGCCCATGTGCCCGAAGACCGGCATGCGCGCGCGCTCGTCATGAATTTCGCGGCCTGGGAGTCGGCCGTGCTGGGCTACGACAGTCTGCCGCAGTACGGCCATGCGGGCTGGCTGAACCACCAGCACATGCGCAGTGCCACCGGTGAGTACATGGAGCGTTTTGATGTGCGTCCCAGAGCCCCGGAGTTGCAGAGCAGCAAGTTCTCGGGTGGCAATCAGCAAAAGCTGGTGCTGGCGCGCGAGCTCGGTCAGGCCCCCAAAATCCTGCTGGTGGGTCAGCCGACCCGCGGCGTGGACATTGGCGCCATCGAGTTCATTTACTCGCAGCTCCGTGCGCTGCGAGATGCCGGCTGCGCCGTATTGCTGGTGTCGAGCGAGCTTGATGAAATCCTGGCTCTGTCCGACCGCGTGATCGTGATGTACCAGGGTGCTGTCACTGGCGAGCTCCCGATTGCCGATTGCAGCGAGGCCGAACTGGGCATGCTGATGCTCGGAGGTGTGCAATGAAGGCCAGCTACAGCCTGCCGCGCTGGGCCGATCTGGTGCTGCTGCCCATCGTCTGTCTGGGTCTGGCCCTGCTGCTAGCTGGCCTGGTGGTGCTGCTGGTGGGACAGGATCCGGTGCGCGTCATGACCGTGCTGGTGCAGGGTGCGCTGGGTACGCCGCGCGGCCTGAGTTACACGCTGTATTACGCCACCACCTTCATCTTCACCGGGCTCGCGGTTGCTGTGGCCTTTCACGGCGGCCTGTTCAACATCGGCGGCGAGGGGCAGGCGATCATGGGTGGTCTGGGCACCGGCCTGGCCGCGCTGTACCTGTCAGCCCTGCTGCCGGCCTGGCTGATGCTGCCGCTGATGCTGCTCAGCGGCGCCTTCTTCGGTCTGGTCTGGGCCATCGTGCCGGCTTGTCTGCAGGCCTACCGGGGAAGCCATGTGGTCATCACCACCATCATGTTCAACTTCATCGCCAGCAGTGTGCTGGTGTACCTGCTGGTGAACCACCTGCGTCCACCCGGCACCATGTCGGTGGAGAGCGCGCCCTTTGCCGCATCCGCCAAGCTGCCGGCCATGCACGAGGCGCTGGCGGCTCTCGGTGTCGAGTGGCCCAGCTCACCGCTGAACCTGAGCCTGTTTCTGGCCCTGCTGGCCTGCCTGGGCGTTTACCTGTTTCTGTGGCGCACGCGTGGCGGCTACCACCTGCGCGCGGTCGGCTCCAGCCCGGGAGCCGCTGAGTACGCCGGTATCAAATCGAAGCATCAGGTCGTCATCGCGATGGCGATCTCGGGCGCGCTGGCGGGCCTGGTGGGCATGAACGAAATTGCGGGCGTCAATGGCAAGCTGCTGCTTGAATTTGTCAGTGGCGCCGGATTTACTGGCATCGCGGTATCGCTGATGGGGCGCAACCATCCGCTGGGCATCATCCTGGCCAGCCTGCTGTTTGGCGCCCTGTTTCAGGGTGGTGCCGAAGTAGCGTTTGAAGTGCCGGGCTTCAGCCGCGACATGGTGGTGATGGTGCAGGGTTTCATCGTCCTGTTTTCCGGCGCCATGGCCTATGTTTTTGCGCCGGCACTGGCCTGGTGTCTGGCCCCCCTGCTGCGGCCCCATGCTGTGGCGTCTTCCCCTTCGGGAGCGTCCGATGGATGAGGTGTTTGTCGGCGAGATGATCGCGTCCACCCTGCGACTTTCGACGCCGCTGATTTTCTGCGCCCTGGCGGGCCTGCTGTCCGAGCGCTCGGGTGTCGTCGACATCGGACTGGAAGGCAAGATGCTGTTTGCCGCTTTTGCCGCTGGCGCCGCAGGTGCCGTGTACGGCTCCACCACGCTGGCGCTGCTGGCGGCGATGCTGGCTGCCACCGCGCTGTCGTGGCTGCACGGCCTGGCTTGCGTGAGTCACCGGGGCGATCAGGTGGTCTCGGGCGTGGCCCTGAACATCGTCGCCGCCGGTATGACGGTGGTACTGGGAATCGCCTGGTTCGCGCAGGGCGGACAGACTCCGCCTGTGTCTGCTGCCGTGCGCATCACTGCGCTCTGGCCCGGCGCCGCCAACTCGCTGCAAAGCGTGCCGCTGCTCGGTCCGGTGCTGGCCCACGCCCTGCTCGGCCACAACGCACTGGTCTATCTGGCCCTGCTGCTGGTGCCAGCCATTGGGTGGCTGCTCTTCAGAACCCGCTTCGGGCTGCGTCTGCGCGCGGTCGGCGAAAACCCGCAGATGGTGGACGCCGCCGGGGTCTCGGTGCAGCGCCTGCGCTACACGGCGCTCACCCTCAACGGCATCCTGTGCGGACTGGGCGGCAGCTACCTGGTGCTGGCGCAGAACGCCAGTTTTTCGCAGAACATGACCGCCGGGCGTGGCTTCATGGCGCTGGCCGCCCTGATCTTTGGCCGCTGGCATCCGCTGGGTGCTTTGTGGGCCTGCTTGCTGTTCGGCTTTCTGGACGCCGCTGCGATCCGACTGCAGGGCGTGAAGTTGGCCGTGATCGGCGAGGTTCCGGTGCAGGTGATCCAGGCCCTGCCCTACATACTGACCGTGGTGCTGCTGGCTGGCTTTATCGGCAAGGCGGTTGCGCCGCAAGCCTTGGGCAAACCTTATGTGAAGGAATCCTGACAATGAACGCAGCGCTGTTCTCAACCATTCCATTGCTCCTGTGCATGGGCTATTTCTTTATGGGCTCGCTGCCGCTGCTGATTCTCAAGCACGACACCCCCATGGATTCGCGCTTCATTCGTGGCTTCTTCAAGACCTACTATGTCGCTGTGATGTGCGCCGCCACGATTCCCGCAGTAGCTTTCGCGCTTGTCGGCCAACTTGCCTTTTCCGCAGCGATGTTGGCGATCGTTGCACTGGCACTCTTTCTGCGCAAGAAGATTCTCCCGTACATGGATGGCTTACGAATTCGTATCGAGAGCGAAGACTCAAGCGCCATCACGGATTTCCGCCGCATTCATATCGCTGGCATGGCGGTCAATTTTGTTCAGCTGGCAGTCCTGATCTGGGGACTGTTCCATTTCTTCCGGTAGCGGTGCCGCGCCAGAAAGCCTCAAAGCCCGGCTTGACAAGCATGAATCGACAATTTTGACTATGCTGTGCGCCTGCCAATCGACGGTCGCTTGGCATTGACCCAACCATCACCTCTGGAGAACAACTGTGAACCGTCCTTGCACTGGAACTGTTGCCATACTCGGCCCTTTGCTTGCCTGCGCGGCAAGCCTCACTGGCACCGAGTCACTGGCGAACACAAATCAGAAGTTTGGGAACGTCGGCCCTTTTGAAATCATCCGTATTTACGAGGGTAACGATTACACGCGATGTGCAGCGAGCATGGGAAAGGGGAATGGCATGCTACGCATTTCCTATACCTATGATGGAAAAACCATCGTCAGTGTCCCCGGCACAAAGAAAAGCGATACTCTGATTATGTACATGGATCCTCCGGGGGATGTGGGTTATGACCTGTCATTCCCTGCCAAGTCCGATGGCAGTCGCAGCTGGGCTGATATCGACACTCAGCAGCTAAAGACTGTCCTGCGTATAAAGAAGGTGATATCGGTCCAGATCGATGGAAAAAAGTTTGCCTGGAATATCGGCAATACGTCTTTGGTGGATGTTCTGGCCAAAGTCAAGCAATGCGTCAAATGAACCCTCATCCAGGCCGTGTCCCGCGACTGCGCCACCTTTGGCGATACCGCCGAAGTCCTTAGGCAAGGCTATGATCTGCGCATCCTCCGTCTTTGCTGAAAATCGGGAAACACCATGCGCGCTGCCAGCCTTGCTTTTGCCAGCCTCCTGTCGGCCAGCACCATCCTGATTTCACCGGCTGGCGCGCAGACGCCATGGAATGCCGACTCCGGTCTGGTGCTGGTCGGCAAAGTGGTGACCATGAACGACGCCGGTGACGTGCTGCCCAACGCCCGGGTCTGGCTCACTGGCGGCAAGATCATGGCGATTGCGCGGTCCGGTGAGGCGCTGCCCGATGCGGCCAGGGACGCACCGGTGATCGACAGCAAGGGCGCCATCTATCCCGGCATCATCGATCTGCACAACCACCCGGAGTACGCGATCTACCCGCTGCTGCCGATCGGCAGAAAGTACCGCGACCGCTACGAGTGGCGCTGGTACGACGATGTCTACAACAAGCGCATCACGTTTGCGCAGGAGGTACTGACGCGTCCTTTCTACCTCGACCTCGGTATCGAGATCGGTCGCTACGGCGAGTACAAGGCGCTGGCAGGTG
>CAIQVX010000278.1 GCA_903875275.1 uncultured beta proteobacterium | reverse complement strand
GTCCTGCTGACGGTTCGCCTTGCCACGGTTGGGTTCATGCAGTGCCTTTGCAATTGGGTGCCAGTCGCCAAATTGGCCGTTGCGTTACCAACTTAGATGCGGAGACCCAATGTAGGGCAGAATGGACGCAGTGTCAACACTGTTCATATTGAGCCATTGGAACAGCTTGACATGACCATTGGCGTCAACCAAAATATGAACTTTGTATATATTGGCTTTGCGCTGCCTTGCTGAGGCAGCCAAAGCAAGAGTGTCAAACAACTGAACAGAGGTCTGCCCATGCCCGCACCACGCGCCCTGCTCCCCGGCCCGCTTCACCCCTTCACCGGGCAGGATGTCCCATGGCTGCTGAAGGCGCGGGCGGACAGCACACCGGACAAGGAATTTGTCGTATTCGCGCCTTTTGACCGACCGGCGCAGCGCTGGACCTACCGCGATTTCCACGCGGCAGTTGGCCGCCTTGCACACAGTCTGGCGCTTGCCGAAGGCCAGTTCGTGCTGCTGCACATGGACAACTGCGTCGAGTTCCTCCTGGTCTGGCACGCGTGCGCACGCGCTGGCGCGGTCGTGGTGACCACCAACACCCGGGCCAGCGCCGACGAACTGGCCTATTTTGCCCAGCACAGCGGAGCCAGCCTCGCCATCACCCAGCCACGCTACGAAGCGCTGGTGCATGCACTGCCCGTCGCTTTCAGCAGGATCGTCGTGACTGCCGACGACGTCGGCGCTGAGCCCGAGGTTGCGCGCAGCGCCGCCGCCACTGCATTCGAGACGCTGCTCAGCCCCGGCTTGCCCAGCCTAGATGAGCGTGCGCCGGTTCCCATGCGCCAGCTCTCGGTGCAATACACCTCGGGTACTACGGCCCGGCCCAAAGGAGTGGTCTGGACACACGCCAATGCGCTCTGGGGCGCACGCACCAACGCCGTCGGTATCGGTCTGGACGCCAGCGACATTGGTCACGCCTGCCTGCCGCTGTACCACACCAATGCCATCTGTTACTCGCATCTGGCCACACTCTGGGTCGGTGGCACGCTGGTACTTCAGCCGCGCTTCTCCGCCAGCCGCTACTGGAGTTGCCAGGCCGAGCATCGCTGTACCTGGGGCGTTCAGATGCCGTTTGCGCTGAAGGCACTGCTGGGTGCACCCATGCCCAAAGGACTGGCCCTCAGGCGTTGGGGGCTGGGCGCGGTCAACCCTGGCATCGTGACCCAGGTGTTTGGTCTTCCCTGCATCGGCTGGTTTGGCATGACCGAGACCATCGGCTTGCCCATCATCTCGAACCCCGGACTGCCAGGGCGCGAAATGAGCATGGGTTTGGTGGCGCCGGGCTACGAGATTGCGGTGCGCCGTGAGGATGGCTCCGATGTCGCCTTCGCCGAGAGTGGACAGCTCTGGATCCGGGGCGTGGCCGGCCTGTCGATGTTTCTCGAGTACCTTCATGCGCCAGAAGCTACAGCGGCTTGCTTTGATGCGCAGGGCTGGTTCGCCACCGGCGACCGCGTCACGCCCTTTGCCGATGGTCACATTCGCTATGACGATCGCCTCAAGGACATGCTGCGTATCGGCATGGAGAACGTCGGCGCCGCCGAGATCGAGCGCGCCATCATGAGCGCGGGGGGAATCATCGAGGTGGCTGTCGTCGGCAAGCCCGACCCCATGCTCGACGAGGTGGCAGTGGCCTACGTGATTCCCATGGGGCCAACCGAAGGTATGCTTGATCGCATCACGGCAGCCTGCGAGAAGCAACTGGCTGACTTCAAACGGCCGCGAGAGGTGTTCATCGTCTCCGACTTGCCGCGTGTGACTTTGGGCAAGATCGACAAGAAATTGCTGCGCTCGCAACTGGCCGGTGCCAGCCAATGAGGACAGGTACATGAAAGAAGCTGGGGCCCCGCAGCAGGGAAGTGTGGCTGCTGCCGTTGAACTGAAACACCGCCAGGACTATCACCCCTGGCCATTCACCGTCGACAAGGTTGAACTTCGGTTTGAACTGGATGCGCACTGCACGCTGGTGACGAGTCGCTTGCGAATCAGTCGTTGCCCGCAGGCGCCGTCGGATGCGGCCCTGAAGTTGATGGGTCGCTCACTGAAGCTGCGCGCGCTCAGGATTGACAAGGTCGAACTCGCGGCCACGCAGTACCAGGTCGACGCTCTTGGACTTTGCGTGACCACCGTGCCCGACCGGTTTGAGATCGAGGTGGTCACTGAGCTGGCGCCGCGCAAGAATCACACAGGCAAAGGTCTGTTCGAGCTCGACGGCACACTGGTCACGCACATGGAGCCCGAGGGCTTGTCGCGCGTGACCTATTTCCCGGACCGCCCGGATGTGCTGAGCCGCTACCGCGTCACTCTGGTGGCAGACCGCAGCCGCTACCCGGTGTTGCTGTCCAATGGGAACCGCTGTGGCGACAGGGAACTGCCGGAGGGTCGCCATGAGGTGATCTGGGACGACCCCCACCCCAAGCCTTCGTACATTTTCGCGGTCGTGGCCGGCAAGCTGGGTTGTCTGGCGGACCGCTACACCACCGGTTCGGGACGCGAGGTTCGCATCGCGATGTACGCGCCAGAGCGCTTCGTCGCCCAGTGCGCCTTTGCGATGGGCGCCCTGAAACGGTCCATGCGCTGGGACGAGACGCGCTATGGCCTGGAATGCGACGTCGACGACTACCAGGTGGTGGCTCTGGCCGGCTTCCCGGGGGCACAGGAAAACAAGGGGCTGAACCTGTTCGACCTGTCCGGCATCGTTGCCGACCCGCAGATCACCACGGATGAAGAGGCACTGACCATAGAGCGCATCATCGCCCACGAGTATTTTCACAATTGGACCGGCAACCGCGTGACCTGCCGCGACTGGTTCCAGCTGAGTCTGAAGGAGGGTCTGACGCGTTTTCGGGACCAGACCTACATCGACGACCTGCTGGGCGCCGGGGTCTACCGCATCGACACCGTGCGCACGCTGCTGCGCAACCAGTTTCCCGAGGACGACGGACCGGCGCGTCATCCGATCCGGCCTGAAGTCTATGCCGAGGTCGATCAGTTCTATACCGCCACGGTCTACGAGAAGGGCGCCGAAGTCATTCGCATGCTTCAGACCTTGCTCGGTGAAGAGCGCTTCACGGCCGGCGTGCGTGACTATTTGAGGACGCACGACGGGCAGGCGGTGACAACCGACGACTTTGTGGCCGCGATGGAGCGATCCAGTGGTCGCGACCTGACGCAGTTCCGGCGCTGGTATGCGCGTGCCGGGCGACCCCGGATATCGGTAGATCGCAGTTATGACGCACGCAGCGCCAGGCTGACCCTGAGCCTTTCACAGTGCATGCCAGAGGACGAACCTGACACCCCGTCAGCGCCGCTGCATGTGCCGATCCGGCTCAGTCTGGTGCAGCAAGCAGGCTCGCAGAACCCGGGTCCGACGGTCAGGGGCGAAACACTGTTGGAACTGACGCAGGCGAGCCAAGCGTTTGTCTTTGAGAATGTGGCCGCGAACACAGTCCCGTCCTTGCTGGAGGGATTCTCTGCGCCGGTCACGATGGCGACGTTTCTGAGCCCGGATGAGCAACTGCTGGTGCTGACACAGGCCACAGACGCCTATGCAAGATGGAATGCTGCCCAGGGCGTCTTCGTCACCACGATCCGCGCGCTCGCTGGCGCGCACCACGCCGGACAGGAAATGGGGGTGCCGCAGAGCCTGATCAACACCTTTGCCGGATTGTTGGTCGGCTCGCCTGCCAACCGGCTACTGACAGCCGAGTTGTTGCGCGTGCCCGACGAGCCGGTACTCAGTGAAGGCCTGGCGCTGATTGATGTTGACGGACATGCGATGGCACGCAACGCTGTTCGCGCCGCCCTTGGGCGGCATTTGAAGCCGCAACTGCTTGCGGCGGTGCTGGAACAATGCGACAGCGACCGCGATCTGATGAACGTGGCCGGTATGGGGCGTCGTCGTCTGGCCCTTGTCAGCCTCGATCTGCTGGCGGCAAGCTGCGACACGGATGTGGCAGAGCTCTGCCTCGAGCGTGTCGTTCATGGAGCGACCATGACGGAGCGCTTTGACGCGCTGACCTGCCTGGTCGATTTTGACTGCCCTCAACGCGACCAGGCACTGGCAGCGTTTTATGAACGCTGGAAGGACCAACCCACGGTCGTCAGCAAGTGGTTTTCGGCGCAGGCGCTGTGTCGATCGCCAGGCGCTTTGGACCGCATCATGGCGCTGCAGGCGCATCCGGCGTTTGACATGAACAACCTGACCCTGGTGATGGCGTTCTTTGGCGGCTTCTTCCGGCAAAACCGGTTCACGTTTCATGACACCAGCGGTCGTGGCTACGCCTGGCTGGCTGACCTGCTGTTGATGAGTGACCGCATGGGCCGCTCAGGCGGAACCTGGCTGACACCTCAGCTGAGTCAGTGGCAGCGGCACGGCCGCGCGCGCCAGGAACTCATGCGCTTTGAGATGCAGCGCATGCTGGACACCCCTGGCATCTCCAATGGCTTGCGCGGTGTGGTCCAGCGTTTGCTCAACGGATGAAATGCAATCGCCTGCCATGACGGTTTACCCAAGGAAATGCCAATGATCAGATCAGCAGTCGCAACCGCCGACATGGTGCGCCGTGGCGAACTCACAGCACTGCAAAGTGTGCGTGAGGCATTCCAGCGCATCGAGCGCCTCAATGGACCGCTGAACGCCTTTGTGCAACTGGACCAGGCGTCCGCAGAACGAGCAGCTCAGGCCATTGATGCGCGGGTCGAGCGCGGCGAAGCAGTGGGCCCGCTGGCCGGTGTACCTATTGGCGTCAAGGACATGGAGGACTGCAAGGGCTTTCGCGTGATGCAGGCCAGCTGGTTCCTGCGCAACAGCCCGATCTGCGAGAGCGATTGGCACCATATTGCCCGGCTGCGCGCTGCCGATGCCATTCCCGTCGGAATGACAGCCATGTCAGAGTTCGGTATGGACGGAGCGTCATGGTCGCGGCTGTGGGGTATCACCCGTAACCCATGGAACCACGCCTTGACCCCTGGCGGCAGCAGCGGCGGGTCATCCGCAGCGGTGGCCGCCGGCATGGTACCGCTGGCCACTGGAACCGATGGCGGCGGCTCGATCCGGGAGCCCGCTGCCTTCACCGGCCTGGTTGGCCTGAAGCCCAGCCATGGCCGCATACCAAGACAGGACGGGTTTGCCAATTTCGCCGCGCTGGGCGCCTTGACGCGCACTGTGGCTGACTGCGCGCGCCATCTGGACGTGGCGGCCGGCCCGCATGATGGGGATCGGCAATCGCTGCCTGCCTTTGGCGATCGTTACGAAAACCTGATCGAGACGCTTGATGTCCGCGGCCTGCGGGCCCTCTGGTCGGGTAATTTGGGATACGCCGTGGTTGATCCCGAAGTCGAGACGATTGCCAGAGCTGCGGCAGAGCGCTTGATCCGATCTGCCGGCCTGGTTCGAAGCACGGTCCCGTTCTCACCCATTTGCCCGTACCAGCATTGGGGCATTGTGATGATGAGCAATCTCGAAGCCGACTGGACGCGTCAGGGCATTCTTCCGGGCGGGTTCGATCAACTGTCCGAGCCGGTGCAGCGGCTGCTCGAACTGATGCGGACGCATCGACATGAAATCGACCTGGACGCCTCCTGGAAACAGTTGCACATTCTCGAACAGCAAGTCGCCGGCCTGTTCGGTCAGGTTGACCTGCTCATGACACCCGCCACCGCCTGCCCGCCCTATGGTGCAGACTCGCCGGTGCCGGCACTGATCGACGGTCGCGACACCAGCAATGGAGGCGCCCAGCCCTTCGGCATGCTCGCCAACATTTGCTGGAATCCGGCGATCTCCATTCCAGCCGGGCTCACTTCAAGTGGTCTGCCCGTTGGCCTGCAGATTGTGGCGCGCCGGCACCGAGACGACATCCTGCTGCGATTGGCGCGAATCGCTGAACTGGAAAGCCCATGGACCTTTGCGGACCTGGCATGAAGCGGAGCGTCAACCTGATTTGGGAGTGAAAGCCATGAGATCTGCTGTAGAAACCGCTGAGATGGTGCGTCGTGGTGAGCTGAGCGCTCTCCAGAGTGTCAGCGAGGCATTCACCCGCATCCAGACGCTCAATGGCCCTTTGAACGCTTTTGTGCAGCTGAACCAGCAGGCCGCCGAGCAGGCGGCACAGGCCATAGACGCACGGTTGGCCCGTGGCGAAAGCGTCGGCGCGCTGGCTGGTGTTCCGATCGGCGTCAAGGACCTGGAGGCCTGCAAGGGCTTTCGTGTGACGCAGGGCAGCTGGTTCCTGCGCGACAGCCCGCTGTGCGAGAACGATACGCACCATGTGGCCAGACTCCGGGCAGCCGACGCCATTCCCGTCGGGATGACAGCCATGTCCGAATTCGGCATGGACTCGGCCTGTGCCTCCCGACTGTGGGGCGTGACACGCAATCCATGGAACCCGGCCATGACACCGGGCGGCAGCAGCGGCGGTTCTGCCGCTGCGGTGGCGGGCGGCATGGTACCGCTGGCTACGGGCAGCGACGCGGGAGGATCCATCCGTGAACCGGCGGCCTTCACCGGTCTGGTGGGTCTGATGCCAAGTCACGGTCGCATCCCGAAGCAGGACGGATTTTCCAATTTCACCGCGATGGGCGCTCTGACACGCACCGTGGCGGACTGCGCGCGCCACCTCGATGTGGCAGCCGGCCCGCACGATGGCGACCGTCAGTCGCTGCCGGCCTTTGGTCAGCGTTACGAGAGCCTGATGGAGACACTTGAGGTTGGCGGTTTGCGCGCACTCTGGTCAGGCGACCTGGGCTATGCTGTGGTCGATCCCGAAGTGGAGGCGATCGCCCGTGGCGCGGCTGAACGTTTGATGTCGGCGGCCCGACTGGTCCCGAGCCGCCAGAGCTTTACACCTGTCAATCCGTACCGGCACTGGGCTGTTGTCATGCTCAGCAACCTGGAAGCAGACTGGACGAAACAGGGCATCCTGCCTCATGGTTTCGACCAGCTATCGCGTCCAGTGCAGCATCTGGTCGAGCTGATGCGTGCCAATCGCAAGGACATCGATGTCGACGCCTCCTGGAAGCAGCTCCATCGCCTGGAGCAGCAAATGGCAGAGCTCTTTGGTCAGGTGGACCTGCTCATGACGCCTGCCACCGCCTGCCGGCCCTACACCGCCGATGCCCTGATTCCGACCGTAATTGATGGCCGCGATGCCAGCGAAAGCGGTGCCGAGCCTTTTGGTGCGCTCATCAATGTGTGCTGGAATCCTGCGATCTCGATCCCGGCCGGGATTACTGCCGACGGCTTGCCGGTCGGACTGCAGATTGTCGCGCGCAGGCACCGCGAAGACATCCTGCTGCGCCTGGCGCGCATCTCTGAGCAGACCGCACCGTGGACCTTTCCGGACTTTGCCTTGCGTCAAGCGTCGCCTGCTCAAGACCGGCCGTGACGCGCACCAATCAGTGCACAGGCGGCCCTGACCGGCGCCTTGATGATGCACGAAAGTCGTGCATTTCGAATGTATACAAGGGAAATATTTGCGCAAGACATGGCACGGCCTTTGCGTAGGGACAGGGCTTTGCCGCAAAACCGCCCGGGCGCGGCAAAGTTGTTGAAATAGCACCACACGCTAAGGGAAAGTACTTAGAAGTATTTATATGAACACTGTTGATATAAAACAGTGTCTCTTATATATTCGCTGTGTACATTGGCATTTAATAAGCACCTCTTGATCAAACGGCCCTCAAACTGGAGATATCATGAAAACTCGACTGCCTTTCAACCGGCTTTGCCTGACACCGATTGCCACCGCGGTATGCCTGCTGTGTCCGATGCAAAGCGTCCTTGCGCAAGCCACAAACGCCCCCTCCAGTGTGGCTGCGGCCAATGACGGATCAACGCTTGGCACGGTTCAGGTAACCGCGCGCCGACGCCTTGAAACCCAGTTCGATGTACCAGCCGCGATGACGGCGATCTCTGGAGCCGACCTTCAGGCCGCAGGCATCACCGACATCCAGGGGATTATCGGTATGGTGCCGAACGCCAACATGACGGAAAACCCCAAGGGCTTCGACACTTACATCAGCATTCGGGGCATGCGCCAGGCCGATGTGGGCGCCGAGGCCAATTTCGGCATGTACCGCAACGGCATCTTCGCCGGGGGCCATCGTGTCAATCTGGGCTCGCAGGTCGACGTCAGCCGCTTTGAAGTGGTACGCGGCCCGCAGGGCGGTCTTTATGGTCGCGATGCCGTCGGCGGTGCAGCCAACATCATTTACGCCATGCCGACACCGGGCGATGAGCGTCGCGGCTATGCCACCATCAGTCTTGAAAACATGGGGCGCACACGTTTTGAGGGCGCCCTCACGACACCGGTCAATGACAATGTAGCTACCCGCACCACGGTCTGGGCCATCAATCAGAACCGTGGCGAGTACTACAACACCACCCTGAACGAGGAACTCGACCGCAGCAGCGACAAGGGTCTGCGCTTCAGCGCTGCCGCGAATGTGTCCTCCGCCGTCAGCCTTCTTGGCACCTTTGAATACCAGAAAGCCAGCGGCCCCTCGCTTCGCGCTTACGCCCCGAACGGGGTGGGCAATGGTGGCATTGGACCGTTTCCGGCTGTGATGTCACCCTCAGAGACCCCCGGAACCATCCAGCGCGACACGCCCAATCGCAATGACATCGAGCAGGTCTATGCCGCCGGAAAAATGACCTACACCGCACCCTCGGGCACGCTGACGCTGCTGGCATCGGCACGCGACTACAAGCTCACCGGCATCCAGGACCAGGACATGACCGCGCTGGCACTGAGTTCTGGCCCGCTGGTCCTGAAACAGATCCTGAATCGCAAGGAAGCGATCCGGCAGTACTACGCTGAGGCGCTCTGGGAGTCACCACAGAACAGGCCGCTGACCTGGCGCAGTGGTATTTCCTATTTCAAGGAAACCTTCGGTATTGATCAGGCTTTTGCAACCACACTGGACAGTGCAAAGATCGGGTTCATTGGCGTTCCCAATCTGGGTGTCATCGGCGGCTCGGCTGGTATTCCCAATCCGGGTTCGTCCAATGGGGTCAATTCAATCTCGGCGTTCGGCGACCTTCGCTACGAGTTGGACAAAAAGCTCGCCGTAACCGCCACACTGCGTTACTCACAGGACAAGGAAAGCCTGAATTGGAGCCAGGGCATTGATGCATCGAGCCACCCGGTGGCGAGCATGCTGTTTACCAGCGTCGTACCAACGTTCACACTGAACCAGGAGAACACCTACAGCTTCCTGTCGCCATCGGTGGGCATGGAGTACAAGTTCAATCCGGACACCAATATGTACGCCATCTACAGCACCGGTTACCGGCCGGGCGGCTACAACACTTCGGTGACCAATGCGGCCTTCATTCCCTATGGTCAGGAGTCCGCCGAGAACTTCGAGGCCGGCGTCAAGATGCGCTTTCTGGAAGGGCGCGCTGGTTTGAATTTCACGGTCTTCCGGATGAACCAGAAGGACCTCACGGTTCAACAGGACGATCCGACCGACACCAAATTCGGCTTCACCTACCTGTCCAACGTGGGCAGCGCGACCACCAACGGCTTCGAACTGGAATCGATGGCACGCCTGAGTAAGTCGCTTGGTGCCTCTTTCAGCGTGGGCTATCTGGATGCAAAGTACACGCAAGGCATGATCAATGCCGGAACGGCCAGTGCGTTTGACGTGACGGGACGAGAACTCTCCGGTGTTCGGCCCTGGACAATTAACGCCAAACTCGATTTCAAGCAAGCCGTTACCAGTTCGACCGAGTTCTTCGGCGCGATCGCCGTGCGGCGCGAGATCGGCGGCGGCATCGGCGACCACTCGGAAATACCGATGGAAGCGCTCACGAAGATTGACCTGAACGCCGGACTCAATTTCTCCAAGAAGACCCAGTTGACGGCCTTCATCCACAACGCCACCGACCAGCAGGTGACCCTGTTCCGCTTTACCAATGGCGCTGTTGGCACCAACATCGGTCGGCGTTTTGGTATCCAGCTGACGCACCAGTACTGATGTTGCAGGTTGAGCAGGCACTGCGGGACGGTTTGTTGCCGATCGTCCTGATCGCTGGCGAGCAAACGCGTGGCCGGATCGACGAGCGTTTGACCCAGTACGGCTGCCCTGGCGTTGGCGTGGCGGTGCTGGAAGACGGCGAGCTCGCATGGAGCGGCGGCTTCGGCCGCCTGGAAGCTGGTTCCGAGCGACCGGTTGAAGCCGACACGGTTTTTGCTGGCGCCTCCATCAGCAAGCCCTTGACGGCAACACTTGTCATGCAACAGGTCGAGCGTGGCCTGCTCGATCTCGATGTGGACGTGAATCACTACCTCAACGCCTGGCGTGTACCCGACAACGAATTCACACGGGAAAAACCGGTCACCTTGCGCCACCTCCTGTCGCATCGCGCTGGTACCACGGTGCATGGATTTGGCGGATTTCCGCCGGGTGTGCCCAAACCAAGCGTACTTGACACCCTTTACGGACGCGCGCCGTCCCTGACACCACCTGTCACCGTGGACAAGACGCCCGGGGGTTCGATCCGCTACTCTGGCGGTGGCTACACGGTGGTGCAGTTGCTGCTGGAGGAACTTACCGGCCGGCCCTTTGCACAGCTTGCACGGGAGATGATCTTCGAGCCGCTGGGCATGAGGTCAGCGACTTTTGAAGATCCGTTGCCGGCGGGAATCACCGCGCGCGCGGCAGCCGGTCACGACGATGGCGGCAACATGCTCAGCGACAAATGGCCCGTCTGCCCGCAGGCCGCAGCGGGTGGCGTCTATGTGTCGGCCCCGGATTTTTCCCGCTTCATGGCGGCTTGCCGCAATGCCTATATTGGCCGCAAGACCCCACTGATGTCACTCGCAACTGCGCGCGCGATGATCGATGCCCGGGGTGACGGAGACTTTGCGATGGGTTGGCGCGTGCTGGGCCACGGCGCTTCGATGCGGATTGCCCATGGCGGCTCGAACGAGGGCTACCAGTGTGAGACGACCTGCTACCTGGAAAGTGGCAAGGGCGCAGCGGTGCTGACCAATGCGGTCTCAGGCGCCATGTTTTACTGGGAAGTGCTCAACACAATCGCCGAAGTCTGCCACTGGCCCGGTTTCCTGCGTGCCCCCAAGGTGATCCAGTCACCGGACGCCGCCGCGCGGCAGCGGCTGGTGGGCCGGTATACCGTGGTGTCTGGCGTGGATGCACCTTTCCTCGATGTCACCGAGGTGAATGGCCAGTTGTTCAGTTACATCGAAGGCATGCGGGCGCCTCCCCTGCCGGTGCTGATGGATGCTGAAGGACGGCTCTTCAACCGCTACAGCCCCTATGAAAGTACGGTGGCTTTCGGTGACGATGGCCGGGCCCTGGAAATTGCAGCCTTTGATGGGGACACTGAGATTCTGCGTGCTCGGCGCGCAGCATGAGCCGGACTGAGACGCTTGCCCGACCCGCCGTCCGCGCACTGGCGGCCTCGAAGATTCGCGAAGTCGCCAACGCCGGGATGGGACGTGCCGGTTTGCTGGCCTTCTGGTTCGGGGAACCCGACAGTGTGACACCCGATCTGATCTGCAACGCTGGCGTCGCCAGCCTTCAGGCCGGAGAGACTTTCTACACCCAGAATCTGGGACTCCCTTCTCTGCGGGAAGCAATTGCCCAATACGTTTCGCGACTGCACCGGCCTTGCCTGACTGAGAACATCGCTGTGACCAATTCCGCAATGAGCGGGCTGGCACTGGTGCAGCAGTGCTTGTTATCCCCTGGCGACCGCGTGGTCGCGGTCACGCCACTCTGGCCAAATCTGGTTGAAGGTCCAAAGATTCTTGGCGCCCAGGTCTGCACCGTGGCACTCAATTTTGGAAGCACCGGGTGGAACCTCGATCTTGAGCGCCTGCTCGATGCCTTGACGCACGACACGCGTTTGCTGATGATCAATTCACCAAACAACCCCACGGGTTGGTCCATGCCACGCGAGCAGCAGCAAGTGGTCCTGGCGCACTGCCGCAACCGGGGCATCTGGATTCTGGCGGACGACGCGTATGAGCGTCTCTACTTTGAGGGTCAGCCCGGTGTCGCCGTCGCGCCGGGCTTTCAGGACCTCGCAGAGTCGGACGACCGTCTGCTCAGCGTCAACACCTTTTCCAAATCCTGGCAGATGACGGGCTGGCGCCTGGGCTGGGTTCAGGCACCTCAAGCCTTGATGCCGGATTTGGCCAAACTGATTGAGTTCAACACCAGTTGCGCGCCAGCGTTTGTACAAAGGGCTGGCGTGTTGGCGGTAACGCAGGGTGAACCCGCCGTGGCGAGCTTTGTCTCACGCTTGAAGCAGAGCCGGGATTTCCTGATTGCAGGACTGAACGCCTTGCCACGTGTGACGGCCGTGGCCCCCCCAGGCGCGATGTATGCCTTCTTCCGGGTTCAGGGCGTGACCGACAGCCTGGATTTTTGCAAACGTCTGGCATCCGAATTCGATCTTGGACTGGCACCCGGTGTTGCCTTTGGCCCGGAAGGTGAGGGCTTCATCCGCTGGTGTTTCGCTGCCAGCGAGGACAGATTGGCAGACGGCATTGCGCGTTTGGAACGCGCGCTGGAGCGTCTTTAGGCGACCCGGCTAGGCGGCGGGTCCCCGTCCGTAAAGCGCCATGATGCGCATCAGCTCAGTGTGATCGATCGCTTTGCAGGTTGCGCTGCCCTTGCGGTAGGCGGGTGTGTCCTGTGCCGCCAGCATTGAATTGATGACGGCTTCTTCGGTGCTTTCGACCGCACCCAGATAGACCGCATCGCAGGCACCGTCATTGAGGTGTTCCATACTCAGGTGCGAAGGCGAAAACTGCGGCAGCGGCTTGGCGTTGGCAGTGCTGAAGGCGAGGAAGATGTCACCCGAGGAATTGCCGCCAAAAGTGCCATTGCGTCCAAAGCCAATCGCTGCGCGCCGCGCCAGACGGCGCAGCTGATGCGGCAGCATGGGTGCATCCGTGGCGATGATGATGATGATGGAGCCCAGTTCCTTGGCCTGCCCGGCAAGCAGCGGCATGTGCTTGCCAACGGGCACGCCCAGTACCGTGAAGACCTCGCGCACACCGTGGTTGCTTTGAACCAGGGCCGCCACGGTGTACGGTTTGCCATCAACCTCGATGGCGCGCGAAGAGGTACCGGTGCCACCCTTGAACTTGTAGCAGCGCATGCCATTGCCGCCACCGACGTTGCCCTCCGCCACCGGACCGGCCTTGGCACCATTCAATGCGGCCAGGGCGTGTGCCTCGGTCACGTGCAGGCCATCGATGTCACTGAATTCGCCGTCGTAGGTTTCTGCCACGACGGGCATAGCCCACATCGGCCGTTCGGCCCAGGCCTGAGCGTACTGCGTGATCATCCAGCGCACCGCTGCATGGTGCACCATGCCAACGCTGTGCGTGTTGGTGATGAGAATCGGACCGAAGAAGTAGCCAGCGTCCTCGATCCAGTGGGTGCCAGTCATCTCGCCATTGCCGTTGAACCGGTGCAGGCCGGCCCAGACCGGTTGCGGCTCATTGATGTGCCCGCGCGGCAGCAAGGCCGTGACGCCGGTCTTGATGATTTTTCCGTCGGCTGTGGTTCCGTCAAGCGTGGTGTACCCGACCAGAACACCGGGCACATCGGTGATGGCGTTGAGTGGTCCGGTCTTGCCGGGAAAAGGCAGGCCAAGTTCGCGGCCACGTGGTTTTTTGGCTGTTGTCATGATGTCAGGTCGGCAGTGATTTCAGACCCGACAGCACGGCGTCGATCGCGTGATCAACTTCGGCTTCGGTGATTGCAGTGGACAACACGAAGAAGCCCTGGGCGCCGATGATGATGCCCTTGTTCAACAGGTGGTGAAACAGCAACTCCGACTTCTTCATCACCGATGGATTGGCGGCAATCATGCCGACCAGATCTCGCCAGTTCTCGATCGGTCTGTCGACCAGGAACAGCCCCGTTAAAGAGGTCGTACCGGTCACAATGCCAGGCCGACCGCTCAGCTTCAAAGCTTCCTGCAGACCGTCGCGCAAACGTTGACCCAGGCCGGAGAGCCGGTTGAACGCAGCCTCATCGAAATGGGTCATGGCAGCCAGACCGGCCGCCATCGTCAAGGGGTTGGCATTGAAGGTGCCGGCGTGGTTGAGCTTGGCACCTTTCTGTGGATCAAACAGCTCTGTCAGGATGTCCTTTCGCCCACCGATGGCGCCAATCGGCAAGCCGCCGCCTATGATTTTTCCAAGGGCAAGGAGGTCGGGGCGCATGCCAAGCTCGTGATGCGCGCCATGAAAGCCCAGACGCAGACTGTAGACCTCGTCGAAAATCAGCAGGCCGCCACAGCGATCGAGCTCTTCCCGGACCATGCTCAAGAAGGCGGACGTCACTGGCTTGAAGCCCAGATTCTTGACCAGCGGGTCGATCAGCGCACCTGCGAGTCTGGGACCGTGCTCGCGCAGGATTCGGCGCCCGTTTTCAACATCGTTCATGGGAATCACGATGACATCCTGCGCAACACCGCTGGCAGATCCCTTGTCCTGCACACTCGCCGGACAGTTCGCATCGCCCCAATCCACTGGCGTCGGCGAGGTGCTGACGGCAGCGGTTTCGCCGGAACCGTGGTAGGCACCCTCGATCTTGGCTATCAGGGGCCGCCCCATATAGGCGCGCGCCGCCTTGATGGCAAACAGAACCGCCTCGGTGCCGGAATTGCAGAACCGAACCTGCTCGACGGCCTCGAGTCGCGTCACCAGCAACTCCGCGAGTTCGATTTCCGGCTCGGTTGGCAGAGCGATCGAAGTAAGCCGGCTCGCCTGTTGAGCGATGGCCCGCACAACGGCTGGGTGCGAGTGGCCATGAATCAACGACGAGTAGTTGTTCATCATGTCGATGCGCTCCACGCCATCGGCATCCCAGACACGACACCCCTGTCCGCGCACCGCATAAATCGGATAGGGGGGAAAGTAAACCGAGTGGCGCGTGTTGCCGCCGGGCAGCACAGCGCAGGCACGTGCAAAAAGCTGTGCCGAGCGGGATTGCAAGTCGGGAAACTGCAGACCCCCGCTGTTTTCCATTTGAAGTGCCAATTTTGGATTGTTCATGCTTGCCTCTAACTTGTTATGTCCTTGCCTGGGTCGGAAACTTGCGTTTGGGTGCGCTCTACTTAAGCGGGCGCCAGATCGCGCGTCCTGCGCACCTCGAAACGTTCAAGACGGCGTCGCACGACTTCATGCCGTTGGCGCGTCAGCGGAAATCTCCAGGCCAACCAGGCCGAAATGAGGTGCATGCTGGTCGGGATGCCCAGATAGCCCGCGAGAAGTCCCAACTGCGCCAGCGATGTGTTGGCGCCGCCCACCTGGTAATTTGTCGCCGCCAGCAGAGCAAACGCCGCACCACTGCCCAGTGCCATCGTGACCTTGATCAGCAAGTTGTTCAGGGCAAAGAAGTTGGCCGCCTTGTTGGTTCCGGTCTTGAGTGTGTTGTAGTCCACCACATCGCCCAGAATTGCCGGCGGCAGGAAGTTGGCGGGCGCATTGAAAAATGCCGTCACCAGAACAATCAGCAGGCCCGGGTAGAAGGCCTCGGGGCCGATCGGCAGCGCCAGCACAGCCAGGCGTGCCAATGAATCAACGGCCAGGCTCCACGCCCATGCACGATGGCGGTCCATGCGTTTGAGCAGTCGTGACCAGACCGGCATCGCCGCCAACTGCACCACAAAGAAGGCGATCATCATGATGGGGAATTTGTCGCCGAGTTTCATGTAGTCCGTGAAGAAGATGTAAGTCATCGACAGGAATGCTCCCTGTCCCAGTCCCCAGAAACTAATCGTCAGCAGATAGTTCCATAGTGGACGGCAACTACGCACCGACTTCACCACCGCTCGCCAGGCCGACTGACCCGCCGCCTGAATTTGCGGAATGCCGGTTGGCACCAAAGCCACGCCGAGCAGCAGGCTGGCTGGCATCAGAATGGCGTAAAGCCAGGCAATGGCGGTGATGGCCGTGCCGGTGATGGCCGTGGTCCCTGTGAACTTCCACAGCGCCAGTGGGAGGACCCAGAAGACCAGACTGCCCGTGACATTGGAGACAGCGACGAAGATGGACACCCGGGAACGCTCCGCATAGTCGCGCGTCAGTTCGGCCGCCCAGGCGCTACGCGGAATTTCGAACATGGCAATACCGATATAGAGCGCAAAAGACCAGGCACTGAAATAGAGAACCGTGGCTTCCTTGGGTGGCTGGAACAGAAAGAAGATCGCAACCGGACAGATCAACGCCACCGCCAGCATCCAGGGTTTGCGTGGGCCCAATCGCGAGCGCGTCAGGTCCGACAGAAAGCCGACGATGGGGTCGGCCAGAGCGTCCAGAATGCGGCTCAAGGTGGCAATGGCAGCGATCTGCGCCAGCGTGACGGCAGTGTTGGCGGCGTAGAAGCTCGGCAAAACCACCAGCATCGGCATCACCACGAAGGCGTGCGGCGCCGACGGGAACGCGAACAGCAGCAATTGCCAGCGTGCCAACCGGCCATCCGGCTGAGCGGACCTGTCTTCACCCGGTGTCGGGATTGATGCGGAGTTGGCGCTCATCTTCTGACCCTCAACCCCAGAGATTGGACGTGAAGGACTCAATGTCGCCACCGGTGTAGACCATGCCCGCACTGCGATCGTCAAAATGCAGGCCAGCGCTGTCAAGATCGCGAAAGTCGCAGAGCGTGCCCACCACGTACGCAGGCGCCAGACCAAGCGACGTGGCGCCAGCACATCCAATCATCACACCCAGACCCCGCTCTCTCGCGCCGCGCACGATCCTCAAGGCCTCGGTCAGGCCACCACATTTGTCGAGCTTGATGTTCACACCATCGTAACGCTTGCTCAGGCGCTCCAGATCGGCACTGGTGGCAAAGCTCTCGTCGGCATACAGGGGGATGGGGCTGTCAAAACCCTCCAGCTGATGGTCATCCCGGCGATGCAGAGGCTGCTCGATCATCACCACATTGAGTTGGCGCAGAGGCTCCGCCACTTCCTTGAGCTGAGCCAGCGTCCAGGCTTCGTTGGCATCAACCAGCAAGTGCACACCCGGCGCAGCAGCAGCGAT
Source organism: uncultured beta proteobacterium (assembly GCA_903875275.1). Classification (GTDB taxonomy): domain Bacteria; phylum Pseudomonadota; class Gammaproteobacteria; order Burkholderiales; family Burkholderiaceae_C; genus Rhodoferax. Next base: position 5,979 of record CAIQVX010000278.1, on the reverse strand, counting down.
CGCGCTGACGGTCTGCACCGCCGCATCGGCATTCACCTTGATCTTGAGTTCCCGGTAGCCTGAGGCCACCAGGGAAGATGCTGTCCGGCACATGTCCGCCACCTCGTCGATGCCGATCGTGAAGTCGATCTCGAGCCGGGGCTTCTGCTGCAGGCCGGTCAGCTGCCAGATCGATTTCCCGGATTGCTTGCAGGCCAGATCCCACAAGGCGCAGTCCACTGCGTTGCGGGCCGAGCCGGCCGCAAATGCGGCATTGAGCAACTCCGGCGTGCCACACTCGGCCAGACGCTGGCGCATGGCATCGAAAGTCGCTTCAATGCTTTGACGGGTTTCGCCGTAGTGGTGCAATTCACCACACTCGCCACGCCCGATATGCTGCCCATCAGAGATGTGCACCACGTGCGCTGGCGACCTGTCCTGCGCTTCGCGCGAGATCCGAAACACTTTGCGCATGGGCCATTCCTGATAAAAATGGGCCAGCGACAGACTGGATGCGACAGTTGACATGAATTTCCGTCCTTGTGTATACGCTGTTTATATTAGCACGGGATTTACAAAGCAACAATGGCGCGTGTATAGTTTGCGAAGTAAACGACATTTATATTCCAACCGCAGAGGGCTGACGCATGGAATCGAACTGGGATGCAATCGTGATCGGGTCGGGCGTTGGTGGCCTGACGGCGGCCGGTCTTCTGGCGGGCGTTGCTGGCATGAAGGTGCTGGTGCTGGAAAAGCACTCGGAGCCTGGCGGGCAATCCCACGTATTCCGGCGTGACGGTGCCTCCTGGGATGTCGGACTGCATTACGTGGGCGGGATGAACGAAGGCTCACGCATGCGCGCCTTCTTCGATTACCTCTCGCTCGGGCAGTTGCGCTGGATACGCATGCCGCATGAGTTCGAGCGTTTTATCTATCCAGGGCTTGATTTCTCGGTGCCCTCGGATCCCCGGACCTACGAGGAGCGCGTCGTTGCCCGGTTTCCAGAGGAAGCATCGGCCATCCGCCGCTATTTCCTTGATGTTCGTGCCGTGCAGCGCTGGAGCGGTCTGAGCTTCCTGCAGGCCTTCATGCCGCGCCCCCTAAGTTTTCTGATACGCCAGTACCAGATGTTGACGCGCAGCAAGGCCGTTCAAACAACAGCGGATTACCTCAATTCAAACTTTCGCTCTCCGATGCTGCGCGCGCTGCTTGCAAGTCAGTGGGGTGACTACGGACTGCCGCCATCTCAAAGCGCCTTTGCCATGCACGCCCAGATCGTGGCCCATTACCGCTACGGCGCCTGGTTCCCTGAAGGGGGCAGCGGGCGCATAGCCCGAACCTTCGAGCGGGGCATCGAGCAGGCGGGGGGTTCTGTCCTGGTCTGCCAGGAAGTTACTTCGATCATCACGAGGGACGGAAGGGCCACCGGCGTCCGGGCTCTGGACACCCGGGGTGTCGCGCCTGTGGACGTTAGTTACCAGGCACCCATCATCATCTCCAACGTCGGTGCCCCTTTGACCTTCGAAAAGCTGCTTGGCTGCGATGGCGACCTTGGCGCCCGAACGGCCAGTGTGCGACAGTTGGTCAAGCAGCTCGAAGGCGGCTCATCGGCCGTCACGCTGTACCTTCGATTGAAGGCCCCGATTTCCACCCTGGGCATTCAGGGCGAGAATTACTGGATCAACACCACGACCGACCATGAGTCGGTTGCAGCGCAGGGCAGCGGGATTATTCAGGGGCAGCCGCGCCACATTTATCTCTCGTTTCCTTCGGCAAAGTCGGGGGACGAGAAATTTCATACCGCCGAGATCGTTTCGCTGGTTGACTACCGGGAGTTTGAGGCGTGGCGCGAGCAACCCAAGGGCAACCGGGGTCGTGACTACTCGGAGTTGAAGGATCGCATCAGTAATGGTCTGCTCAAGTTGGCCGAGACAGCCGTGCCCGGCCTGACGGCGCTGGTGATCTATCGGGAACTGGCCACACCCCTGACCATGGAGCATTACACCTCGCACCCCAGCGGCCGTTTCTATGGGCTACCGGCGAGTCCGGCCCGATTCAAAGCACCGCCGCTTGGCCCCAGAACGCCGGTGGCAGGTCTGTACCTGTCGGGTTCAGATGCGGGTTGCCCCGGCATCGTTGGCGCAATGATGGGCGGCGTTGGTGCTGCAGCCCAGGCACTTGGACGAAAGGGATTCGCCCGCATTGTGTCGGCACTCCAGCGGGCCAACAGGAACGCTACACCCACGGCGCTACCAGAGCAGAAGAAGCGCGCAACCCTTGTTTCAAAGGTGGCACTGACGGCATCGATCTGGAAGCTGGAGCTTCAGCTGGAAGAGGACGTGCACTTCTTTCCCGGACAGTTCGCGCGACTCAGAGTGGCGGATTACGAATGGCGCGACTACTCGATTGCAGCCGCACAGGGGCCTTTGCTCAGCTTCCTCATCAGTAACCGCACGGGCGGGCACGGCTCGGATTATGTGAACACGGTAGAGGTGGGTGGGCGCACTGAAATCGAACTACCGCTGGGCCATTACACGCTGCACAGAAACGGGCAGCGCAAGGTCTTCGTTGCCACCGGCACCGGGCTGGCGCCTTTTCTGCCAATGTTCGAGCAGCTCCGACGCGACGCAACGCTTGAAACAGCCGAGTTGCTTTTTGGATGCAAGACGCAGGCTGACGATATCAGCCACCACTACCAGGGCTTCATACCCAAGACCCTTGTCTGCATCAGCCGCGAGTCCGGGCCAGCGGCAAGCTTCCGGGGACGCGTCTCGGACGCTCTTGGTGGGTTGACGTTCGATCCCGCAACAACAGACTTCTACCTTTGCGGCTCTGCGGCCATGGTGGCTGATTGCAAGGCCATCCTTGAACGCGCCCGCGCGAGCAGGATTTACGTTGAAGCCTACTGACGAGATGATCCGCGAATGGCCGGAACCGGTATTTTCAGGAACGGGGCGGTCGCTTACTTTGAGAAACGGGCTTCTCTTTTGGTTGGCTGCTGACGCGTTGGCGGGCGCTGCGTTGCGCCAGCGCCCGCTCAAGTTCCGTAATTGACTCATCGGTGTGGCCCAGCATGCGCTGCAAGGCCGGGACCGAGCGGCGACAGGCGATATAGCCAAAACCCAGCTTGTCGCCATAACCACTGATGGTGATGTTGAGCGCCAGGTACTGCGTCGGGATGGAGACCGGATAGACCTCGTCAAGCCGGGCACCGTTCAGGTACAGCGTCTCGCGGGGGCCGGGAACGTTGGAAATAATGACGTTGAAAAGCGGATGCTGTTTGGCAGTTCCGGTCACCATGGCGGGTCCCATGGGTGAAATCGAGGTGATGCCGTGCGCCAGCTTTTGCAGGCGCGGCATGCTGCGCAGACGCTCCTTGGCCTCGGTGGTGGACTGCACGATGCGCGCCAGACGTTTGAGCGGATCGCGCAAATGCGTGGCCAGATTCGCCAGCAACAGCGACACCTGGTTGCCACCAGCATCGGTCTGGTCATGCAGCGATACCGGCACCATCGCGATCAGGGGCTTCCTGGGCAATTTGTCCTGTGTCTGCAGGTATTTGCGCAATGCGCCGGCGCAGATGGCCAGCGTCACATCGTTGACGGTGGCACCAGTGGCCTCGCCGATGCGCTTCAGGCGCGACAACGAGTAGGACTGCGAAGCAAAGCGGCGCGAACCGGATATTTGGACATTGAACGGGGTCGGCGGCGCCTGAAACGCCTGCGCCGCTCCAGCACCTGAGCCAATTCCCAGCATGTCCCACAGGCCACTGCCGATGCCCGGGAGAATCTCGCGCCCGGCGCGTGCCACATTGGCCAGTTGCGTCAACAAGCCCGGTGCTGCCGATGCCCGTTTGGAGGTGGGATGTTTGGCGATTTTCTGCGCCCAGACTGGAGGCTTTCTTTCTTCGGCGTCGCGTGACAGGCCATCGGCCATGATCCGGGCACCACTGACGCCGTCAACCAGCGCATGGTGAATCTTGATGTAGGTGGCAAAGCGACCGCCGGGCAAGCCCTCGATCAGGTAGGCCTCCCACAAGGGGCGGTTGCGGTCCATCAAATTGCCGTGCAGGCGCGACACCATGGCCAGCAGTTCGCGTATGCGTCCGGGCTGCGGCAGGGCCAAGTGACGCAGGTGATAGTCCAGCTCGAACTCTGTGTCCTCCTCCCAGTACCAGAGTCCCATGCGCATCACCGGGCGCAGATTGAAGGGCGCCACCGCCGACAGGTGTCGACTCCATTCGGCCAGCAGAGAGGCTATGAATTCGGGACTGGCGCCATCCGGCGGTGAGTAGATATTGAGGCCAGCCACATGCATAGGCTGGTTGCGCGTTTCCATCCACAAGAATGCGGAGTCCGTGGGACTGAGTGCTTGCATGGCCTGGCTTCTTTCAGGGTTGACTGACGGGTGAGCGTGACGCGTCAGTCTACGCGTTCCACCGCCGGCATGCCCCATCGGCCGTTGAGCGCCGGTCCCTTGGGCCAGTAAAGACGAGCGTTGAGAAGAAAGGGCTGCCCGCGTCTGACTGGCAGCCAGTTCCGCTTCTTGTCACCATCCGGCGGCGTTGCCTGCACCAGCAGGTCCAGCGATCCGTCTGCATTGAACAGCAGGGGATCACGATCACCCAGAGCGAAACGCCGCAACGGGTTGTCGATAAAGAAGTCGTCGTCACCATAAGCCGTAACCGACCAGAAGGCGTTCACCGGCGGCAGTTCCTCAGCCCTGAAATGCAACCGGTAGCGGTGACCGCCGTCCAGTGGCTGACCGTTGACATCGACGCGGGTGTTGGGATAGATCGCGTCCGCCGGCAGGTTCGCGCCGAGACCGATCATGGCAACGACAGCACGGGTGTTGTAGTCGATGCCGTAATTGCCGAGCACGGCCGGCGGCGTCTGCCAGCCGCGCATCAATTCGCGCGGTCTTTTTAACTCGCTGGTCACCTTGTAGTCGGCGATCCAGCGCCCAAGCGCAACGCACCAACGCTCCAGCACACTCCAAGCCGGCGGCTGGCCGGCTTTCAAACCAACGCGTTCGAGCTTGAGCAGCATGGCGCTGTCAACGGCGGCTGGCGGATTGTTCACCAGCAGCATTGAAAAGCGGCTGAAGAAGGTCTCGGCACTCATGGAGCGCATCTGCTCGACTGCTGGAGTCGGCTTGCGGGGCGCAGGCTGCCACCCGGTGGAGATCTTCTCGGCCGCCTTGGGGTCGGCCTGCCAGTCGCTCAGGCTGCGCAGTTTGATGCCGTCCTGCAAACGGTGCACCAGCGGGTAGTCAGCAACACCATTGGTCTGTGTGCGCCCGATCAACCAGACCATTTGCGTTGGCGCGCGTACCAGGGTCAATCCGGCAGGAACCGAACCCTGCCAGTGCGGCGCCACCAGCAGCAGCCGCGCGCCAGCTGCACCGAGCGTACGCGTGCCAGGTGCGGCAAAAACGTTGGTCCAGGCATCCATGAAGGGCATCACTTCATATCGCGGGGCGTTGGCTGCCATCTCGAACACCCAGGGCCCCTGCGCCATATCAATGAAGCCGCTGGTGTAAAGCGTATCGGCGTTGGGCCGCACTACTTCGTGGAAGTTCGCGTCCGGGAACTGTCGCACGCGGCGCAACTGGTTTTCCGGACCAATGCTCAACGCCGAGTTGCTGCGGGTCACGTCCATGATCACCAGCGGGTAGCCAAAGATATAGGCCTCGGCACCAAGAACGATGTAGTCACGCTTGGCGTAAAGCGTACCGCCCAGCAGCAGTACCGCAATCAGCAGGCCGGGCAGGATTCGCTTCATATGCGCACGTTCAGTTCGACCAGTAGGTGTACTCGTCCGCGGTCGTTGGCTTTTGATCCAGTGTCTTGTCAATCATGATGGGCGCCTCCAGGAAAGTCTCCCAGAGTGGCGCCGGCATGGTGGCATGGTGCGACTGCAGCAGTCCCCTCAACTGCGCCAGTTTTTGCGGCTGCTGCGCGGCCAGGTTGACCTTCTCGGTCGGGTCTTGATTGAGATT
>CAIQVX010000277.1 GCA_903875275.1 uncultured beta proteobacterium | reverse complement strand
CCGAACCTGGACGCTGCCAACATCCTGTTCAATGTGCTCAAGATGACCGGTGGTCACGGCGTCACGGTGGGCCCGATCCTGCTTGGCGCTGCGGCCTCGGTCCATGTGCTGACGCCATCGGCCACGGTGCGGCGTGTTGTCAACATGACGGCGCTGGCGGTCGCCAACGCTGCCAAACACCACACCAGCTAGCGAGAAGAGAGGCGCGCCTTCAGGGCGCGCCCTGGGAGCGGCGTATTTCACGCAGCATGAAGAGGTAAAGCCCCTCGACCTTGTCGCGCGCCCACGGCGTCTTGCGCAGAAACTTGAGGCTGGACGCGATGCTGGGGTCAAGCGTGAAGCAGCGCACCGGTATGCGCTCTGCCAGTTCGGCCCAGCCATAGTGCGCCACCAGCGCGGTGACAATGGCTTCCAGCGTCAGACCATGCAGGGGATTGCGCGGCTGGGCGGGAATGGGAGCAAGGGTCATGCCGGCATTTTGTCACGCGGCGCAGGTCCCAGCGCCAGACAGCTAGAATACGCCCCTCGGAAGCGTGGCAGAGTGGTCGATTGCACCGGTCTTGAAAACCGGCGACGGGAAACCGTCCGTGAGTTCGAATCTCACCGCTTCCGCCAAAGACCCCCAATTACAGGCAGAGCAGGTCAACCTGGTACAGCGCCAGCGCGCTTGACCAGACGGATACAGGCCACGCCCGGCATCAGGCTGGTGTATTCAACCGAATCAACCGACTGCTCGATGATGTAAAGGCCGAAGCCGCCCTCGCTCGCTCCGCTCATGTCGGGATTGACCTGCGCCGGTGGCTTGAACGCCTCGCTCGGATAGATCAGCTCCACCACCACGGAGTCGCTCTCACGCGTGATGCGACAGGTCAGCGTGGCACTGCCAACCAGCAGTCGGCCGTGTCGAATGACGTTGGTGGCCGCCTCGAAGCTGGCCAGAATCAGCGCATCGGCGTCATCTTCGGGCAGACTGCCGGCGCTGGCCATGACGCGACTGCGCAAGACGCCCAGCCCTTCAAGACTCCAGGGCAGAGTAAAGACCAGGGGCGCAATGCGATCCTCGATGCGCCGGTCCAAGGCTCCGCGACGCGGGTTCAGGGTAATCATCACCGCGGTCAGATCGTCAGCGCCTGGCCCACCTCCGGTAAAGCGCCGCTGCTCGCCGCGCAGGGCCTGCATGATGGTCGTGGGCGGCAGCCTGGCATGGCTGCCGGCTTCCATCAGGTCGGACAGGCGGGCCATTCCGAACTCCTCACCGTCCGGGTTGCACGCCTCGGTGATGCCGTCGGAGAACACCAGCAGGCTGTCGCCTGTGCCCATGGCCAGGCTCAGTTCCCGGTAAGTCTCTTGCGGCATCACGCCGATGGGCAGGTTGTCTCCCAAGATGGCGACGGCGCGCGCGCCGGGTCCGCGCGTGAGCAGACCCGGCGTGTGGCCGGCGTTCACATAAGTCAGCACCCCAGAGTCCAGGTCAAAACGGTACAGTGCCAGAGTGACGAAGGAGGAAATCGCCATCAGTTGCGGCGTCAGCGAGCGGTGAATGGCATTCACGATCTCGGCTGGCGTGGGCAGAGACCGGGCATCCTGCTTTGCCAGCAGCAGTTCGGCCAGCGCGCGGTTGTAGGCGGCGATGATGCCGGCGCCCATCAGCGCCGCCTGCACGCCTTTGCCCATGACATCACCCACCAGCACCTCAAAGCAGCCCGGGTGGAAGCGGTGGATGGAGGAGAAATCGCCATCCAAAATTTGCGACGGGTCGGCGTACTCTGCCAGTGAGGCGCCCTCAATGCCCTCGGGCACTTCGCTCACCAGCGAACGCTGGATGATGGCACCCACCTCCATCTCGCGCCGGCGCAGTTCCCGGATGGATTGCGTTGCGTGTTTGCTCTCCGTGATGTCCACCGTGACCCCGATGAAATGCGCGATCTGTCCATCTTCACCCAGGATCCCCGACAGCGATGCATCTTCCCAGTAGAGTTCACCGCTCTTCTTTCGGTTGCACAGTTCACCGCGCCACTTGCCCCCGCTGATGATGGCACTCCAGATCTGGCGATAGGTTTCGGTGGAAGTCTGGCCCGACTTGAGTACACGCGGGTTCTTCCCCATCACCTCGGATTTGGCATAACCTGACAGAGTCTCGAACTGGGGGTTCACGTACTCGATGTTGCCCAGGGGGTCGGTGATCATGACGGCAGCCGGACTCTGTTCGAGCGCCAGGGTCAGCTTGCGAAGCTCAGCCTCTGTCCGCTTGCGGCTTTCGATTTCATTTTCGGCACGCGCCAGCGCTGTGGCTGTAAGTCGGTTGCCTTGATACACCATGGTGGCCGTGATGCCAAACAGCACCGTGTAATTCATCCATTGAGTGATCCCGACGCTGTAGTCCGGCTTGGGTAACAGTCCCGCGTTTTCTGCCACGATGACAGCCAGCACCGCAAGTGAGCTGGCCGTCGTGGCGACCACGATTCCGCGCCACTCGAAAAACATGCCCACCATGATCACCCAGAACACGTAGAGGGAGGCGGTTGGTGTGCGGATGGTCCCCAGGCTGATGTTTGCGCCCGTCAGAAAGAAAAAGAAGGCTATCGCCAGCAACAGCGCAATCACATCAGTGCGGCCACTGCGCAACTTGTACCAGCCCAGCGCCAGCACCACCAGCCACAGGATTGCGATGACGATTGAACTGATCGGGGTGTTCCCGCCAAGCAGCGTAGCAACAATGACCAGAACCGTAAGGATCAGGCTGATGGCAATGACCTTGTTCAGCAAACTGGCCTGGCGTGTCTTCGCAGCGTCGCCTTCAAAGCCGAGTTGGCGGAGCCAGCGCATGATGGTGTTCTTCAAAGGGGTCTCACAAACAGTTGCCATGGGAGTTTAGCGCTGTGAAGTCGCACGGTGCGCAGACGCAAGTGGGCCGCCACCGCACTTGACTTGAATTGTTCCAGATCAAACTCAGCCCCGCAGGCAATCCTAGAATGAAAGTTGTGCACCATTTGAGCAGTGAGGGAAAACCATGCCCATTATTGCGAATCGTTGGTTTACGCAACAGACTTTCAAAGAGTGGCTGATTCTTGACCTGGTCCTGCTGGTCCTCGGTGCCTGGTGCGCCTATGTCCTGACCCAGGACCACAACCGCGTCACCACCAGGGAAAGCGAGCGGCTCAGTCACCAATGCGTCGTGGTGAACATGAACCTCGGCCGTCAGTTCGGCACCATCAATACCGCGTTGACGGGCATTCTGGCAGAGGTACCTCACTGGAGAAAACAAAGGGATGGTCAGGCTCTGTCTTCCCGGCATCTGAGGACACTGAACAATGCCATGCAGGGGGTGCGCAACTTTCTGGTCATCGACGCCAAGGGGACCGTCGAAGCGTCCGACAACCCTGAACTGATAGGCGAGAATTTTGCCCACAGGGATTACTTCCAAGTCGTCAGCAAACAGCCCAGCACGACTACGCTCTACGTGCGACCCCCTTTCATCTCCAGCCTCGGCTATCTCACCATGAGTCTGGGCCGCATGATTGCCGGCCCCAAGGGCGAGTTCGACGGCCTGATCATTGCCGCGCTGGACGCAGAAGAGTTCAAGGTGCTGCTCAATTCCGTGATCTACCGACCCGGCATCCGAGCCGCCCTGATTCACGGCGACGGTGTACCCTTTCTGATGGCGCCCAACAGCAAGGATGTGGAAGGTGTGGAATTGGCCCGGCCCGGCTCCTTCTTTGCACAGCACATGCGCAGTGGCCGCAGTACCAATGTGTTTACCGGAGCCTTGAATTTTGTCGGTGACGAGCGCATGGTCGCGCTGCAAAGCATCCAGGATCCGATGCTGGCCATGGACAAACCCATGGTGGTGGCGGTAGACCGGCCCCTGGCAGCCATCTACGCGCCGTGGAACAGGCAGCTCGTCCAGTACTGCCTGTCGTTCGCAGTTGTGACGCTGCTCCTGGTAAGCGGTTTGCTGCTGCACCAGCGGCGTCGGCAACTTATGGGGCGGGTGCAGGCCGATCATGAGACCGAGCGCGTGCGTGGCGTTGAGGCGCTGCGTCAGAGTGAAGAGCGTTTCCGCAACCTCACCAAACTGTCGTCCGACTGGTACTGGGAGCAGGATGAGCAGTTCCGGTTTGTTCGCCTGCCTGGTCATCTGGACCAGAAAACCCGCTCGGCCAACGATGCCCATATTGGCAAGACGCGATGGGAAATGGGTGCTCTCAATCTGACCGAGGCTGATTGGCAGGAGCACCGAAGGGCACTGCAGTCACACGAGGAATTTCACGATTTTGAAATGATGCGACGTGGCCGCGATGGAGATATCCGCTGGACCGCAGTCAGTGGCATGCCGATCTTCGACACCTCGGGCTGCTTCAGGGGCTATCGCGGCGTGGCCCGGGACATTACCCAACAGAAGATGTCGGACGAGCACATCAAACACTTCGCTTTCTACGACAGCCTGACGCAGTTGCCCAATCGGCGCTTCCTCAGTGACAGGCTGACCGTCGCCTTTGCCGCCAGCAAACGCAATCAGCGCTACGGCGCACTGCTGTTCCTGGACCTTGACAACTTCAAGCCGCTCAATGACCAGCACGGCCATGAGTTTGGCGATCTGCTGCTGGTTCAAGTGGCTGATCGACTGAAACTCGGTGTTCGGGAAATGGACACCGTGGCTCGCTACGGTGGTGATGAGTTTGTGGTCGTCCTGGGCGATCTGGACCTGGACCGGCATCAATCGGAAATCGAGGCCGGTCACGTGGCGGAAAAGCTGCGCGCCAGTCTGGCGCAAGCGTATGTGCTGAATGCCGCGCAGGACGGCGCTGGCGTGGTCACGGTGGAACACCACTGCAGCGTGAGCATCGGTGTCACGCTGTTCTTCAATCATGACGGAAGCGAGGAAGAAGTCATCAAGCGCGCCGACACGGCCATGTACGACGCCAAGGTCGCGGGACGCAATTCAGTTCGGTTTTTCGAGTGGGCGAATCGGCCCCAGTAAATTGACAAAAAAGACCCAGCGGTCAAGCTGGGTCAACGTCGAATCCCTCAAGAAACCACGCCAATGAACAAGCGTGAGGCGCATGCCTGACTGCAGGGTAGCACCGCCCCCCCCTACTGCAGACTAAGGAAAACCCCGACCCGACAGCTCATTGTGTAACGCCGTGTTACCGGCGGACCTGTTGCCTATGCAGCGAGCCGCTGCCAGGTCCCAGCCGGCCCAGCCACAACTCTTGAAAAACACCGGCCCTGTGCCATGGGCATCCCCATTCCAGTGGCTGCACTCGTTGATGACGTCGCCCAGTGAGGCGAAACCTGTCACATCCAGACCGGCTTGCAGCAGGTCGCCTGCCTCATGGTCGGCATCACGGGTATCGACGACGATGCGTCCGTGACGTGCCACATGAACGCAGACCTGTGGTGCCCATTCCACCATGCGCGGTGTAAAGGCACCCACTGCGCTTATGAAAGCGTCGTCGCGGGGCAAGGACCGTATCGCAATCTCCTGCGCGCTGGTGCTGGTGACAACCAGGCTGCATTCAGCCAGCGCCCGGTCCGGGTCGGCGACCCGCTCTGCCTGCACGCCCAGGCTCCTGGCGTGCGCCACCAGAGCCTCTGCGCTGCTGCCGGAACGCGAGGCAATCAGGACCTCACGCACACCCAAGCCCGCCACAAAGGCCTCCAGGTGCGAACGCCCCTGCACACCGGCGCCCACGATCAGCAACTTCCCCCCCGGTTTGGGTGCCAGCTTTTGCGCGGCCAGCAAGGAGACGGCTGCCGTGCGCCGGGCTGTCACCGTAGGCCCGTCCAGGATATGCAGGCGCTGCCCGTTCCTGGCATCAAACACCATCACGTCGCCCTGGATGCTGGGCAATTGGCGGCTGGCGTTGTCGGCCACAAAGGTGATCAGTTTCGTGATCGCCACCCTGGAATCGGACGCCGGCATCACGAACAGACTGCCGCCACCGGCAAGGGCGTGCACGATGCGCGGCGGCACCGACACAGTGGGGTCGCGCAGCAGCGCCTCCACACAGGCGCTCAGGTCCAGATAGGGCAGCGCCTGGGCCGTCTGCTGTGGATTGAGAGGCTCGTGTCCGGCAGATTGCTCCATAGTCATCTGCGGGTTTGTTACCGGATGGTATTTCGGCCGGCCTGTTTGGCACGGTACATGGCCGCATCCGCCCGTTTCAGCAGTTCTTCTTCGGCGCCGACTTCGTCAAGAAACTGCACCACACCCGTGCTCACGCTGCAACGGTGCTCAACCACGGTTGTCCCGCCTGTGGCACGCAGGGCGGTCAGCTGATACGGTCGGTCGACGGCAGCGCGGATCTTCTCCGCCACGTCCATCGCCTGCTCCTGCGCCATGGACTCGTCGTCGTCCAGATTGCCCAGAAGCACCACAAACTCATCACCCCCGAATCGGGCAATGAGGTCGGTTTCACGCACCACAGCACGCAGCCTCCCGGCCAGTTGCACCAGCAGCGTGTCTCCCACACTGTGGCCATGCGTATCGTTGAGCGGCTTGAAATTGTCCAGATCCATGAACAGCAGTGCACCACGTTTACCGCTGCGCCTGTTGCCGGCCAGTGACTGCCGCAGTTGGTCCAGCAGCAGACGCCGGTTCGGCAACTGTGTCAGCGGGTCGTGAAAAGCCAGTTGCTGAACCTGATCGTCCAGCAGCTTGCGCTCGGTGATGTCGCTCATGAAATTGAGCGTTGCCGGCTGTCCCTTCCACTCAAAGCGGGTCCCGCTGATTTCGAACCAGCGAGTGCCCCGGTGCCGGGTCAGCAAGCGCACCGCGTACCTGGGGTCGGCCTGCCCCAGCATCCGCCTGCGGTGGTTCTCCATCGTCATCTGGCGGTCGTCCGGGTGAATGAATTCCACCACCGGGTGATCCAGAATCTCCTGCTCCGGGTAACCCAGGAGCTCAAGCAGTTTCGGATTGACAAAGCGCATCTTCGCGGATTCGATGACGCAGATGCCCTCGTTGGCGGTCTCAACCAGCAACCGGTAGTGCTCATCGCTTCTGCGGAGCTCGGCGCTGGCGCGCTGGCTGGCCTGCTCAGCCCGCTCCTGGTTCATGGTGATCAATCCGAAAGCGAACCAGAGGATGCCCAACGTCGACACCAGATACGACAAACCCTGGGTCGGATTCGATTCCGTCAAAGAAACAAGGTGAACGCCGCCCACCGTGACCGCCAGCGCCCGTGCGAACAGCACGACCACCACACACAACACGCCCAGCGCCAGGATGTACTGGCCCCGACCCGCCGTCTGGCGGCGCTTCTGCGCGATTGGCAGCAACAGCAGAAAGCACTGAAACGGGTAGATCAGCCCCGCCACAACCGAGCGTGCAACCAGATCGTCCCGCAAGAAATAGAAACTGACAGCAATGACGAGCACCGGTGACCAGAGCCATGCGCGCGGTGGCTGGCGCTGCTGGAAGCGGTAGATGCCTTCGCCGAACAGGGCGAACATGGTCGAAAGCATGACGTTGCCAAAAACAATCGAGACCAGATCGCTGATCTGGCCGCGCAGCCCGAACAGCACGTAGGTCATGGCATGAAGTGCCAGCGCCGCCGACCACACAAAGAGGTCCGGATGCCGCCTGTAAGCAATGACTCCCACTGACGCTGAAAGCGCAAGGCTCAGCACTACGATCACTGCAAACAGCGTCGGTGTATTCAGAATCATGAACAGCTCTTGAAATCGGGATGTGTGACAGAGCCATCATATACCCCGCTGTATCGCCCTGCAGGACGACAAGGTTTGGCGGACAACTGACCATCACCGAGGCCTTCCGCCACGAAAAGGCGCAGGAACTGGCGCGCAGCTCCGTTTGAACCAGTTTGCGGCGCGCTGTGCGCCGCAAGCAGTCCGCCTTACTGGTCCATGGTAAAGCCGGAGGCCTTGATCGGGGTTTCCCAGCGCTTGAGGTGCGCTGCCTGCAAAGTGACCAGCGCCTGCGGTCCGGCAAAAGCCGGTGTCAGACCCAGGGCGCGCACACGCGCCTGGAAGTCAGTGTTGTTCAGGGCCTGGGCTACGGCGTCGCTGATCTTCTGCGTGCGGTCCGCTGGCATGCCAGCCGGGCCGTAGAGACCAAAAAAAGCGTCCGCCACCACGTTGTAGCCCAGTTCCTTCAGCGTGGGCACCTCTGGCAGGGCAGCGGAGCGGGCCTCGCCGGTCACGGCCAGGATGCGCAACTTGCCGCTGCGGTGGTGTTCGATGGTCTCGGAGGCGGTATCAATCATCAGCGGAATCTGGCCGCCCAGCAAATCCTGCGCCGCCGGAGCGCCCCCCTTATAGGCCACATGCGTCAGCGGTATGGCGGTTTCCTGACCCAACAGCAGCCCGGTGAAATGGGGCACGGTACCAGCACCGGACGTGGCGTAATTGGCTTTGCCGGGATTGGCTTTGAGCCAGGCGAACAGGGCCTTCACGTCGCCAGCCGGCGCGCCCGGACCCACGGTCAGCGCAAAATCGAAACTGGTGGTGCGCGCAATCGGTGTGAAATCACGAACCGGGTCGTAGCCCAGGTTCTTCAAGAGCCAGGGCAGGATAACCAGCGCGCCGCTGGCCGCCAGCACCAGCGTGTTGCCGTCGGTTGCTGCGCGCTTGACTTCACCGAGTGCAACGCGACCGGCAGCACCCGGCTTGTTGTCAACAATGACGTTCTGGTCCAGCGCCACTTTCAGGCGCTCGGCCAGAAGCCGCGCCACCACATCGACCGAGCCCCCGGGCGGGAAACCGACCAGAATCTTCATCACCGGTTTGTCCTGAGCGCGCAGCAGTGCAGGAGCCGCCAGCAAACCCAGTGCCGCAGCACTGGCCAGAGTTTGAAATTGTCGTCTTTGCATCTTGAATCCTTGTCGAAAAGTGGGTGATGGGG
>CAIQVX010000276.1 GCA_903875275.1 uncultured beta proteobacterium | reverse complement strand
TGTGCCGCCGCTTGTGCCGCTGCTTGTGCCGCTGCTTGTGCCGCTGCTTGTGCCGCTGCTTGTGCCGCTGCTTGTGCTGCTGCTTGTGCTGCTGCTTGTGCTGCTGCTTGTGCTGCTGCCTGTGCTGCTGCCTGACGCTGTGCTTCGCGCTGCGCCGCTTCCTGACGCGCTGCTGCTTGGACTGCGGCCTGGGCCGCCTCCGCCTGGAGTTGCGCCTCACGCTGCGCCGCTGCCTGACGCTGGGCAGCTTCCTGGCGCGCTGATTGTGCCGATGATTGTGCCGCTGATTGTGCTGCTGCTTGTGCCGCTGCCTGTGCCGCTGCCTGTGCCGCTGCCTGTGCCGCTGCCTGTGCCGCTGCCTGTGCCGCTGCCTGTGCCGCTGCCTGTGCTGCTGCCTGTGCTGCTGCCTGACGCTGTGCTTCGCGCTGCGCCGCTTCCTGACGCGCTGCCGCTTGGGCCGCCGCCTGGGCCGCTTCTGCCTCACGCTGTGCAACTGCTCGCGCTGCTGTTTCAGCCTGCCGTTGCGACTCACGCTGCGCCGCCTCCATTCGAGCCTCCTCGGCCCGGTTGCTTGCCGTCATGGCGACCGCACTTGCGGCCAGCTGAGGTGGTAGAGCAAACTCCGGTTCTGGCGTAGGCACCTGCAATACGGCCACCGAGGGTGTCTCTAGGTTCTTGGGCGCATCCAGTGCCTTTGTCGCCGGTGGCGCCGGAACCGGTGGCGGTTCGGGAACTGGACTGACCGCTTTGGCGGTCAGGACCGGTGGTGGAATCAACTCAGCCGCCGGCTCGGTCTTCGACGCCTGTGGCATCAATGTCGTTGGCAGGGTCTCCCTCACCCGAGCAGTTTTCCGACGCCGCGAAGTCCGAGCTGCATTCTTTTCAGGCCGGTTGGGTGGCGTCCCCGGAGCGGGCGCATTTTGTCCGGAACTGCTGGGTACTGCCCAGGCAATTACGACTGTCATGGCCGTCGCTTCAAATGTCTGCTTTGACGGTGTTACAACTTCTTGCGAAGCGGGCGGCGCTGCCCCAATCACAATGGTTGGCGCTCCATCGACCGGCGTCGCGGACAGCGTGACGCTCAGGGCGGGCGTTGTCACGCCCGGCTCCACCCTGCTGAAAAAGCTGCCCGGGTCAGCCAGGCGTGTCATATCGAACTTCATGCTGATGACCAGTGCATGAATCACAAACGAAATCAGCAGTGCATGCCCAAGGCGCAGCCGGACCTTCTTCAACTGGCCAATCGAAGGATGGTTAAAACGCATTCCAGGGACCGTTGAGTGAAAGCGCCTGCCCCCAGATTGACGTGTAGACGCTACGCCCGAAGAAAAATGACAAACCCCAGACAAAAGTCTGCGGTGCCTGGTTGATGGAACCACCCAGATTGTTGAATGCCGCGCTGGACCCGCTGAACAGCAGATCCGAATTGGCGATCGAAAATTCAACCGGGGCCGAGTTCCCGTGAAGATCCGTCAACGTCGCGCTGCGCATAGCCGAAGCAGTGCCCGCGGGACAATACCAACCACCCTGAACAGTGGTTCCAGAAGAACTCTTGCAGTTCAACGAAATGCTGGCGTCATTGAAAAAATAGGCGTTCGAACCGCTATCGATGTAGCTGTCTGAAAACCGTGCCTGACCCAGGGTTGTCGTGAAATACAGGTAGCTTGGGCTCGCAGGATCGTTATCGACCATGAGCATCTTCGCCGTCGGCGAAATCTGATTATTGCTGCGCGTTCCGATACCAAACACCAAACGTCCCTTGGCAATGGCTGCCCCCAGGGTCGGCAACGCCGGAAGACTCAGGATGCTCCCGTTGTTGTCTGGCTGCGGGTTATTGTCGGAAGCAACAAAGTGCGCCACAGGATTCTGGGTCTGCATGTCCGCCGGAACGGCTGCAGCCTGGCAATGCGCTGTGACGGAATCGGGGCAGACGTAATACTGGATATGAAATCCGGAATAGTCGCCTGCGGCGCAGGCGACTCCACAGTCAAAGCGCATCATCCCAATGCCCAGGATGCCGTTGGCCTGCAACGCGGCCGCGGAACTGAACAGGGTGCCACCTGCTGCGGTGACACAGTCGGCGGGCGCTGTCAAAGCGGCGCCAGCCGTGTCATCGATAACCTGAATCGGAATCGCCGTGGCCGTCTCACCCGCCATCCTCACATCAGCCCGTGCCAGTGGACCCCAGATCCCGCCCAACACAAAGGGGTAGCACTCGAGCGCCACTCCGGCAGAGGTGTTCAATTGCGGATTGGCAGCCAGTGTGACTGGCGGTAACGACAAGCCTGCCACGCTGCTTTTCAGCACACGCAAACCGTAAGAACCGGTATCGAGAAAAATGCGGTCGATGGTGACACACGGACCAGCAATCGGAGAACACACTGTAACCGTGACATAGGGGACGTTGGCCACGGTTCCAAGTGAAAAGCTCGGCGGCCCGGCATCGACGATCACTTCCGTCGTATTGATCCCGGTCGGTGTGTCGAGGGCGACGGTGGTACCTGCAGTCACATTGCCCAGTCCATCACCCGAATAGGTGGTGACTGAGGAGTTGCCACCACCACAAGCCGCGCACATTGCCAGCACCAGGCTGGCAAGCAGGGCACGCACAGGCCTAATGCAATGTATCAGCATCAAAGCCTTTCGGAACCAAAGCTGGCACATAGGCCAGCCCGGCGAACGCATTCATGCGCCCCCCACTGTGAACAACCAGATTCGGATGACGTGCAGACTGCTGCTGTCTAGCGCCAGCGACCCCCGGCGTTGTCGCGCGCCGCACGCCCAAGTTGAGGTAGTGTGCACCCAACAGGTTCTGAAGATTGGGTTTGAGACGGGTTCGCCACGACACCGCAAAAACCTGTCCTGATGCGTTGACGTACTCCCTGACGATGGAGCCGTCCTGCAGCACAATCTCATGCGATGTCATCGCACCCACAACCCGCTGCCTGTGTTCGCCCCGGAAACGAAGCCTGTCGGTGTGGACCGAATCCACTCCCCCTCCCAAGACGGCCTGCGCCTCGTTCACGAAGAGCAGCGCTCCGCACAGAACTGTCAGGATGCGTAGAGCGCGCCCCGAGCGCCACATCGGCTTTTTCACTTCAGGGCCTCGGCAATCTCCAGTTTCAGGTCCTTGGCGCCGACGGAAACCGGCAAAGTCCGTGCCTCCAGATCACCTGCCTGCGGCGTCACATCGCCACGCAATGAAATTCGCGCAACCACGACCACCTTGTTCAGCGTCGACAGATTGCTCGCTGGATTCATGGCCATGGAGTCATCCAGGCTGAAGTTCAGTGGCAGGTCGCTGACTTTCTTGCGCAACAGCGCAACCGGCATGCGTGATCCCTCCACCGGTCGTGCATAGAGAAACACGACTGCCTGCGCCGGCACCTTCGCGCGAAGCCCCTCGGCCAGCCAGACCCGACCCGACACCTGGGCCGGTACTTTGACTGCACCAGCAGCCGCAGCCATCCCGGTGCTTGCCGGCGCCACCGACGAACCGGGCGCGCCTGCAGGAGCCCCTGACACGGCTTTTGCATGCGCTATCCCCGCCTCAATCTGACTCGAAAATGCGGGGTCTGACGATACCGCACGCGCCCTCTCCAGATACAGAAGCGCCTGCGCCTGATCTCCCTCTTCCAGATGCGCAGAACCCGTCAGGGCAAGTGCCTTTGCATTGCTGGGATCCATCGACAGTGCCCGTTGCAGCAAGGCTCTGGGTTCACCTTTGAAAGATCGGCCATTGCTGACTGCGAGGACATCCGCATAGTCTGCAAGCACCTGGGCATCACCCGGCAACAACTGCGCCAGCGTGGCGTAGGCTTTGACAGAGTCAGAAAACTTTCCCAACATTTCATAGGAATGAGCAACCAGCGCCCAGGCGGAAGCGTCTTTCGGATCCTTTTTCGTCAAGGCAACTGCATGCGCCACCATACGCTCCAGTTGTTCCTCTGACAGCGCTTTGACCGGCTTCGACGGTCCAGCCGCTGAAGGCGAAGTGGCTGAATCGACTGGCCCCAAAACCTGCTTCGACCCTGCAGCCTGCGACAGTCCGTCAAGGCCGCCCAGGTACAGGTAAGCCACAGCCACCATGACAAGTGGCAGGGCTGCCAGTGAGATCCACCACCAGCGCACGGATTTCATCCTTGAATTCAATTTGTTGTTCCTTGTCAATAGTGGGAGACGGCCAGCGCAACGGGGCCCGGTGTCAGAAACGGTTCTATCTAAAACAACTCGTAGCGAACGCCAAAGTAGAAGAACACCGACGTCGTCGTGTCCTGATTCGTCGGTCCCTGGTTTCTGGAATGCTCCAGCACGGTCTCTCCGACCACGCTGGCCCGTCGCGAAATGTTATAGGACGCCCGCAAAGCGGGTGTCAGGCGAGTCATGCTGGTACCGGCGGTATCCCTTTGCGCGTACAGGCGCAGCGAAGGCTCCAGAGTCATCTTGTTGTCGTAAAAACCCGTCAGATTGTTATACGCCAGTTGAACGCCACGAAAGAACGGCGTTGACAAAATACTCAAATTGAAATTGTTGATATCCCGGTTCGAATAGAGATTGGAGCCTGTCAACTGCATCGACAGTCCGTACTGAGCACCCGTGGCTGGCGTTGCATCGAAGTTCCCCACTGCAGGTAGCGCACCAATGTCGCTGAACCTGAAATCGCCAGTCGCTTGCCATTTGTCGCTGATGGGTCTGGAGACACTGAACAGGACCTGGCGCGCCTGGGCGGTTGTCAGACTCGCCGACGCCAGAACCTCTGCCAGCGTCTGCATCTGCAACAGCGTCTTCAGCGAGCTTGCACCCGTGCTGATCAGGGCATTGGTCATTTGCAGCGACGGCGCCTTTCGCGTATCGATCAGGACCGTGTAGGTGGTCTGACCCGGGCCTTGAATCGAGGCCTGCACTGAAAACGCATTGAGGGCGTGAAAAAGCTGGTCATAGTCGAGCAATGCATACAGTGACCCGCGCTCGTCGGAGTAACGTGCCTCAGCACCAACAGCGCGGCGATTGGTAATACCCTCGGTTGTCTGGTCAATCACGTAAAGATCGCCGCTGAGGTTCTCCAGGATGGAGTCCGCTTCCAGCATACCTGCAAGCAGGCGCTCATCCGGCGCTGCGACCAGTGGATTGGCTGGCGCCCCGCCCATTAGATTGACACGCAGACCCTGTCGCACCGGATAGGTCAGTGAAACACCGTCAAACATGCCAAGCAGCCCGCCATTGATGGCTGTTTGCCTGCCCAAGCGCACCGCAAGCCCGCTTTCTTTGGGCCGGAAATCGACATAGGCCGCGTTCAGAATGCTGGTGTTCTTCGAAGTCGCCGACAGGTTGGTCGATCCTGTTCCCCTGAAGACGGCCCGAATATCGGCAAGATCGGTGCTGGAGCGTGCACCCAGATCCAGATTGGTGACCAGCGCCGATTCCGTTGTCCTGGTCAATGTTGACTGATCAATACCCGAGTCCAGATTGACCAGCGACTGGCTGCGCGACTTGCCCCCAAAATAATATTCGGCAATATTTCCGCTGAACTTGATGCCGGTTTCCTTCGACGGAACAGAGGTCACCGCCGCGGATGATGGTTCGGACTTTATTGGAGCGCCCTCCATCGAGGCCAGCCGCTGAGCAACCCGCTGTGAGCCTTCCCCGGATTGAAACAACTTGAGGTAGAGCTCATACTCAATTCTTGCCCGCGCGAAGTCACCTGAGCGTTCCCAGGCCAAGCCGATCATCTCCTGCGCATCCTGAGTCGCCACATTGGGCGGCAGCAAGAGCAACTGATTGAGCCTGTTGATGGCAATGTCATACTGCGCCTTGGTCACCGCATCCCTGGCCTGCGTCATCAGGTCGTCTGCACGCGCCTGGACTTCGACGGAGGCGAGGCTGGCGGGTCGCGCCTCGGGCGCCTTTGCGGCATTCCTGCCCACAAAAACAATGTCTATGGTGTCTGGATTGCGACCCTGGCGCGCCCGTACCATCGTGACGTCGCGTAGCTGCAAGTTCATTTGTCGGGCGGTCCGGGTTGCCCCTGCGTTCAGCGTCAAGGTGAACTCCGGCGTGGAGGAGGTCGCTGCAACCCGGCGCGAATCTGCGGTGCGCTGGTTCAGTGTCGCTTCGTCCACCCCCAGAAACTCGACCTGAAACTGCACAAACTGTGAGGCAGCCAGCGGAGTCTGCTGCACCAGCCTGACCGAACTGGAAAAACTCACAGAAGCCACGGCGTCATCACCCTGAACGCTTACCGTGACCTCGTTCAGAGTCTGGGCACTGGTGTGCTGCGTCAGCAAAGCCAAAAAAACAGCGGCAAGCCAGCCTCGAATCGTGTCCCGTTCCTGCATGATTACCTGCCTCCTCGCATTACCGCGACCCGCTGTCGAACCCGGCGTTGAATGTTTACGCATCTCATGGACCGGTCCGTACCGGCACCGGCTTCGGTCTGCTGTTACCGCGCATCTGCCTGGGAATAATTTCACCATTCGTCACGTGACAACTCACACAAGTGTTCTTGTCAGGTTGCGCGCGGTACAGGGACGACAGGTGCGTGTAGGTCACAGGCACCCAGGCAACGACGCGATGGCACGAATCACAGGACCTGGCGGTGACAAAATGGCCTGCCGCTTTGCCCGTGGCAGCCGCGCTGTTATGACACACCTGGCACTGCCCCTGCAGAACGCCCTGGTGGTTGAATTGTGCTGGCTTCCACGCCGTCGTTCGATGGCAACTGTCACAACTCATTCGGGTTTGCGTGTGCTGCGCTGGAGTTCCCTGCGCCAACTGACCGTTGTGGCAGGTCTGGCACTGCCCCGGCACTACAGAAGCATGGTTGAACGGCGCTGTCTCGCTCTGAACCCCCAAACCCTCCAGTATTCCGGTCGGCGACACCCGTTGATTCACCGAATTGCCGGCGCCACGCATGACTGGACGTACCCTGGCTTCATCGCTGAATTTGGTGTAAATCTTCTTGTGGCAGGCAATGCAATCCTGGCCCGCTTTACGCCCCTCGTGTCCTACAGCCTTTGTCACCAGGCCGGTCACTCCGTACCAGACGTAGCCGCCCTCATGGCAAGACATGCAGGTTGATGCGCCAACTGCGACGTGCGCCGGCGTGTTGCCCTTCATGTTCATCCCGGCAAAAGAGCTGAAAACGGTTGCCGAGTGACACTTTTCGCACGCAATTCCCACAGCCGGCACGTGCGTTGAGGAAGATGGAGCCGTCGGGGAACCACCTGCCAGTAGTGGTTTGGCCTTGGGCTGGTAAGTTAACGGTGGGGGCGACGCGCAACTCGCCTGAGTTGTACAACCGGCGAACGGCCCGGCACCCGTACCGACCGAGTGGCACGCAATGCAGCCACTGGTAATGCCGGTATGCAAGGTGGTATTGCTCGCAAGTCCAGCCACGGAGTAGTCCCCAGGAACGATATGACAGGTTGTGCAGGCCAGATTGGTCGGAATGTGGCCGGCGGGCTTGGCCAAGCCGGTAAAGTAATTGGTTCCGCTGTGGCACTGCGAGCAGTCACCCGTGCTCGGGTGCGCCGCATCGGCCACGTTGTAGGTCCCCGCGGTGGCCTTCGGTCTGGTCTGGAAGCCTGTGTACTGCGCACCACTGGTCATCACCTTGGGCGATATCGGGTACGCGCTCATGCCCATCCACACGTAGTTGGTGTCATGACAGGATGAGCAGCCCGATGTGATGCCCTTGTGAATCTGGGTCGCTGTAGGCGCTGGCGTCGCAAACGCCGTCCCCGGTGCCGTCTTGCTGCTCGAGGCCGCGATCAGCCCGCTCGGTGTGCTCCCCAGGTGGCAGCTCTCGCACACCGTGCTCGACGGTATGTGCGCGCTCGCCCCCACCGGCGAGGTCGCCGGCATCACCACGATCTGGCTCACCCCCGCAAAGCTCGATCCCGTGATGTTCGGACCGTGGCACGCCGCGCAGTTCGTTGTGATCCCCGTGTGGCTCATGCGCGAACCGCTGAACTTCGCACCGTTGCCCACCGGTGTGGCCGCTATGCTTGAACCCGCCCCTACGTGGCAGGTCTCGCACGCCGTGGTGATCGGCATGTGGTTGCTCGGTGGCCCAACAATCGCAAAGTTCGCCGCCGGGATCGCAAACCCCGCAACCACATTGGCCGC
>CAIQVX010000275.1 GCA_903875275.1 uncultured beta proteobacterium | reverse complement strand
GTAGGAGCGCTTGTCGGTTCCCAGAAAAACGTCCTTGAACTGCACCATGCCCGAGTTGGTGAACATCAGCGTCGGGTCATTGCCGGGCACCAGCGGACTCGACGCCACCACGGTGTGTCCCTTGGACTCGAAGAAGTCAAGGAATATCTTGCGGATATCAGCAACACTGGCAGGAACAAGGGTTGAATTCATAAGGGAGCACGGGTTGGGAGGGTTCGTCCAGAGAGGGGCAAATTTTAAGTCATAGGCGCGCCAAAATCAGCTACTCTCACAGTTTTGGGCCTTCGATAGATACATCAATGGTCTAAGACATGAATATCCCGAACGCAAGAAGGATTCGAACACCATGAGCAACAAATTCACCAGCGCCGGCCAGAGCGACGTCCGGCATCATCTGCACCCTTACACCCAGTTGCGCGACCATGAGCGTGACGGCCCGCTGGTCATTGTGCGCGGCGAAGGCGTGCAGGTTTTTGACGAGCACGGCAAAGCCTATATCGAAGGCATGGCCGGCCTCTGGTGCGCCTCGCTCGGATTTTCCGAAAAGCGCCTGGCCGATGCGGCCTTCCGCCAGATGAACACCCTGCCCTATTACCACTCGTTCTCGGGCAAGGTGCCCGGACCGGTGACAGAACTGGTGGAAGCCATGATCCAATGGGCGCCAGTGCCCATGGCACGGGTGCTGTTTGCCAACTCCGGCTCCGAATCCAACGACACCGCCTTCAAACTGGTGCGTTATTACAACAACGCCAAGGGCCGCCCGCTGAAGAAAAAGATCATCGCGCGCAACAAGGGCTACCACGGCGTCACTGCCGCCGCCGCGTCCATGTCGGGTCTGGCCACCATGCACCAGAACTTCGATCTGCCGCTACCGGGCATTGTGCGCGTCAGCTGCCCCCACTTCTACCAGTTCGGCCTTCCCGGAGAGACCGAAAGCCAGTTCGTGGACCGTCTGGTGCAGGAACTGGAAGACACCATTCTGCGCGAGGGACCTGACACCGTGGCCGCCTTCATTGCCGAGCCGGTGCAGGCCGCGGGCGGTGTGATCATCCCGCCCGATGGCTACTTCGCACGGGTACAGGCCATCCTGAAGAAGTACGACATCCTGTTTCTGGTCGACGAAGTGGTGACCGGGTTTGGCCGCCTGGGGCAGGCGTTCGGCACCCAGGTGTTTGACCTCAAGCCCGACATGATCACGGTGGCCAAGATGCTGACCTCGGCGTATGTCCCGATGTCAGCGCTTTACCTCAGCGACGAGATTTACCAGACCATTGCCGACGCCAGCGCAGCAGTCGGAATTTTTGGTCACGGTTATACCTACAGTGGGCATCCGCTGGCCTGCGCGGTGGCGCTGGAAACGCTGCGCATTTACGAGGCCGACCAGGTGCTCGCGCATGTGCAGAAAGTCGCGCCGCGACTGCAGCAGGGCCTGCAGAAATTCAAGGACCATGCGCTGGTGGGTGCGGTGCGCGGTATGGGTCTGATTGGCGCCATTGAATTGGCCGCCGACCCGGAGCAGCGCAAACCCTTCGATCCCAAGCGCGGCGTTGGTGCCTACCTAATCGGTCGCGCCCAGGCGCATGGCCTGATCCTGCGCGTTCTGATGGGCGACGTGATTGCGTTTTCACCGCCGCTGATCATTTCGGAGGCCGAAATCGACGCCATGCTGGAGCGCACCAAGCTGGCTCTGGACGAGACGCTGGCTTGGGTACGCAGCTGAAATCGCTGTAAGTTTCTGTGTGGGGCGGGGCCGCTATAGTGGCGGAAATTCCAACAGTTGATGCAGCATGGCCTTGATTGAATTTGAACATGTCTTCAAGCACTACCCCGGCAGCCCCAGCGCCGCGGTGGATGACTTGAACCTGCACATCCAGGCCGGTGAATTCCTTACCCTGCTCGGCCCTTCCGGCTCGGGCAAGACCACCACGCTGATGCTGCTGGCGGGCTTTGAAGCACCCAGCGCCGGTGCCATCCGGCTCGACGGTGCGTCAATCGAATCCCTGCCACCGCACCAGCGCAACATGGGCGTGGTGTTTCAGAGCTATTCCCTGTTCCCGCACATGACGGTGGCCGAGAACGTGGCCTTTCCGCTGTCAGTGCGCAAGGTGGCACCGAGCATCATTGCCGAAAAGGTCAACGCGGCGCTAACCAAGGTGCATCTGGAAAACCTTACGCATCGCAAGCCCAATCAGCTCTCCGGGGGCCAGCAACAGCGCGTGGCGCTGGCGCGCGCCCTGGTGTTCGAGCCACGGCTGGTGTTGATGGACGAGCCCCTGTCGGCGCTCGACAAGAAGCTGCGCGAAGAAATGCAACTTGAGATTCGCCGCCTGCACCGTGAACTCGGCGTGACCATGGTCTTTGTCACGCACGACCAGTCAGAGGCCATGACCCTGTCAGACCGGGTTGCAGTCTTCAACCAGGGGCGCATCGAACAACTGGCATCGCCAAAGGACCTGTACGACAGCCCCGCCAACCCCTTCGTGGCCAATTTTCTGGGCGACAACAACATGCTGGAGTGCACGCTGGATGAAGGGCTGCCAACCGGCGCCAGCGCGGGCACAGGCCGCGTCAGGACGGCGTCCGGGCAGACGGTGCTGTCGCGCATTTGCACGACCAAGGCCCTGGAAAAGAATGACGAGGTGAAACTCTGCGTTCGACCCGAGTTCCTGCAAGTCGCCTCAAGTTCGGCAGCACTGGCGACGCCCAACTGCCTGCGCGCCACCCTGCTCGATCTGATTCACCAGGGCGACCACTGGCGTCTGGTGGCACAACTTGAGGGCGTAGCGCAGGGCAGCAAAGAGGCGCCGCAATGGTTTGCAAAGATCAGCCCGGGTGCATTGCCCGCGGGCCTGATGGTGGGGCAAAACCTGTGTCTCGGGTTCCGGCCCGAAGACGCATGGGTGTTTTGATGGTTTGGTGTTAGTTCTTATTTTTACAACGGAGAGCCGATATGAAAAAGCAAGTATTGGCAACGGTCGCAGTTGCCGCCACCCTGGCCTGTCTGGGCACGCAGGTGTTCGCGCAATCGCGTGATTTGAACGTCGTG
>CAIQVX010000274.1 GCA_903875275.1 uncultured beta proteobacterium | reverse complement strand
ATGATGGGGCCTATGGTGGCGCTGGCCACCACCACGGCGCCTGCAAAGCCGGGGCTGTATTCGGGCTTCTTCAGCATCTGCTTGATCGTCACCAGTCCCGGGCCGGCCGCGTCGGCAATGGCGCTGCCACTCATGCCCGAGAAGATCACGCTGACCAGAATATCAACCTGCGCCAGGCCGCCGCGCATGCGCCCCACCAGCACGCGGGAGAAGTCGAACAGTCGCTCGCTGATCGTGCCGGCGTTCATCAGGTTGGCCGCCAGCACAAACAGCGGAACGGCAAGTAGTACGTAACCGTTGTAGAGGCCGTTGAGGATCTGCTCGGCCGCCAGCCCCAGGTCCTGCCCCTTGACGATCAGGTAGGCAATGCCGCTCACCAGCATGGCATAGGCGATCGGCGCACGCAGCAGCATGCCTGCCACCAGCACGACCATGAGTGTGATAAGGGCGTTGCTCACAGGTGGTGGCGCCAGTGGCGTCCGAGCAGGTGGTAAATGCGCAGGCCACAGCGCAGCGCCAGGGCGAGCAGCAGGATCCCGAAGGGCGCAAAAATCCAGTGGAAGGGCAGCCCCATTACCGGCGACTTCTCGCGTTGCATGAAGTGGATGTAGTCCAGGGAACCCGGCAAACCCCAGGCCGCCAGCACGCCAATCAGGGCACAGGCCGCCAGCGCCATCACACGTTGCACCGGTGGCCGGGCCTTTTGGTAAAGCAGGTCAAAAGCCACGTTTTCCCGGTCACTGCACACCAGTGCCGAAGCCCACAGAATGGCCCACACATACAGGATGACGGCTGCCTCGTCGGTCCAGGCCAGTGGCTTGTTGAAGCCAAAACGTGCCACCACCTGCACCACAAACACCAGGAACAGCAATGCAAACAGGCCAACACCGATGGCATTGGTGACGCCGCGCAGGTGCTTCAGCATGGGTTTGTCAATGGGTGGCGTTGATGCGCTCGAGCAAGCCCTTGGGCCAGGTCCTGGCGTATTCGGACTGCAGGTAAGTGGCTTGCACCGTCTTGCGGAAAGCGTCCAGGTCGGGCGTGGTGACGGCCAGGCCCTGAGCCTTGAAGTAGCTGATCAGTTCCGTCTCGTCGGCCATACGGTTGTCGTTGTTGTAGCTGGCCGCTGCCTGGGCGGCGCCTTTGAGCCTGCCCTTCTGCTCTGCGCTCAGGCTGTCCCACAGCTTGTTGGAAACCCCGATGAAAAGCACATCCACCAGATGGCTGGTCAGGGTGATCTGCTTTGTGACCTCGTAAAACTTGGCACTCTTCACCGTAGGTAGCGGATTGTCCTGGCCGTCGATGGTGCCTGTGCGCAGACCCAGGTACACCTCGCCAAAGGCCAGTGGCGTTGGCGTGGCGCCCAGGGCCTCGCCCAGAAACAGCCATTCCTTGCTTCCCGGCATGCGCAGCTTCACGCCCCTGAGGTCCGCTGGCGTGCTGACTTTGCGCTGATCGCGCAGATTGAGCTGGCGCGTGCCGTAGTAGATTGGCGCCAGCACCGTGATGTCCATTTTCTGACTGACCAGCTTGAACAACTCCTCGCCAATCGGCCCGTTGAACACCTTCATCAGATGCGCCGGGTCACGGATGATGTAGCCGGCCGTGAAGATGGAAAACTCGCTCACCAGCTTGGCAATGTCAAAGGCCGAAATCGTCGTCATCTCCAGGTTGCCGCGCGCCATGGCCACCGGCTCGGCGCCCTGTTTGAAGAGTGATGCGTTCAGACTGATCTGCACATCAAACTGCCCCGGCAGCGTCTTGTCGATCTGATCCTTGAACACCGTCCACATGCGCGCGTGCCAGTCGTCCGGAACAGCAGGGGTCGAGATGCGAAGCAGTCGGCGCGTCTGCGCCAGAACACTGCGACTGCTCAGGCATAAAGCGCCTGCCAAAGCCAGGCAGCTGCGGCGCCGGACCAGATCGGGTGGGTTTGTGGGGTACATTGATCGACAATCCTATAGCGAACGTGGCATGATACGCGTCAGGATTGTCCAATTCCTGATGAACACTGAAAGCACGCTCTCCACTTTTGTTGCCTGTGATGGGGACAATCTTGCCATCCAGGACTGGCCGCTGGAAGACGGACAGCCAATGCGCGGCGTGGTTCTGCTGGTGCATGGACTGGGCGAACACGCCGGGCGTTACGACCACGTGGCGCGCCGGCTCAACAGCTGGGGTTTTGCGGTGCGTGGTCCGGACCAGTACGGCCATGGTGAGTCCGGAGGTGCGCGCGGTGGCTTACCTACGCCGCATCGCCTGCTTGACGATCTGGCCGACATTATCGAGAGCACGCGCCTGCGCATGAGCCCGAAAACCCCCCTGATATTGTTCGGACACAGCATGGGTGGCCTGGTGGCAGCGCGTTTTGTGTCGCTGGCCGTGCGACCGGTTGAGGGGCTGGTTCTGTCATCGCCGGCGCTGGACCCCGGCCTGAATGCTGTTCAGAAATTCCTGGTTTCGGTCTTGCCGAAGATTGCGCCGGACTTGCGGGTGGGCAATGGGCTTGATCCCTCAAAGATCTCGCATGATCCGGCAGTGGTGGCCGCCTACCGGGCTGACAAGTTGGTGCACAACCGCATTTCCGCCCGGCTGGCGCGCTTCATTGCCGATGAAGGTCCGGCCACAGTAGCGCTGGCACCGAGCTGGAAAGTGCCAACGCTGCTGCTGTACGCCGGAGCCGACAAACTGGTCAACCCGCAGGGCAGTCGCGCCTTTGCGGCGGCAGCGCCCAAAGACCTTGTGAGGTCGCGCTGTTTTGAGGCGCTGTACCACGAGATCTTCAATGAACTCGACGCCGAGCCGGTTTTTGCCGAGCTCAAGGCCTGGCTGGACGCGCGCTTCTAGCTCACAACTTTTCGGTCTCACCCGAGCGCGGTTGCCACTTCATCAGGCGCTTTTCAATTCGCCCGACCACTTCATCGAGCACCAGGGCGAAAGCGGTCAACACCAGAATGCCGGCCATCACGGTGTTGATGTCAAAACTGCCTTCGGCCTGCAGGATCAGGTAACCCACACCTTGGCTGGACCCAAGGTATTCGCCGACCACCGCGCCCACAAACGCCAGCCCGACCGAGGTGTGCAGTGAGCTGAAAACCCAGCTGGTAGCGCTGGGCAGATAGACCTGGCGCAGCAACTGGCGCTGGCTGGCGCCCAGCATGCGCGCATTGGCCAGTACCACCGGGCTGACTTCCTTAACACCCTGGTAAACGTTGAAGAACACGATGAAAAAAACCAGTGTCACGCCCAGCGCCACTTTGGAGCCCATGCCCAGGCCAAACCAGACTGAAAAAATGGGCGCCAGGATGATGCGAGGCATGGCGTTGAAGGCCTTGATGTAGGGTTCGAGCAGGGCCGAGGCCATGGGCGCCAGGGCCAGCCACAGACCGCCAGCCAGCCCCATCGCCGAGCCCACGGCAAAAGCTGCCAGCGTCTCTGTCAGTGTGATGCCCAGATGCTGGTAGATGTCGGCGTCGCGCACAAACCATGACCAGACCCGATTCAGGATCTTCAGCGGTTCACCGAAGAAGAACGCAGCCTGGCGCTCATCGGCAAACATCATGGGCGGAATCAGCCCGGGCACGGTCATCAGGTGCCAGAAAAGGAACAGGGCCAGCAGCAGCCCGATTTGCCAGAGCCACAGGGTCTGGCTGCGCGGTTTGATCAGTTTCCACATAGGCGTTTGCGGTCCTCAGGCAACCTGCAGCTGTTGCTGGTAGCCTTTGAGCACCTCATCGCGCAGCACCGACCAGATGGCTTTGTGCAGTTCGATAAAGCGCGCGGTGATCTTGACTTCGGCGACATCGCGCGGGCGCGGGATGTCGATGATAAATTCACCAATCGGGTGGCTGCCGGGGCCGGCGCTCAGAACCACCACGCGGTCGCTCATGGCAATGGCCTCGTCCAGGTCGTGCGTGATAAAGAGCACGGCCTTCCTCTTGGCTGCCCACAGCGTCAGCAACTCGTTTTCCATCAGTTGCCGGGTTTGAATGTCGAGCGCCGAAAAGGGCTCGTCCATCAGGATGATGTCGGGGTCCAGCACCAGTGTCTGCGCCAGACTCACGCGTTTGCGCATGCCACCCGACATCTGGTGCGGATAACGGTCGTCAAACCCCCCCAGACCAACCCGGCGCAACCAGTCGTCCGCGCGGGCGCGCGCCGGCTCCGGCGCCACGCCCTGAAACTCCAGTCCCGCCAGCACATTGCCCAGCGCCGTGCGCCAGGGCATCAGACTCTCGGCCTGAAACATGTAGCCGGCGTGGCGGTTCAGACCCTTGAGGGGCTGGCCGAACACCGAGACCGACCCTGTGCTCGGCTCGAGCAGGCCGGCGCCGACGTTGAGCAGCGTGCTCTTGCCGCAACCGGTGGGCCCGACCACGCTCACAAACTCGCCGGCGCCGACGGTCAGGTTCACGTCCTGCACCGCGGTGTAGCGCTGGCTGGCGTCGTGCTTGCTGACAAAAGTGCAGGCAACGTCCTTGAGTTCGAGCGCGGCTGTCATCCCTTGGGGTACTTGGCGTTGGCTTTCTTGACAAAGTCGTTGGTGTAGACCGCGTTCAGGTCCAGCTTGGCAGCGGCCAGTTGCTCGTCCACGCTGGCCAGGGCCCGAAACGCTGTCTGAGGCCCCTTCTCGGGGATCATGCCATCCGGCGACAGCGCGCCCTTGGCAGCCAGAAAGGCGTCAATGTAGACCGCGCGGTCGCCCATCAGGAAGCTCTCGGGCACGGCCTTGATGATGTCGGCGGCGCCGGCCTTCTGAATCCACTTGTCGGCGCGGACGATGGCGTTGGCAAGGGCCTGCGTGGTGTTGGGGTTGCTGTTGATGAAGCTCTGCATGGCATACATACAGGCGGCTGGCATCGGACCACCGAACACTTTCTCGGATTCGGCCACCACGCGGGTGTCGGAGATGATCTTGAGGTCACCCGAGCGTTGCAGCAGCGTGATGACCGGGTCCAGATTGCTGATGGCATCAATCTGACCGGCGCGCATGGCCGCCACCGCACCATTGCCGGCACCCACACCAATGACACTGACGTCACTCGGCTTGAGGCCGGCTTTCGCCAGCACAAAGTTGAGCATGACGTTGGTGGAACTGCCGGGCGCTGTGACACCCACCTTCTTGCCCTTGAGGTCGGCGATGGACTTGAAACTGGCCATGGTCTTGGGGTTGATACCCAGCACGATCTGGGGCGCGGCGCCCTGCAGCACAAAGGCGCGCATGCGCTGGCCCTTGAACTGCATGTTGACCGTGTGCTCGAACGCACCCGAAACCACGTCGGCGCTGCCTCCCACCACGGCCTGCAGGGCGCGCGAACCACCCGCGAAGTCGACGATGGTGACATCCAGCCCCTCGGCCTTGAAGTAACCCAATTGCTCGGCAATGGTCAGTGGCAGGTAATAAAGCAGGTTCTTGCCACCCACGGCCACGGTGACTTTGGTCTTTTCCGGGGACTGGGCCAACGCCGGGTAAGGCAGTGTTGCGGCCAGAATGCCGCTGGCCAACAGGTGTCGTCTTTGCATGGGCTTGTCTCCTCTATAGCGGGCTCACATCATACTGCGCGACCCTGCTGCATTTTCAGCCATACCAGCGAGGCGCCGATCAGCGCGACGGGCAGCAGCGAGCCGACATTGATCAGGGTCCAGCCGCTGCTGGTGACCAGCACCCCGGACGAAAAGGAACTCAGGGCCAGCGTCGCGAAAACCGTGAAATTGAGCGCGCCCTGGGCTCTGTCCTTTTCCTCGGCAGTGTAGGTCTGCAAGGACAGTGTGGTGCTTCCGGTGAACAGGAAATTCCAGCCCACGCCCAGCAGGAACAGGGCGATCAGGAACTGATGAAGTTCGACCCCGGAAAGTGCAACGACGATGCACAGCGCATTGAGGGCCAGACCGACGCTCATGATCGGCAAGGTGCCAAAGCGCTTGATCAGATGGCCGGTGAAGAAGCCGGGCGCAAACATGCCGATCACATGCCACTGCAACACCAGCGCGGCGTCGGAAAACGGCAGGCTGCACTGCTGCATGGCCAGCGGTGTGGCAGCCATCAGCAGGTTCATCACGCCATAGCCCAGAGCCCCCGCGGCGGCTGCGACGATGAAGGTGGGCTGTTTCATGATCTCTGCCAGCGACCTGCCGCCGCTGAGTTGCTTCTTCGACGGCGCGGGAGCAAACTCGATGAAGGCCAGCACCGCCATGGACAGCAGCGCGACCACGCACAGGGCCAGGTAGGCGCCGGCAAATGGCGCGCTGACCAGGGTGCGTGTCTGCTGCGCCAGATTGGGTCCGATCACGGCGCCAATCAGGCCGCCCGCCAGCACCAGCGAGACCGCTTTTTCGCGCCAGGCCGGCAAGGCCAGTTCGGCCGCCGCAAAACGGTACAGATTGGCATTGGCGTTGTAATAGCCGGCCAGCAGCGTGGCGCTGCACAGAAGCCAGAAGTTCTTGTTGACCGCGGCATAAGCGCACAGCAGACAGGCCAGCAGAACGGTCACCAGACCCAGTTGAAACGAGACCTTGCGCCCGAACCGTTCCTGCGTTTTGGCCACCAGGCCGGTGGACAGGGCGCTTCCCACCACGTAAGCCATCACCGGCAGGGTGGCCATCCAGCCCAGCGGTGCCAGGCTCAGGCCGACCAGGCCGTTGATGGCGATGAAGGTGACGTTGTTGGTCAGAAAAAGCCCCTGACAAATGGTGAGAAGCCAGAGGTTTCGGTTCATGTGTTTGCTTGATTTTGCGCAGGGATTGCGCCTCATTTTCGCTGTAAACTTCATCTCATGAAATTTTGCCTGTCGTACCGGGCAGGTAGCGACATACCCGCTGTGGTGTGGTTCAATCCCAAAGCATGATGAATTCCATTTCTGACAACCTACGGGCGCCAGCGGCGCAGCCTGCTGTTGCGCCCATGGAACTGGTTTGTCCGGCTGGCAGTTTGCCGGCCCTGAAAGCCGCTGTTGACAATGGCGCCGACTGTGTTTACCTGGGCTTTCGCGACGCCACCAATGCGCGCAATTTTGCCGGCCTGAACTTCGACGAGGCCGCCATCAACACCGGCATCCGCTACGCCCATGAGCGTGGCCGCAAGGTGTTTGTGGCGCTCAACACCTATCCGCAGGCCGCCAGTCCTGAAGTCTGGCGCAGCGCCGTGGACCGCACGGCCCAGAGTGGTGTTGACGCTGTGATTCTGGCCGATCCGGGCCTGATGGCCTACGCTGTCAAGACGCATCCCAACTTGCGCCTGCATCTGTCGGTGCAGGGCTCGGCAACGAACTATGAGGCGCTCAATTTCTACCATGAGCACTTTGGCGTTTCGCGCGCCGTCCTGCCGCGTGTGCTGTCTTTGACGCAGGTCGAACAGGTGCTGGAAAAGACGCCCATCGAAATCGAGGTGTTCGGTTTCGGCAGTCTGTGCGTGATGGTTGAAGGACGTTGCGCTCTGTCAAGCTATGTGACAGGCGAAGCTCCCAATACCAACGGCGTCTGCTCACCCCCGAAAGCGGTGCGCTGGGTGGAGACGGCGCAGGGGCGCGAGTCGCGCCTGAACGGCGTCCTGATTGATCGTTATGAGAGCGGTGAGAACGCCGGTTACCCGACCCTGTGCAAGGGGCGTTTTGATGTGGGCACCGAGCAGAACTACTACGCGATCGAGGAGCCGACCAGTCTGAACACGCTCTCCCTGCTGCCGCAACTGATGAAGATGGGCGTGCGCGCCATCAAGATCGAAGGGCGACAGCGCAGCCCGGCTTACGTGGCGCAGGTCACCAAAGTCTGGCGCGAAGCGATCGACAGCTGCCGTGACAACCCGCACCGCTACTCCGCCAAACCGGCCTGGATGAACGATCTGGACAAGGTCGCTGAAGGGCAGCAGCACACGCTAGGCGCCTACCACAGGCCATGGAAATGATGTACACACGAAAAACCGCCCCAGCGTCGTTGCGCCGCCTCGTCGTACAAAATCGTACTGCCTTCGGCGGCGCGCCTAGCTGGGACGATTTTGCGTGCGTCCTCTGCGTTTGAATTCTGATCTATGAAACTCTCCTTGGGTCCGCTCCTCTACTACTGGCCGCGCGAGACGGTGCTTGGCTTTTACGAGGCCATCGCGAAGACCCCGGTCGATATTGTTTACCTTGGTGAAGCCGTCTGCTCGCGTCGCCGCGAACTGCGGCTGGCCGACTGGCTTGGCATTGCTGCGAATCTGAAAGAGGCCGGCAAGGAAGTCGTGCTGTCAACCCAGGTGCTGATTGAATCGGGTTCCGACGTCACGCTGCTGCACAAGATTGCCGAGATGTCCATCCATGGCGACTTCATGGTCGAGGCCAATGACATGGGCGCCGTGCATTGCCTGGAGGGCAAAGTACCGTTTGTGGCGGGACCACACCT
>CAIQVX010000273.1 GCA_903875275.1 uncultured beta proteobacterium | reverse complement strand
GCCTTTGTATTTGGCATAGCGGTCCTGTGCGTAGCCAAACAAGGGCAGTCCGGCACCGAGCAGACCCAGGGCACCGCCACCAGCGGTTTGAATCAGTGTTCTTCTCTTCATTTCCATCTCCTTAAAAAGTTGTAGAAAATCAAACGGAAATTCGCAGACCGCTGGCCTTGTCGAAGGCGTGCAGTTCGCTCGCATCAAAATCCAGCGCCACGGTCTGGTGCAGCAGATCAATCCGGTGGCCATCCAGAACGGCGGTGACGCGCGTTTCGCTGCCGCCGGCCAGTTTGCCCACCAGAACCGATTCGGTACCAAGGTATTCCACGACATCGACCTGAAGCTGCAACGCGCCTGCGCCAGTTGCGAGCCGCAAGGCCTGCGGCCGTACACCGACAACCACTTGCTGTGGCCACGCTGTGCTGGCGGGCAGGCTCAGTTCAAAACCGACACCACGCAGCGAGGTCTGACCGCCTTGTGTGACAACGCTGCCTTCGAGCAGATTCATGCTTGGCATGCCGATGAAGCCGGCCACAAAGAGATGGGCCGGCCGGTTGAATACCTCGGCCGGTGTGCCCACCTGCTGGATGTGGCCCTTGTGAAAGATCACGATGCGTGAGGCCAGCGTCATGGCCTCGACCTGATCGTGCGTGACATAAATGGTGGTCTTGCCCAGGCGCTCGTGCAGCATGGCGAGTTCGGTGCGCATGTGGCCGCGCAGCTTGGCGTCAAGATTGGAGAGCGGCTCATCAAACAAAAAGATGGCTGGCTCGCGCACGATGCAGCGGCCGATGGCCACGCGCTGGCGCTGGCCACCCGAAAGCTCTTTGGGTTTGCGTTTGAGCAGGTGCGTGATGTTGAGGATTTCGGCCGCATCGGCCACCCGCTTTTCGATCTCGGCCCGGGGTTTGCCGGCCAGGTCGAGTGCAAAACTCATGTTCTGCGCCACGTCCATGTGCGGGTACAGCGCATAGTTCTGAAACACCATGGCAATGTCGCGTGCCTTGGGCGGCAGATGGGTCACGTCCTTGCCGTTGATGAAGATGTGTCCTTCGCTCGCATCCTCAAGTCCGGCAATCATGCGCAGCACGGTCGATTTGCCGCAGCCCGATTCGCCCAGCAGCACAACGAACTCGCCCGGCTCCACCGTCAAATCGAGATCCTGCACCACCTGCACGCTGCCAAAACGCTTGCTGACGCCCTGGAGCTGCAAACCGTGGACGGGTGCGGATGTCATGGTGTTGCCTGTGCGGGTTGGGGCTGGGCGCGCGTGTGCCTAGAGGAAGGACGGGAATGGCAGATCGGTGTCATTGGTGAAGACCTCGTCAAAGCCGCGCTCGTAGTGGAATTCCAGATCATCCTTGTTGTCGGGGTAAACAAACTTGCCGCCGACCTGCCAGGTGAAGGGCTTGAACTTGTACTTCAGGCGGTCCTTCTTCATGTTCCACAACATCGAGATCTCGGCCGGGTCGGCCATGAAATTGGACCAGATGTCATGGTGGTAGGCGATCACCACCTTGCAGTTCAGCGCCTCGCCCATGCGCAGAATGTCAGAGGAGGTCATCTTGTCGGTGACACCGCGCGGGTTCTCGCCGTAACTGCCCAGCGCCACGTCGATGGCGTGTTCGTTGCCATGCTTGGCGTAGCCGTTGGCATAGTGCGAATCGCCGCTGTGATAGACGCTGCCGCCCGGCGTCCTGATCAGGTAGTTGACCGCCACATCGTCCATGTCCGGTGGCAGCTTGCCCTTGGCCGTCTGGCCTGCGGGAATGGTCAGCGCCATGGTGCGGTCAAAAGCCTCAAGCACCACAATCTCTACATCTCCCACCTTGACCACGTCACCCGGGCGCACGGTGGTGATGCGCTCGCGCGGCACACCCCACTTGAGCCAGACATCGGTACTGGACTGCGGGCCGATGAAGGGCACCGTGTCAGGGCAATTCTTCAGCACGGCAGCGGCCACATTGATGTCGATGTGGTCGTTGTGCGTGTGTGATGAGAGCACGGCGTCCACCTGGCGAATCGCGAACGGGTCGATCACGAAGGGCGAGACGCGCAGGTTGCGCTGCAGTTTGACGCAACCGGTCATGCGCGCCATCTGGTGGTGCGCGTCCATCAGCGGGTTCTTCATGCTGCGCTTGCCGGTGCCGCACCAGAGGTCGATGCAGATGTTGGTGTCGCCCTCGGACTTGACCCAGATGCCGGTGCAGGCCAGCCACCACATGGCAAAGGTGCCGGGCTTGACGACCTCGCGCTCGATCTCTTCATTGAGCCAGGTGCCCCACTGCGGAAAGGTGCTCAAAACCCATGATTCCTTGGTGATTTCGTCGACTTTGGCCATTGATATTCCTTTGCGGGGCAGAGCTTCCACTCTGCCCCCGATATTTCATGTCTCGCAAGCACCCGGACAACCGACACGAGTCGCTTGCGAAACGCTCAATTCGATCTAATATCGAACAAGAAATATCATAATATGTTGTTATGCTTGGGTCAAACGACTCATTTTGATCTTTTCGACAGTTTATTGCGAAAGATCAAAGACGACCAACCTTTGCAGGCCGCCGCTGACGGCAAAGCACTTTGAGAGAATTCAGTAAAAGGCCAGCGAGTTGGCCCACACGACGCTGGTTTGACTGGTGCCCGGGTTGCAGAATCGATGTGGCAGCGAACTGTTGAAGCGAAACGAGTCGCCTTCATACAGTACAACAACGCGTCCTTCGACCGTCAGTTCCAGCGTACCCGCCAGAACCAGGCCACCTTCTTCACCACGGTGG
Source organism: uncultured beta proteobacterium (assembly GCA_903875275.1). GTDB lineage: Bacteria > Pseudomonadota > Gammaproteobacteria > Burkholderiales > Burkholderiaceae_C > Rhodoferax. The sequence continues at coordinate 11,078 of CAIQVX010000273.1, read as the reverse complement.
GTGTAAGTCTCGGGCCCGGACTGACCGCCCGGGCGAATGGAGCACAGGTAGATCTGCATTTCGCCACCCAGATCAGGCGATAGCAACTCCTTGGTGACGCCGAAAGGCCCCAGATCGAGGCGCCGGCGCGCACCCCGACGCACCACCAGTCCCTGTTCGGTGGCATCGGGCGCCGGCCCGTTGTCAAACAGCCAGCTGACCGGAATGCCCAGCGCGGCACAGATCAATGTCAGTGACTTCAGCGAAGGCGCCGACAAACCCCGCTCAATCTGGCTGAGCAGCCCCACCGACAGACCGGACAGGTGCGCCAGCTGGCTCAGCGTCAGATCTTTGACACGTCGGCGCTGACGCAATTGCGCACCCAGTCCCGATTTCTGCGCGTCGGCCATTGCCGGAATTTGTTGTTTCATTGCCAATCAACCGTGGTCCTTGGCCTCCCCTTGCAATCCCGGAAGATGTTGATTGACATCGGTTCAGCTGCTGAGTATTATGAAATAAATGGTGTAAATTTTCAATACTAGTGAAAATTTGACCGAAATTCAGATTGGAATGTGCATGTCGCAATCGTACAGTTCATCGCTTTGGGCAAACACAGCAGCCCCCGATATCCAGGCGCCAGCTTTGCAGTCGCAGGATCAGGCCGATGTCGCAATCATTGGTGCCGGCTTTACCGGCTGCGCTGCCGCGCTGGCCCTGGCATCGCGCGGAACCACGGTGCGCGTACTGGAGAGCCACAGCATCGGCTGGGGCGCGTCCGGACGCACTGGCGGGCAGGTGATTCCTGGCCTGAAATACGACCCCAGCGTGCTCGAGTCCATGTTCGGCCCGGATCTGGGTCCGCGCCTGGTGGCTGCCGCAGGCAGCGTGGGTGACGAGGTGTTCGGGCTGATCAAGCAGCATGACATTTCCTGTGACGCCCAACGCAAAGGCTGGCTGCAACCGGCCTTCTCCGGCCCTTCACTGGAACTTGCACTGCGTCGCTGCGAACAATGGCAGCAACGTGGCGCACCGGTCACCGCAGTGAGCAAGGAACGCATGGCCCAGCTGCTGGGCACTGATCACTACCTGGGCGGATGGGAGGACCTGCGCGCCGGCCACGTGCAACCCCTGTCCTATACACGCGGGCTGGCCGCCGCTGCACAGAAGGCCGGCGCCGTGTTCCACACCGATTCACCCGCTGTTTCGTTGACACGGCAGGGTCTCAAGTGGCGCGTTAGCACGCCCCGGGGCTCGATCACTGCGGACCAGGTCCTGATAGCCACCAACGGCTACACCGACAAGCTGTGGCCTGGACTGGCCCGAACCGTGGTGCCCATGATCAGCTTCCAGGCGGCCACCGTGCCGATTCCGGCAGCTCTGGGAAAGTCCATTCTGGCGCAGGGTCACGCGGCGTCCGACACCCGGCGACTGCTGTGGTATTTCCGGCGCGACGCCCACGGCCGCCTCATCATGGGCGGGCGCGCGCCCTACCGCGAGGATCTGGGTCCCGCTGATGCCGGATACGTGCGCAATGCGGTCAACACGCTCTATCCGCAACTCGCCAGCACGCCCTTCGAATTTCACTGGTTCGGCCGCGTCGCCATGACGCAGGACCATGTTCCGCACTTGCACCGCCTTGACAACGGACTCTGGGCCGCCCTGGGATACAACGGCCGGGGTGTTGGCATGGCCACCCTGCTCGGGCGCTATCTGGCCGACCTCGCCATTGGTGTCGCCCCGGGCGAAATCCCGTTTCCGGTCACGTCCATGCAACCCATCTTCGGCTACCCGTTCACCCGGATGGCTGCACGCGTGCTCACGACCTACTACCGCGTTCGTGACCAGCTTGAAACGGCCTGATTTTTGCTTACCCCCTCCCTGTCCACCCTGAAAGGAAACACCATGTCAAGACTGCTTCGACTGTTCGCCATCTGTATGCTCTTTGTTGGCTCATTGGCCGGCGCCCAGCAGGCCCCCCTTCGGGTTGGCTCCACCGCCACCGGCATTCCGTTCACCTTTCTGGACACCAAGACCAACCAGATCTCCGGCGTCATGGTGGACCTCATGCGCGAGATTGCCAAGGACCAGGCTTTTGCCGTGGACATCAATCCCATGGCCTGGAGCGCGCTGATCGCCTCCCTGCAGTCCAGCAAGATCGACATCATTGCTGCGGCCATGTACATCACGCCCGCGCGGCTGGAAGTGGTCGATTTCAGCGACCCGATCTACACCTACGGCGATGGCCTGTTTGTGGCCGCCAAGGACAGCAAGGATTACAAGGGCTACGACGACCTCAAGGGTGAAGTGGTGGGTGTGCAGATTGGCACCGCCTACGTCAAACCGATGCAGGAGTCGGGCAAGTTCAAGGAAGTCAAGGTCTATGACACGATTCCCGACATCATGCGCGACGTCAACCTCGGGCGCATCAAGGCGGGCGTGGGTGACTACCCCATCGTCGCTTACCACCTGAGTCAGAGCACTTTCCCCGAAACCCGTCTGGCCAAGAACTACAAGGCCGCAGTGGTCGGCAGCGTCGGCATTGCCGTGCGCAAGGGCGACAAGGCGACGCTGGACAAGATCAATGCCGCCCTGCGCAAGTTCAAGACCGATGGCACCCTTGACCGCATCCTGGGTCATTGGAACCTGAAATAGGCCACAGCGCAGGCAACACCGATGGCCGCATTTGCTCTGAAGGACCTGATCGAGTACACGCCCTTGCTGGCGCAGGGCGCTTTGGTCACGGTGGAAGTGTTCGCCTGCGCACTGGTGGTGGCCACTGTGCTCGGACTGGTGTGGGCACTGATGCGCGTCTCGGGCGTGCCCCTGCTGTCCGGCTTCGCCAAGGGGCTGATCAACACCATCCGTGGCATCCCGATTCTGGTGCAACTGTTTTATATCTACTTTGTGCTGCCCGACATGGGCATACAGCTCAGCGCGTTCCAGGCCGGCTTCATGGGACTGGGATTCGCCTATTCATGCTACATGGCGGAGGTCTTTCGCGGTGGCATCGAAGCGGTTGATCCGGGCCAGGTGGAAGCCGCCAAATCGCTGGGCATGAGCCGCATCATGACGCTCTGGCGGGTGGTTCTGCCACAGGCTTTCAAGATCGCTCTGCCACCCTACGGCAACACCTGCATCATGCTGATCAAGGACACCTCACAGGCGTCCATCATCACGGTCGCCGAACTGTCCTTCCAGAGCAAGCTGATCGCCGCATCCACATTCAAGAATGCCGAAGTGTTCACGCTGGTGACCTTGTTCTACCTGGCGCTGTGCGTGCCGCTGATCCTGATCGTCGGCCGCCTTGAAAAGAGGTTTGGACGCTGATGATCTCGATTCGCAACATTCGCAAGTCGTTCGGCAGCAATCTGGTGCTCGACGGCATTTCGGTCGAGGTCGCCCAGGGTGAGGTCGTCTGCGTCATCGGTGCCTCCGGCTCCGGCAAGTCGACGCTGCTGCGCTGCGTGAACGGACTGGAAACCTATGATGCGGGCGACATCACGGTGGAGGGCGAACGCGTCGACCAGAGCGGTCGCCAGATGGTGGCCATCCGCGAAAAGGTGGCCATGGTCTTTCAGCGTTTCAATCTGTTCCCGCACCGCACGGCGCTGGAAAACGTGATTGAGGGTCCGATCTACGTCAAGGGGGTGGCGCGCAACGAAGCCACCCAGAAGGGACGTGAGTTGCTGGTACAGGTCGGACTGGCGGGCAAGGAGAACGACTACCCGCATCGCCTTTCGGGTGGCCAGCAGCAGCGGGTGGCGATCGCCCGGGCACTGGCCATGGAGCCCAGCGCCATCCTGTTCGACGAACCCACCTCGGCACTGGATCCGGAACTGGTGGGTGAAGTACTGTCAGTGATGCGCACGCTGGCCAAACAGGGCATGACCATGATGGTGGTGACCCACGAGATGGGCTTTGCGCGTGAAGTCGCCGACCGTGTCATCTTCATTGATGGGGGCCGGATTGTGGAGCAGGGCCCGGCTCGCGACCTGTTGAGCGCACCCCAACACGAACGCACCAAGGATTTTCTGCGCCGCGTGACGCATCCGATGTAAGGTTCGCGGCGCTGCCATGAAGAGCGAATCCTTCTGGCTCGATAGCGCACCTGCCTGGCAACCGCATCCCCGTTCGCTGCCCGCGCACGCCGACGTGGTCATCGTGGGTGGTGGCCTGAGTGGCCTGTCGGCGGCGCTAGCCCTGTCGCGCAAGGGTGCATCGGTCGTGCTTCTGGAAGCCGGACAAATCGCAGGCGAGGCCTCCGGCCGCAACGGCGGTCAGTGCAACAACGGCCTGGTACAGGACTACGCGACGATCTCCGACCAGCTTGGTGCGCGGCGGGCACGCGATTACTACCTGGCCTACGACGCTGCGGTGGATTCGGTTGAGACCCTCGTGAGGCAAGAAGGCATTGCCTGTGACTTTGTGCGCAGCGGCAAACTCAAGCTGGCGGCCAAGCCGGCACACTATGACGGACTGGCACGCAGTTTTGAGCGCATGCGCCGCGAAGTCGATCCGGACATCGAACTGCTGTCCGCTCAACAACTGCGCACCGAGCTCGCCAGTGACGCCTTCCACGGTGGCCTGCTCTTCAGGAAAAGTGCGCAGTTGCATGTGGGCAAGTTTGCCATCGGCCTGGCGCATGCAGCTGAGCGTCACGGCGCCCTGCTGCACGACAACACGCCAGTGACGCGGCTGCAACGGCGCCAGGGCCACGCCTACCGTGTACACACAGCCAGTGGGGCCGTCGACGCGGATCAGGTGCTGCTGGCCACCGGCGCGTCCCGCCACGGCCCGCTGGGGTTTTTTCGTCGCCGCATCGTTCCCGTGGGCAGCTTCATGATCGTCACCGAGCCGCTGTCACCCCAGGTGGCGCGCGAGCTGCTGCCGCAGCGTCGCAATTTCACCACGACCCGCAACATCAGCAACTATTTCCGGCTCACTCCCGACGACCGGCTGCTGTTTGGCGGGCGGGCACGCTTTGCCATGTCGGGCCCGAGTTCCGACCTGAAGAGTGGTCACATCCTGCAGGCCAGTCTGAGGGCCACTTTCCCGCAGCTTGCGCAATCGAGACTGGACTACTGCTGGGGTGGCCTGGTGGACATGACTTCCGACCGCCTGCCACGCGCTGGCGAGCATGAGGGCTTGTACTACACCATGGGCTACAGCGGGCACGGCGTGCAGATGGCCGTGCACATGGGACAGCTCATGAGCCGTGTCATGAGCGGCGAGAGCGGGCTCAATCCGTGGGCCGGACTGCCGTGGCCCGCCATCCCCGGCCACTTTGGTACACCATGGTTCCTGCCTCTGGTGGGCCTGTACTTCCAACTGAGGGACCGCTGGTCCTGAGGCTCAGCTGACGAAATACAGCGCGGCCTCGGCCTTCTCGCGGTTCGCGGCCACGATGATGTCCCGAGCCGCTTCGTGCCTGACGTAAACATTGCTCGGACCAACGCCCTCTTCTATCACTTCGAGCTCAAACGCCAGCGGATCGCTTTTCGACGCGCGAACGTAAAAGAGTTGCTGTTTGCCGCGTCGGCAACCGCCGATGAACACCGGCACGCCCGCCAGTGTGGTGCCAACCACCACATGGTAGAACTCGGACACCTCGGGATGCTCGTAGACCTTGCGGAACTGGCCGTCAATCTTCTTGTAGATACGGAACCAGGAGCCGTGGAAGGGTTCGATCGTCGCAAATTCAAGCTCACCGTCGCCGTCGATGTCGATGGCTGAAATATCGCTGATCGGCCAGTCCATGAACTGCTGCACAGTCCAGTCGGCGTCCGCACTCGCTGGGGGCGTCACATGGAAGGCGCCCTCCTCACAAGTCACCATTGCCGACATGCGACCGTCTTGCGTCAAACGGCTGTAACCGTGGTTCTTGCTCAAACCCTCTTTCAGCACCCGGACCTCCAGCGCACCCTTGCCCTTGAACTCACCGACCCAGATCTTGCCCGGATTCGACCAGTCCTCCTTGGACTCCTTGGTCGTCGCCAGTGTGCAGCCAATGAAGTAGTGCCTGCCGCCCACCGTCAGCAAGTCGAAACGGTGAATGTAGGGCAGGTGCAGCACGTCCGTGACTTCGTAAGCCCGGTTGGCCAAAGGCCGTACGTGGACGATCTTGGCTTCTTCCCACTGGAACATCTTGAAGAATTTCTGCACCGCCAGAAACTCGCCATTCGCTCCTGGAATGGGCACCATGGACATGGTTCCGCCCGGCCCCTCCCAGACGTCGTGGGCCTCGGTGTAATCGGCGCCCGTCCAGGCCCGGCACGCTCCTTCGCCCTCGATCGCCAGCAGGATGCGGGGCTCACCATCGACCTCGATGCAACTGGTCGAGTAGCACCGGTTCATGGTCGCGAGGAAACGCTTTTCGATCTTCATGGGCACACTTTCAAACGATCAAAATGACACGGTTAGTGGTCAATATGTTTCATTTTATACACGGGAGGCAGGTATAAACGCAGACATTGATCACTTGCAGTCCTACAATTCAGCGAAGCAAAGGTTCCTCCAGGTGGGCAAGAAGGCAATCATCACCGTCGATATCGGCACAACCAGCAGCAGGGCCTGCCTTTACGATGCCTGCGGTCAGGTGTTGCATATGGCCCAGCGCGAAAATCTGCCCGTCTTCTTTGACGACGGCCGGGTCGAGCAGGACCCGCAGCAGTGGCTCCAGGTGCTGCTGGAGACACTGACATCCTGCGCCGACGCCGCGCGCACCCAGGACGTGGAACCTTTGTGCATCGCCGTCACGGCGTCGCGCTCGTCCGTGATTCCCGTGGACAGCACGGGCACAGCCCTGCATCCGGCCATCATGTGGCAGGACCGGCGCAGCGCCGACATGGCGCAAGCCATGGGCGACGCCAACGCGCTGGTCTACGGCAAGACCGGCTTGAAGATTTCACCGGTTTTTTCCGCCGTCAAGATGCGCTGGCTGCGCCACCACAGGCCCGACCTCTGGAGCAGGACACACAAACTGCTGGGCATTCAGGACTGGGCCATCCATCTGCTGACCGGGCGCTTCGTCACCGACCACAGCTTCGGCAGCCGCACCAACCTGCTCAACCTGGAGACGCGCCGCTGGGATGCCGAACTGCTGGACCTGTTTGAAGTGCCTGAGGCCATGCTGTGCGAGCTGGTGGCACCGGGCTCGGTGGTGGGCGGCCTCACGCGCGCCCTGGCCACGGCGACCGCCCTGCCTTCGGGCCTTCCTGTGGTCTCGGCGGCGGGAGACCAGCAATGCGCAGCGCTGGGGCTCGGTCTCTTTTCCGGGGCGCGTGCCGTTTCCAATGCCGGCACCGGCTCCTACCTGATCGGGCACAGCGACAGGCCAGCGCTCGATGCCGGCATGCGCCTGGCCTGCAATGTGTCCGGCCTGCCGGGCGCCTACATCGTCGAAGCTTCGGTGCTGACCTCCGGCACGATTTACCGCTGGTTCAGGGAGTCCGTGTGCCAGAACGACGGCGCGGCCGGCATGACCTTTGAACAACTCAACGTCGAGGCAGCCAGCGCAGTTCCCGGTTGCAACGGGCTGTTGGCGCTGCCGCACTTCAAGGGCAGTGGATCACCGTACTGGGATCCCCAGGCCAGAGGCGTCTTCTTCAACCTGACGCTGGGCAGCTCGCGTGGTGACATGGCGCGCGCCATTCTGGAAGGCATCGCTATCGAAATGAAGGCCAGCCTGGAACTGGTGGAGACCTTGTGCGGCGCGGTGGAGTCGGTCAGTGTCTCGGGCGGCCTGTGCAAATCGGAACTCTTCAACCAGATCCAGAGTGACGTCTTTGAACGCCCGGTGCGGCGTCTGGGCAGCAGTGAGGCGACCTCTCTTGGCGCCTGGATTGCCGCTGCCGTTGCCATCGGTCTGGAGACCAGCTACCCCGCAGCCTTTGAGCGGGCCCACGAGCTCAGTCGCAGCACCACCTACGATCCCGATCCTGCCAACGCCCGTGTCTACGCAAACCGGCGAGCGCAGGCACATGCGCTTTACCAGGCGCTGGCAACGCCTGCGCTGCGCGAGTTGCTGACAATACCGGACTGAAGACCCATGAGCCAATCCAAGCAAAGCCAGGCAACGCAGGTATCGAACTACCGCCACAAGAAGATCCTGGAGATGCTATCAATGCGCCAGTCGGTTTCGGCCGACGAACTCTCGGCCGAATTCGGCGTCTCCAAAATCACCATCCGGCGCGACCTCGACGCCCTGGCCACGCACAAACTGCTGGAGCGCACACGCGGTGGTGCGATCTCGGTCTCGGGCTTGCGCATGGAAGAGTTTTTTGAGGACAAAGACCATTCAGCCAAGCGCGAAAAAAGCCTGATTGGTCGTTATGTCGCCTCCCTGATTTCCGAGAATGAAACCGTCTTTGCCAACGGTGGCTCCACCACGCTCGAAGTGATTCACCACCTGCGCGGCAAGAAGGCCCGCATCGTCACCAACAACGCCGCCTGCCTCGCGCTCGACATCGACCCGCAGCAGGAACTGATCCTGCTCGGCGGCGAATACCGGATTCACTCCAAATCGCTGGTAGGCGACCTCACCCTGGCCGGCCTGCACGGCATTTTTTCCAGCGTCACCGTGCTCGGCATCAATGGCGTCAGCATCAAGAAGGGCTGCACCAGCGCCGTCAGCACCGAAACCAGTGTCAACAAAGCCATGATCGAAAACTCCAGCGGCAGGGTCATCATCGTGGCGGACCACACCAAGATGAACTGCGTGTCGAGCTTTCTCACCAGCCCCTTAAGCCGGATCGACATGATCGTCACCGACTGGTTGACGCCGTCGGCATTCTGCGAAGAACTGGAGGCCAGCGGCGTGCAGGTGGTGCGCGTGCCGGACGAAGCCTGATCAAACTCTGCAGGTCAACGAAGCAATTCAGGCATGGCTGTCCGCCGTGCCCGAACTCCGCCCTGTCAATCGAGGGTGATGCCTGCTTTTTCAGCCAGCGCTGCGTAGCGCGTCAATTCCTTGCGAAAATATTGCGCTGCAGCCTCGGGCGTGGTCGGGCTGATGGTGTTGCCCTGCTTGGCCATCGCCTCCTTCACCTCGGCGCTGTTGTAGGCTGTGACAAACGCCGTGTGAAAGCGCTTGATCTGCTCTGGCGGAAAGCGGGCCGGTGCCAGCACCGCAAACCAGCCTTCCACCTCGTAGTCGGGCAGGCCCTGCTCCGCAATGGTCGCGATATCAGGCGCTGCCGCAGAACGGGTCTTGCTGCCAAGTCCGATGGCACGCAGGGCGCCGCTCTTGAGATGGCCCTGAATGGCCGGCAGAGCGACAAAGCCCAGATCGACCTGACCGCCGATCAGATCGGTGATCTGCGCACCGGTGCCCTTGTACGGAATGTGGCGTACGGTAATCTGGGCTTCGTTCAGAAACATTTCCGCCGCCAGGTGCGTGATGGTGCCGTTGCCGGGTGAGCCGTAGTTGTAGGCGTCGGGCCGCGCCTTGATCAGCGCGATCAGTTCCCGCACGTTCCTGGCATTGACCTTGGCCGGGTTGACCACCAGCACAAAGGGCGTGAAGCCCATCACCGAAATCGGTGTGAAGTCACCCAGCGTGTCATAGGGGATTTTTTTGTACACCGCTGGATTGATGACGTGGTTGTTCGACACCATGCCTATGGTCAGTCCGTCGGGCTGCGCCCTGGCCAGGGCAGTGGCTCCTGTGATGCCACCGGCACCAGGCAGGTTCTCGATCACCACCGATTGACCTCCCAGCGCCTTGATCAACTGCGGCACAGCGGCGCGCGTGATCGCATCCACCCCGGAGCCGGCGCTCACAGGCAGGATGATGCGGATCGGTTTGTCGCTCTGTGCGAAGGCCGGCGACAGCACTGCTGCTCCGGCACTGGCGAGCACAGCCAGCGTTTTGCGTCGGCTTATCTGTTGTCTCATTTTTTTGTCTCCGAAAAAGAAAGGGCCGTGCTCAGCCCTGGCCGTAGTAGGCACCTGGGCCGTGCTTGCGGAAAAAGTGCTTTTCCAGCAACTGCTGAGGCATGGCAGGCACGGTGCTGTCCATCTGCAGCGTCAGCAGCGCCATGCGCGCCACCACTTCCAGCACGGCCGCGTTGTGCACCGCTGCATCCGCATCAGCGCCCCAGGCAAAAGGGCCGTGATTGGCGACCAGCACCGCCGGCATCTGCGCCGGTGTGAGACCGCGCTCAAGCAGACAGTCAATGATGGCGACGCCGGTCTGCGCTTCGTAGTGCCCGGCAATCTGCTGCTCGGTCAACTTGCCGGTGCAGGGAATCTCGCCGAAAAAGTAATCGGCATGCGTTGTTCCCAGTGCCGGGATGCCACGGCAGGCCTGCGCCCAGACGGTGGCCCAGGTGGAGTGCGTGTGAACAATGCCCCCGATTTCCGGGAAGCTGCGGTACAACTCCAGATGGGTTGGGAGATCGGATGAGGGCTTCAACGTCCCCTCCAGCACAGCGCCACTGGCGTCAAGCACCACCATGTCCATGGCCGTCATGCGCTCGTAGGGCACACCACTGGGTTTGATGACGATGGCGCCACTGGCGGCGTCGCGGCCGCTGACGTTGCCCCAGGTAAAGTCAACCAGTCCCAGCCGGGGCAATTCCAGGTTCGCTTCCAGCACCTGCTTCTTGAGTGCTTCAAGCATGGGCGTAGCCTCCTTGTTGCAGACGCTCGCCCACCCACCTGCGGGCCTGCGCAATCTCGGAGAGCGGGTCGACCGCTTTCTCGGTCCACATCTCAACCAAAAAGGGGCCGGCGTAGCCCAGCCCATGCAGGGTCTTGAAGCAGTGAACAAAATCCACCGTGCCTTCGCCAAACGGTACATCGCGAAAGGCACCCGGAAAATTGGGTCCCACTGGTTTCGTTTCCTTGACATGAACACCGACGATGTGGTGGATGCCCGCCGTCAGTTCTTTCGCCACGTCGTTGCCCCAGGCCGTCAGGTTGCCCAGATCCGGATAGACCTTGAACCAGGGTGAAGGCAGTTGCTCCTTGAGCACCAGGTACTTTGAAATGGAGTTGAGAAAAGGCGTGTCCATGATTTCCAGCGCCAGCATGACCTGGTGCTGCGCCGCCACCTCCAGCGCGCGCGCCATGCCTTCAAGGTAGCGCTGTCTGGAGTC
>CAIQVX010000272.1 GCA_903875275.1 uncultured beta proteobacterium | reverse complement strand
GAGTTCGTCGCCAATGATGATCGAAACGCGCTCGGGTCGGGCCAGAATGTCGAGGAGGTCGTCAATTTCGGCCATGACTTCCTTGTACTCGGCCACGATCTTGTCCTGCTCCAGACCGGTCAGGCGTTGCAGCCGCATCTGCAGAATTTCCTGCGCCTGCGTTTCAGACAGACGGTACAAGCCGTCCTGACCCATGCCGTAGGCCCTTTCAAGTCCGTCCGGGCGGTAGTCATCGGCGTTGACGGTGCCGCCGTCAGCGCGGCTGCGCGTGAGCATTTCACGCACCAGTTTGCTGTCCCAGGGCTTGGCCATCAACTCGACCTTTGCCACCGGGGGCGTCGGGGCATTGCGGATGATGGCAATGAAGTCGTCGATATTGGCCAGCGCGACGGCCAGTCCTTCCAGCACGTGGCCGCGCTCGCGCGCCTTGCGCAGGTTGAATATGGTGCGCCGCGTCACCACTTCACGGCGGTGTTCCAGGAAGACTTCAATCAGGTCCTTGAGATTGCACAGCTTGGGCTGACCATTGATTAGCGCCACCATGTTCATGCCGAACGTGTCCTGCAACTGAGTCTGCTTGTACAGGTTGTTCAGAACGACTTCAGGGACCTCGCCGCGCTTCAATTCGATCACCAGGCGCATGCCTGACTTGTCGGATTCATCCTGAATATGGCTGATGCCTTCGATTTTCTTTTCGTGCACCAACTCAGCCATCCGCTCCTGCAGAGTCTTCTTGTTGCACTGGTAGGGCAGTTCGTCGACGATGATGGCCTGTCTCTGGCCTTTGTCAATGTCTTCAAAATGGCACTTGGCACGCATGACAACGCGCCCGCGCCCGGTGCGATAGCCGTCTTTGACGCCATTGATGCCATAGATGATTCCGCCGGTGGGAAAGTCCGGCGCCGGAACGATTTCCATCAATTCGTCGACCGAGGCCTGCGGATTGCGCAGCAGATGCAGGCAGGCGTCCACCACCTCATTGAGGTTGTGCGGCGGAATGTTGGTGGCCATGCCAACAGCAATACCGCCCGAGCCGTTGACCAGCAAATTGGGCAGCCGGGTGGGCATGACCAGCGGCTCTTTCTCGGAGCCATCGTAGTTGGGGCCAAAGTCAACCGTCTCCTTGTCCAGATCTGCCAGCAACTCGTGCGCGATCTTGGACATGCGGATTTCGGTGTAGCGCATGGCCGCGGCGTTATCACCGTCGACAGAGCCGAAATTGCCCTGGCCGTCCACCAGCATGTGGCGCAGCGAAAAATCCTGAGCCATGCGGACAATGGTTTCATACACGGCGCTGTCGCCGTGCGGGTGGTATTTGCCGATGACGTCACCCACAATACGGGCCGACTTCTTGTAGGGTCGATTCCAGTCGTTGTTCAGTTCATGCATGGCAAAAAGTACACGACGATGCACCGGCTTGAGGCCATCGCGGGCGTCGGGAAGTGCACGACCCACAATCACGCTCATGGCGTAGTCAAGGTAACTGCGCCGCATTTCCTCTTCAAGGCTGATGGGCAGGGTTTCTTTGGCGAACTGGGTCATGGGGTGCGGGTGGCTGGCGCCGAGTGTCGAAGGCAAGCGCTGATTCTAAAGGGAAAGGGTAAGTCCTGTGGCTTCCTTGCAACGGTGAAGTGCCTTTATCGGCTGCTTTTAAATTTGATAGGCCCAGGCCGGTGTTTCGGGTTTGGCGCAGAATCTGACTGTGGCACAATGGCACGAACGCATCAGATGATGGGCATCTGATGCGTCCTACAAATATTCGCCGCGCTGCTGCGGCTTTTTTCCCTTAGGAGAACCATGATGACATTGAACAAAGTAGCAATACTGGTTGCTGCCGCAGCACTATCGGCCGTGGCTGGCGCCCAATCCGTTGACAACTGGG
>CAIQVX010000271.1 GCA_903875275.1 uncultured beta proteobacterium | reverse complement strand
CTCGACTGCCTGGCCGACAGGTATCTCTCTGATGCAGACCTCGTCTCAGACATGCCGGGACTGTTGGTTGATCCACTGCGCCGCGGCGTAGGCCTCTGCACTGTCCTGGGTTCGTCGGCCGCCAGGCAGCACCCATCCAGGCCTCAGGCCGCCACGCACACCTTCGCCAAAGTCGTCAACAGCGATCACCGGGTGCGACTTCTCGGATGCGTACATGATCCGGCCTTGTCCCACCGTGATGTTTCGCTCGTGCTTGAAAGGGTCAATTAATTGCATGGTGTCATTGGGTTACGAAAGGGTGTCGCTGAGCCAGGCGCTGAGCAATAGCGCGTCAGCCCGGTTGTGGTGCTTGACCAGCTTCAGGTTGGCTGCAGGCCAGAGCCGGCGCGCGAGCTCCAGGCTGGCAGATTTGTCTTTGCCGATCAGGTTGTGGTGCTTCTTCCACGCCTGCGGCCGCACAAAGGTCACGGGGTAAAACGTCAGCCTGGCCACGGCTTCGATGGCACCCGTGGCGCGCATGAACTTCGAGGTGGAGCTGATGCCCTGCCCCGGCATGCACCACACGTCTTCGACAACGATGGCGGCCGTCTCACCAGGTTCCACGATGCGAGCCAGGTCGTCACGCAACTGTCTGGCGTTGATGCGTCCGTCTTCGCTGGTGATGTCACCGCAGGCCACAAAGTTGCCGTTGTGGTCAATGGCGCCAATGGCTCCACTGCTGCTGCCTGGGTCGATTCCGATGAAAATCAATCCTCGCTCCCGCCGATTTTGAAAGCCAGGTAGGCTGACGTCACCGCCACCGCAACCAGCGGGAAGACCACGGTGTAGACCAGCAACAAGCCAACGATGGCGCGTGCCGCGTTCACTCCGGCCTTCATAGCAACACCCCGCCTGAGTGCAAAAACGCATCGCGCTCGTGCTTGGCTGCAATCAGGTCGGCGTGCTCCTTGAGCGTCAGCGCCTCGACGGCCTGACCGGTCTCGATCACCAGCTGCTCTCTCGCCATCAGCCACGTCATGTGCTCCGGCGTGGCCATCAGCACCACGCGCATCGAGCGTCCTTCTCGATCCAGCGCGGGCACCAGGTAGGGCTTCAGGGCTTCACGCACGGGCTGGCTTTTTCAAAAGTTTGGTCAGGGCTTCATCGGCCTTGAGCCAGCGCTGCCTGACGGCAACCCGCATCTTCGTGACTGCCGGCGATGCGTACACCTGCCAGGCCATGAAAGGGTTCTGCGCCGTGGCCCAGGCGTAGTCCTGCAGCAGGAAGCACGCCTTCACCGCGGATTCGCAATCGGCCAGTCGAGCCTTGGCGGCCTCGATGAGCTTGGTGCGTTGCTGTTTGTCTGAAATTTTGTCCATGCCGCAATTTTACTCGACGGCATACAAATTTTTGCAAAAAGTTTTTTCAACCAATTCTGTTTAATAGCCGACAACTGCGCTCGGGTATTGGAGTTGGTTCCTGGTCGACCGGATGTTTGGAAATTAGATTGCCGTCCGACCCTTTTCTCTGTCTCTGTCTCTGTCTCTCCTCTGTCTCTGGTACAGCACGGCGCCAGCACGGCGATAGCATCTTGCTAGCATCATGCTAT
>CAIQVX010000270.1 GCA_903875275.1 uncultured beta proteobacterium | reverse complement strand
CGTGGCCACGCTGCCCGGGCTGGACGGGCGCAAGATGAGCAAGAGTTACGACAACCACATCCCGCTGTTTGCACCGCGCCAGCAGCTCAGGAAACTGGTGGCCGGCATCCTGACCGACTCACGCGCACCCGGCGAGGCCAAGGAAACCGAAGGCTCGGCCCTGTTCCAGATTTACCAGGCCTTTGCCAGCGCGGAAGAAACCGCTGCCCTGCGCCGGGCCTACCTGGACGGCATTGGCTGGGCCGATGCCAAGGAAGTTCTGTTTGAACGCATCGACCGCGAAATGGCGCCGATGCGCGAGCGCTACACGGCCTTGATGGCCGCGCCGGAAAAAATGGAAGAGATCCTGCGTGCGGGCGCCGCGAAGGCACGCAAGCTGGCCACCCCTTTCACCGCCGAGTTGCGCCACGCCGTCGGCCTGCGCGACCTTCGCAGTTCGAGCACCCAAGCCAAAGCGGCCAAGACCAGCAAGGCGGCCGTACCGAACTTCAAGCAGTACCGCGAGAGTGACGGCAAGTTCTATTTCAAGCTGCACGACAGCAGCGGCCGGTTGCTGCTGCAAAGCCTGGGCTTTGCCACACCGCAGGAAGCGGGCAAAGCCATCGCCGCGCTGCGCCAGCAGGGCGCAGTGTCCCTGGCTGGGCTGAAAGACGCATTCGAACCTGTGCCGGGTGTCAGCGAGGACGAAGTCTCAGCGGCCTTGCATTTGCTGGCCGCTGCAGAGTAGCGGTCGACAGTCCGCTTCAAAGCAGCTTCGGCACGGCGGGCAGACTGCCGCGCTGAAATTCGCGTTGCGCCGCGCAAAGCCGGATCGACTCCACCGTCTGTGCAAGCGTGGTAACGCCCCCCTCATAGGCAGCCAGCGCCGGCCCCAGAAACTGCTCTATCGCCAGCGCCTGCTCCAGCGTGCAGGCACCTGTCAACAGCCGCGGGAACCGGCTGACAGACTCGGGTGGCAGGCGCGCAGTCAGTTGCTTGAAGTTGGCCTTGAGGAAGTCCAGCATCTCCATGGCTGCCACCTGGCCGCCGTTGTATTCACCAACGGCTTCCATCAACTCGCGGACATCGTACTGGGCTGACAGCCAGAGTTCGCGTGCCGAGCGGGCCAGGGCAGGCGACTGAAAACGACTCAGGGCCGCGTAAATGTCCGCGCGTTCAGTGCGATCAGAGCTCGCCCTCGCCTTCTCCGCCAGAGCGTCGAACAAGGTCCTGTCGCCATCAATTGCGGCCACCCGCAGCACCAGCGCCCGATTCGGAGCCACCAGCGTTGCCTCATCTTTCAGCCAGGCCTGCGCCAACTGTCCCGCCTGTGCGCGCAGGTGCTGGTCGCGCCCCAGGTCGGCCAGCGTGCCGACCCAAGTCTCCCGGCTCAGGCGGTCGTCATCGCTGTCGGTGGGGCGTTCCAGCAGGCCGAGGTCGCGCCCGCGCAGTCCAAAGGCCTGCTGCCACAGGGCGGCGTAGGCGCCGCGCTGGTCTGCCGGGAGCACCTGCTCGACCGCAGCGAGGATGCCCAGCGCCGCGTCCACCACCTCACGCCGTGGGTGAGCTGCGTAACCCAGCGCCAGCGTGAGCGCCTCCGACAGCGGCAGGTCGCCAGATTCGGTCAGCGCCTGCGCGTCGTCCAGACTGGCAAGCAGTTCGG
>CAIQVX010000269.1 GCA_903875275.1 uncultured beta proteobacterium | reverse complement strand
TCCGCCTGTGGGTCGCGGCCAGCGACTACTCGGGCGACATTGCCGGCGACGAAAAAATTCTGGCGCGCGTGGTCGACACCTACCGGCGCGTGCGCAACACGCTCAAGTTCCTGCTCGCCAACGTCAGCGACTTTGATCCGGCCACCGACGCCGTGGCACCGGATCAGATGCTGGAGATCGACCGCTATGCGCTGTCACGCGCCGCGCAGTTGCAGAGCGACATCCTGAGCCACTACGAGGTGTATGAATTCCACCCGGTGGTTGCCAAGCTGCAGATTTACTGCTCGGAAGATCTGGGTTCTTTTTATCTGGACGTGCTGAAAGACCGGCTCTACACCACCGCGCCCAAATCGCTGGCGCGGCGCAGCGCGCAGACGGCCCTGTGGAGAATCACGCAGGCCATGCTGCGCTGGATGGCGCCCTTTCTCAGCTTCACCGCCGAGGAGGCCTGGACCGTGCTGGGTACAGCAGGCAAGACGCCCAGCGCCACCCACGAATCCATCTTCATGGACCGCTACGTCGATCTGCCCGGCACCGACGGTGCGTTGCTGGCCAAATGGACCCGCATCCGTGAGATTCGCGACGCTGTCAACAAGGATATCGAGGCACTGCGCGCTGACGGCAAGGTGGGTTCCTCGTTGCAAGCCAATGTCATGCTGACCGTCGCACCCGATGATCACGCACTGCTGGCCAGCCTGGGGCAGGACCTGAAGTTTGTCTTCATCACATCAAAGCTGACTTTGTGCGAAGGCGCGGCCCTGGCCATCGAATCGCGCAGTTCCGCGGACACCAAGTGCGAGCGCTGCTGGCATTACAGTGCGGACGTCGGCGCCGACAGCGCCCACCCTGGCCTGTGCGAACGCTGCATCAGCAACCTGCACGGCGCCGGTGAAGACAGGAAGTTTGCCTGATGGCGCGCAAGTCGAGCAACAGCGCCGGCATGCTGCAGTGGCTGGGCCTGGCCCTGATCGTGCTGATAGCCGACCAGTTCACCAAGGTGCTGGTGGTTGGCTATTACCCCCTGGGTGGCGGCACCAGCCTGACCAGTTTCTTCAACCTGGTGCGTGTCCACAACAGCGGCGCCGCCTTCTCCTTCCTGTCGGGCGCCTCCGGCTGGCAGCGCTGGTTCTTCAGCGTCATTGGTGTGCTCGCCGCGGTCCTGATCGTCTGGCTGCTGCGCTCGCACGCGGGGCAAAAGCTCTTTTCCTTTGCCCTGGCCTGCATCCTGGGCGGCGCCATCGGCAATGTGATTGATCGCCTGCTGTACGGCCATGTTATCGATTTTCTTGACTTTCACTGGCACAGCTGGCATTTTCCGGCGTTCAATGTGGCCGACAGTGCGATTACCATTGGCGCCACCTGTTTGATACTGGACGAACTGCTGCGAGTGCGCCGTGCGCGCTAACGGCAGCCTATTGATGAAGAGAAGCAATTGACCCATCTGCTCAACCTGCTGGCCGCCATTGCCCTGCTGGTGTGGGGTACGCAACTGGTGCGAACCGGGATCGTCCGCGTCTACGGCGCAAGCCTGCGCAATATTCTGGCCAAGAGTGTCAGCAACCGCCTGACGGCCATGGTCTCGGGCATCGGCGTCACGGCGCTGGTGCAGTCGAGCACCGCCACCGCCCTGATCGTCTCTTCGTTTGTCGGTCAGGCCCTGATGACGCTGCCCTCAGCGCTGGCGGTCATGCTCGGCGCCGACATCGGCACCAGCCTGATGGCCCTGCTGTTTTCGCGCGATCTGTCGTGGCTCTCGCCCCTGTTCATCTTCATTGGGGTCGTCCTCTACATCGCGCGCCAGAGCAGCACCGTGGGGCGCGTCGGGCGCATCCTGATCGGTCTGGGCCTGATGCTGCTGGCGCTGCAACTGGTACGCCAATCCACCGCCGTGCTGACGCAGGCGCCTGCCGTCAAGGCCCTGCTCGGCTCGCTCAGCAGTGACCTGATGCTGGAAATTACCGTCGGTGCCGTGCTGTCGATTCTGAGCTACTCCAGTCTGGCGATGGTGCTGCTGACGGCAACGCTGGCCGGTAGCGGCGTGGTGCCGATCGAAGTGGCCCTGGGCCTGGTGCTGGGGGCCAATCTGGGCAGCGGTATCCTGGCGGTGCTGACCACACTTAACGCCAATGTGGAAACACGTCAGGTGCCGCTGGGCAACCTGGTGTTCAAGATCATCGGTGTGGCATTGACCGCGCCGTTTATCGCCCTGTGGCTGCATGAGGCACGGCCCTGGGTGCCAGAGACGGCCACGCAGGTGGTGTTGTTTCACCTGACCTTCAATCTGGTTGTAGGCCTCGTTTTCATCGGTCTGACCCAGGTGGTCGCACGTCGCGTCGAGCGCTGGCTGCCCAAGCAGGAAAAGAGCACCATGGCCGGACGCCAGCGCCATCTGGACCCGTCAGCGCTGGAGACGCCCTCACTGGCCATTTCCTGCGCCGTACGAGAAGCCATGCACCAGGCCGACGTGGTGGAAAACATGCTGCTGGGCGTGTACCGTGTGATCAAGAACAACGACCTTGTGCTGGCGCAGGCGTTGCAGAAGATGGACGACACGGTGGACGAGTTGTACTCCGACATCAAGTACTACCTGACCAAGATTTCACGCGAAGCACTCAGCGAAAGCGAAGGCCACCGCTGGACTGACATCATCAGCTTCACCATCAACATGGAGCAGATTGGCGACATCATCGAGCGGGTGCTGGAGGACATCGAAAACAAGAAGATCAAGCCAGGGCGCGAGTTCTCGGAAGCCGGCATGGCCGAGATCACCGACCTGCATGGCCGTCTGGTGGACAACCTGCGCCTGGGCATGAGCGTGTTTCTGGACGGCAATGTGCGCGATGCACGCAAACTGCTGGAGGAAAAGACCCGCTTTCGTGACCTCGAACGCGAATACGCTGCCACCCACCTGGAACGTCTGGCCGTCAACACGCCGCAGAGCATGGACACCAGTTCGCTTCACATCGACCTGATCAGTGACTTGAAGCGAATCAACTCGCACATCTGCTCGATTGCCTATCCCATTCTGGATTCAGCCGGAGCCCTGGCGCCGAACCGCTTGCGCGAGCCAGTGGCACCCCATTCGGTCAAACCCGTTCCAGGACGTCTGCCAGAATCAGAGCCGCCTCGGTCGTGAACTCGTTGCGCTGCAGGCGCTCGATCAAATCGGCAATTTCCAGCAGCGCGAACTGCGCGACTTCGCCATCCTGGTTCAGCGGCTGCACGCCGTCGGGCACGGTGCAGCGGTACCAGTCAACCCGTTCCACCACGTAGCCTGCGTCTGCGCCGTCGGAGCTCGGCTTGCGCAGCACCACTTCACCGCCGCGCTGCAGTTCGACCAGCGTGTCCAGGCGCAGTCCCGCCTCCTCCCAGGTCTCACGCGCCAGCGCCGACTGCACACTGTCCTGCGCCGACACCATGCCACCCATCAAGGTGTCCCAGAGGCCCGGTTCGTTGGCCTTGTCCAGCGAGCGCTGCTGCACCCAGAAGCGGCCGTCGCTCGCGCATCCCACCAGATGCACGGCGCTGGTGGCAATCCCCAGCGGCCGGCAGATGCCGCGCTCCACGCTGGCAATTCTCTGCCCCTGTGCATCGCTCACTGCAAGTTGCTCATCGCGCCAGTGCTGGCGCACCCGACCCACGCCCAACTCCCGAAGGGCGCCGGCCAAGGCTTTCAGCGCTGGCGTAGCCTCACCCAGCAAGCGCCAGCGCAAGCCGGACTCGCTGTGCTCGGACTCCAGCAAGGCCCTCGCAACGCCGGGCTGGCCGGAAATCAGGGGATCAAAGAAGTCCGGCTCCACCGAGCCGATGACATGCTGCTGCCACAGCAGCGGCAGGCGCGGCCTGAGCGGTGGCTGATCGGCCCGGGCCAGCAGGGCCGCGCGCCACTGCGGATCGACTTTTCGAGTCACAGTGTCAGGATGGTGCAGCCGGTGGTCTTGCGTGCTTCCAGGGCGATGTGCGCCTGCTGCACGTCTTCGAGCTTGAAGCGCTGGTCGATGCGAATCTGAACCTTGCCGCTGCTCACCACTTCAAACAGATCGTCGGCCATGGCCTGCGTGGTCTCGCGCGTCGTGATGTGGCTGAACAGGGTCTGGCGTGTCACATAGATCGAGCCCTTGGGGCCGAGGATGCCGGGCGAAAAGGGCGCCACCGGACCCGACGCATTGCCAAAGCTCGCCATCAAACCGAAGGGCGCCAGGCAATCCAGC
>CAIQVX010000268.1 GCA_903875275.1 uncultured beta proteobacterium | reverse complement strand
TGCCAAGCCGCTGGTGGCTGTGCTCTACCACTACGGTGCCATGACCGCGGACGACGTGCAGCAAATCACCTATGCCCTGATGGGCTGGGGTGTCGGATTGATCGGTATTGTTGCCATCAAGGTGCTGGCACCCGGCTACTACGCCAGCCAGGACACCAAAACACCGGTGCGCGTTGCCATGGCGGTGTTGCTGATCACCCAATTGCTCAATATTGCCCTGGTGCCGGTGTTCCGCCACGCTGCGTTGACGCTCTCGATTGGCCTGGGCGCCATGATCAATGCACTGTGGTTGCTGCTGGGCCTGCTCAAGAGAGGCAGTTACCGGCCCGAGCCGGGCTGGCGCGGCTTTGCCTGGCGGGTGACAGGGGCCAACATCTTGCTGCTGGGTTTCCTGCTGTGGGCCAACAGCGCTTTTGCGTGGGTGCAACTGCGCAGCGACAGCGTGACCCGAATGGGTCTGCTGACGCTGGTCCTGCTGGCATCGGCCGTGCTCTATTTTTCGGTGTTGTGGGCGACCGGGCTGAAGCTGCGCCAGTTTCTGCGGCGCTGAGCCAGTGCTGTTTCAGTTCCGCGGGCGTGGTTGCAACAAAATCAGCCCCAGTGCAGCAAGGCAAAACACGATGCCGGCCAGAAAAGTGAAGGCGGCGCCCAGTTGCTCCCATAGCAGCCCGGCCAGTCCGCTGGCAAGCAGCATCGCCAGACCACTCATCAGGTTGAAGAAACCATAGGCCGTGCCGCGCAAATCCGCCGGTGCGCTATCGGCCACCATGGTTGCCAGCAGGCCTTGCGTCATTGCCATGTGCAAACCCCACAGCACAATGCCGGCCCAGACCCAGACGCCAGCATTGCTGTAAGCCAGCAGGGCATCAGCACCGATCAGCAAGAGCAGGCCCCAGGTCAGCAGCGTGCCGTGCTGCATACGGTCGGCCAGTTTGCCAAACGGATAGGCGCAGGCCGCGTAGATCAGGTTCATGGCGATCAGCACCAGCGGCGTCCAGGCCAAGCCCAGGCCGCCTTGTTGCACGCGCAGCACCAGAAAGGCTTCGCTAAAGCGCGCCAGTGTGAAGACTGCGCCAATCACGACCACCCACCAGTAGGGCGCACCCAGGCGCGCCAGATTCGCGCGGCTGATCGGGTTGCTGCGCGGTGCCCCTGCTGCCCGGTCGGGCTCACGTACACCAAAGATCAACAAGGCAACGCAGAGGAAAGCCGGCACGGTGGCGACCCAGAACACCGCGCGGAAGTCGTTGGCCCAAAGCAGCATCAGGCCCATCGCCAGCAGGGGCCCGAGAAAGGCACCAACCGTATCCAGCGATTGGCGCAGCCCGAAAGCCGCACCGCGCAACTCGGGGGGCGTGATGTCGGCTACCAGGGCGTCACGCGGGGCGCCGCGTATGCCTTTGCCAACGCGGTCGAGCAGGCGCGCGGCCAGGATCAAACTGGCGCCACTGGCCAGCGCAAACAGCGGTTTGGAAAAGGCCCCCATCCCGTAGCCCAGAATAGCCAGCGGCTTGCGCTTGCCCCAGTAATCGCTTAGCACCCCGGAAAACACCTTGACGATCAGGGCTGTGGCCTCTGCCGCGCCTTCCATCAAGCCGACCACAAAAACACTGGTACCCAGCGTGGTGACCAGAAAGACCGGCAGCAGGCTGTGGATCATTTCGCTCGACACATCCATCAGCAAGCTGACAAAGCCGAGCGCCCAGACACCGGCTGGAATGTGGCGCAGATTCTGGTCCGGCGTTGCCACGGGTCGCCTTTTGAAGCAGGTTCAGCGAACCAGCACAGCGGCCTGGTCGCCACGCTCGGCAATCACACCTATCTGGTACACCTGCTCTCCCGCAGCACGCAGGGTGGCGCTGCAAGCGGCGCTGTGAGCTGCAGCTATGACGACGACCATGCCAATGCCGTTGTTGAAAGTGCGGTTCATCTCGAAGTCGTCAATGCCGGCTGTCGCTTGCAGCCAGGCAAACAGTTCCGTCTTCGGCCAACTGCCCTTCACCAAATGAGCCGCTGTGCCAACGGGGAGCACGCGCGGAAGGTTCTCCAGCAAACCGCCGCCCGTGATGTGCGCCAGCGCCTTGATCGGATGCGCTGCCAGCGCCGCCAGCACGTTTTTCACGTAAAGGCGGGTTGGCTCCATGATGGCCTGTTTGAAGGGTTTACCGTCGAGCGTGGCCGGCAGATTGCCGGCGGCGCGCTCCAGGCACTTGCGCACCAGGCTGAAACCGTTGGAGTGCACGCCGCTCGATGCCAGCCCCAGCACCACATCGCCAGGTTTGACATCCGCGCCACTCAGGATCTTTGACTTCTCCACGGCGCCCACACAAAAGCCTGCCAGGTCGTACTCGCCCACCGGGTACATGCCGGGCATCTCGGCGGTTTCACCACCGATCAAGGCGCAGCCCGAGAGCTCGCAACCGCGCGCAATGCCGCCGACAACGGCAGCAGCCGTGTTGACGTCGAGCTTTCCACAGGCAAAATAGTCCAGAAAAAACAGGGGTTCGGCGCCTTGCACCAGCACATCGTTGACACTCATCGCGACCAGGTCAATGCCAACGGTGTCGTGCATCTGCCATTCAAATGCCAACTTGAGCTTGGTACCCACGCCGTCGGTGCCACTCACCAGCACCGGCTCGCGGTAGTGTTTTGGCACCTCAAACAGCGCGCCAAAACCACCAATGCCGGCCAGCACACCTTCGCGCATGGTTCTTTTGGCCAGTGGTTTGATGCGTTCGACCAGCGCGTCACCGGCATCAATGTCGACCCCCGCATCTTTGTAGGAAAGGGCAGTAGGGGGCAGAGCGCTTGTCATGTAAAGATCGTAGCCAGGTGAAGCGGGACAAGGCAGACGCGATGTCCCTATAGAATTGCCCTCATTTTACGGGCTTCGCACGGGCCATCTGAATGCAATTTTCCGCCACTCAAAAAAGAGCCGCCGCCTGGGCTGCCATCGCACTGTGCATCGGCTTCACGCTTTGGCTTCTGACGCCGGTTCTGACGCCTTTTGTCGTGGCAGCAGTGCTGGCTTACGCCCTGACGCCGCTGGTCGATCGCCTTTGCTCCGCCGGCAGGCTTCGCATCCCGCGGGTACTGGCGGTGCTGCTGGTGGAACTTGTGTTTCTTGTCGTTCTGCTCGGAATTGTGCTGCTCATGGTCCCGATTCTTGCCAAGGAACTGCCGCAACTGCGTGAGCAGGTTCCCGTGCTTCTGGACGGTGTCAACGCGTGGTTGAAGCCGTTTCTGGCCCAGTTCGGCATCAAGATTTCTCTGGATTTGCCCAGCATCAAGGGCTTTGTACTCAAGTACCTGAGTACCAATGCCGAGGACACCTTGAGCTCGGTCTTGAATTCCTTGCGGCTCGGTGGCAGTGTCGCCTTTGCCGTCTTCAGCAACGCAGTCCTGGTGCCGGTTGCCCTGTTCTACCTGCTGATGGACTGGCACCGACTGGTCGAGCGCACGCTTGAATGGGTGCCGCCTCGGGCGCGCCTTGCCTACGACAGTTTTACCAATGAAGCAGATTCCGTACTGGGTCAATACCTGCGCGGTCAACTACTGGTGATGCTGGTGCTGGCTGTGTATTACAGCGCTGGCCTGGCACTCTTTGGTCTTGATCTGGCGCTGCCGATTGGCATCTTTACCGGCCTGGCGGTGTTTGTGCCCTACGT
>CAIQVX010000267.1 GCA_903875275.1 uncultured beta proteobacterium | reverse complement strand
GGCGATGCGCTGCCCCATCTCCTGCGCCGGCATGCCGGTGTAGTTCCAGATGATGCTGACGACCGGGAGGTTGATTTCCGGAAAGATGTCGGTCGCCATGTTCAGCAACGCGAACGGCGTTGCCAAAACGATCAGCATCGCCATCACGATAAAGGTGTAAGGACGACGCAGCGCCAGCGCAACCATGGACATCGGCTGATGATAGCAAGCAGGCTCTGCTTGCGCCTCGGTACAGACCCGACGCCTTCAGCGAGGGTTCAGGTTCTGGCGCTCGCTGGCGGCTGCCAGACATTGCGGCAGCCTGTTTCGCGGATCCACCAGGACGCAATCGCCCCGAAGCCGGCGACTGCGGCCAGCAGCAGCAGTCCGCCATGGAAGTCCTGTGGACTGAACAGACGCGCACCGGTGCTGCTCAGTCCGCCTTGCCAGCTGCGGTCCATCACCCAGCCCACCAGCGGCTGCAACACCGCGCCGGCCAGAAACCCGGCCATGTTGGTGACGCTGGTGGACATGCCCGAGAGCCGGGGTGCATTGAGCTCCTTGGCCAGGGCCCAGGTGAGCGTGAAGCCGGCTGTGATCAGGCCCATCAGCGTGAACACCGCGTAGCTTGCCAGCAGCGGCAGAGTCAGATCGCACAGCAACAGCAGCCAGATCAGCAGGTACAGATGGGTGCTCACAATCAGCACCGGCTTGCGCTTGCCCAGGCGGTCGGACAGCGCACCGATGGCCACGCAGCCCAGCGCAAACCCGACAAAATACAGGCTGACATGATTGCTCGCCACGGCACGCGTCATGCCATGCGCCTGGGTCAGAAACGGGGTGGCCCACAAGCCGGCAAAGGCAAAAAAGCTGCCGCAGATGCCGAAGTTGACACACACGGTGGGCCAGGTATCTCGGTTCTTCAGCACCGCGCGCAGCCCACCCAAAATCAGCGCGCGGTCAAACCCGGGTCTGGACTCAAGCGTCGCCGATGGCGGCTCGCGCAGCAGCATCCAGCATGCCAGGCCGAGCAGAACCGACACACCCGCCAGGGCCACAAAGATATTGCGCCAGGGGGTGAGCTGAGCCAGCCACGACAGCGGTGCGCCAGCCAGCACAGAACCCAGGTTGCCAATCAGCATGGCCAGGCCCACCAGCGTTGCAAAGCGCCGCTCCTCAAAAGAGACGGCGATGATTTTCAGCATGGCGATGAAGGTCACGGACACGCCCAGTCCGATCAGGGTGCGCCCCAGCAGCGCCACTTCGAGCGCGTTCGCCATACCGAACATCAGGCTGCCAGCGCCGCCCACCAGTCCGCCGATCAGAAGAATCCGGCGCGGCCCGAGCGTATCCACCAGGATGCCGGTAGGCACCTGCATGACCGTATAGACATAGAAGTAGGTGGAGGCCAGCGCCCCCAGTGAGGAGGCGGTGGTATTGAAGGAGGCGGCCAGATCGGCGGCAATCCCGGCGGGTGCAAAGCGCTGGAAAAAAGACAGCACATACGCTGCCACGACAATGGCCAGGGCCAGAATGCGACGCCGATGTTCAGTGCTGATTGATGCAACCATGGCGGCCTGAGTATCGCCGAGACGGCACGTTTACACTAGGCCCGCTTCTTCGAAAGGTTCTGCATGGCTGCGTGGCAAAGTATTGTGAGGGGTTCTGGTTCAACATCGGCCAGGTGTCTGTTCTGGTCCGTTGGCGCGCTGGCGATGCAGTTGGTTGCTTGCGGTCCCGGCGCGGCACCGGGCGCGCCTGCAGCGCCACCGCCCGTCGAGGTTGGCGTGGTCACGGTCACGGCAACGACGGTGGGTCTGCAGACCGAACTTCCGGGGCGCACTGAGGCCTCCCGCGTGGCACAGGTGCGTGCACGTGTTGCCGGCATTCTGCAGCAACAGCTGTTTCGCGAAGGCAGTGAAGTCAATGCCGGGCAGGCCCTGTTCCAGATTGACGCCGCGCCGTATGCCGCCGCCCTTGCCAGTGCCCAGGCCGTGGCGGCACGGGCCCAGGCCAACCTGATGCAGGCGCAGGCGCAGGCCGAACGCTACAAACCGCTGCTGGAGGCCAACGCCATCAGCCAGCAGGACTACATCAGCGCGGTTGCTGCGCAAAAGCAGGCCGAGGCGGACGTGGCCGCCGGCAAGGCCGCGGTTCAGTTGGCTCAGATCAATCTGGGCTATGCCTCGGTCAGCTCGCCGATTGCCGGGCGCATTGGCCGCGCCCTGGTAACCGAAGGGGCGCTGGTTGGGCAGGGCGAGGTCACCCAACTCGCGCTGGTGCAGAGAATTGATCCGATGTACGTGAACGTGACGCAACCCGTCGCCGACGTGCTGCGCTTGCGCGGGGCCATAGCCAGCGGCCAGCTCAAGACAGCTGGCGACAAGGCGAGCGCGGCCGTGCGCATCGTGCTGGACGACGGCAGCCTCTACCCGTTGCCGGCCAGGCTGCTGTTCTCGGACCTGTCGGTGGATCCGAGCTCGGGCCAGATCACGCTGCGCGCCGAAGTGCCCAACCCCAAGGGTCTGCTGCTGCCCGGCATGTACGTCCGAGCGCGCCTCGAACAAGCTGCGGTCAATGCCGCCATGCTGCTGCCGCAACAGGCGGTGCAACGCAATTCCCAGGGTGACAGCGTGAAAGTAGTGGCTGCGGACGGCAGCGTCAACACGCGTGCGGTGAAGGTCGGAACGGCGAAAGATGAGCAGTGGGTGGTGCTTGAAGGCTTGCAGCCGGGCGAGCAGGTGATCGTGGACGGCTTCCAGAAACTTCAGGGCAAGGCGCGGGCCAAGCCTGTGCCATGGAACCCGGCCAAAGCCGCACCGGCGCCAGCCACGCCAGCCTCGGCCGCCTCTGCGGCCAAGCAGTCATAAGGGACGCGGCATGGCGCAATTCTTTATCGACCGGCCCATTTTTGCCTGGGTCATTGCCCTTTTCATCGTGGTGTTTGGCGCGGTTGCGGTCACGCAGTTGCCGGTAGCGCAATACCCGTCCGTCGCACCGCCCTCGATCATCGTCTCGGCGATCTATCCCGGTGCCTCAGCGCAAACGCTGGAAGACAGTGTGCTGGGCGTGATCGAACGCGAGATGAATGGCTCGCCGGGTCTGATCTACGTCGAGTCCGTGGCCCAGGCCGACGGCACCGGCTCCATCACGCTGAGCTTCGAACCCGGCACCAGCCCGGATCTAGCGCAGGTCGATGTGCAAAACCGGCTCAGCCGCGCCACGCCACGCCTACCGCAGGCGGTGACGCAGCAGGGTGTGCGGGTGGACAAGGCACGCACCAACTTCCTGCTGTTCACCATCCTGTCTTCCAGTGACCCGACGCTGGATCCGGTCGCCCTGGGCGACTACGCCTCGCGCAACGTGCTGCCCGAAATCCAGCGCATCCCAGGCGTGGGCCAGGCGCAGCTGTTCGGCACCGAGCGTGCCATGCGGGTCTGGATCGATCCGGCCAAGCTGGTTGGCTACCGCCTGTCATCGAATGATGTGATCGCCGCCATCGGCGCGCAGAATGCGCAGGTGGCCTCAGGCACCATTGGCGACCTGCCCAATGTGGCGGGCCAGGCGATCTTCGCCACCGTGGTCGTCAGGGGCCAGCTGACATCGGCGGAGCAGTTCAGCGACGTCGTCGTGCGCGCCAACGCCGATGGATCCACCGTGCGGCTGAAGGACGTGGCACGTGTCGAACTCGGCGCCCAGTCCTACAGCACGCAATCAAGACTGAACGGCAAGGCCTCCACCGGCATTGGCGTGCAGCTCTCGCCCACCGGCAACGCGGTGGCGACGGCGAAAGCGGTCAAGCAGCGCCTGCAGGAACTCTCGCCTTACTTCCCGCCCGGCGTGACGGCGGTGATTCCGTTCGACAGTTCACGCTTTGTGGAAATCTCGATCCGCCAGGTGATCGAGACCCTGATCGAGGCGGTGATCCTGGTGTTTCTGGTGATGTACCTGTTCCTGCAGGACTTCCGCTACACGCTGATCCCGACACTGGTGGTACCGATCGCGCTGCTGGGCACGTTCGCGGTGCTGCAGGCGCTCGGTTTTTCGATCAACGTGCTGACCATGTTCGGCATGGTGCTGGTGATCGGCATCGT
>CAIQVX010000266.1 GCA_903875275.1 uncultured beta proteobacterium | reverse complement strand
CGCAGCAGACCGCCAATGTGCCCGGCGTTGAACACTACGACCGCTGCCAGAGCCAGGGCCAGCACGAAAGTGACAATGCCCAGGCGCTGATAGGCCTGCTCCACTTGTTTTGTACCCGCATCTTCCAATGCACGGGTGGCATTGCGAACTTCGGTGGCCCGCAGGAGCAGTTGGCTGTACAGCCGTTTATCGAGTTCTTCATAAACCGCCCGGTTGCCGCTGGTCGACTGCATTGACTGCGTGTTGTCCACAATGCGATGAAAGATTGGCACGGTTTCATCAATCGCCCGGCGCAACCGTTTCACCAAATGTTGATCGGCTTCACCGCGAAACTCGGTCGTGGCAACCGCCAGCAGCGTGTCGGACTGCGCCTTGTTTTCGTCCCACAGCCGGCGGGTACGGTCTTCGCGGTAAAGAAAATACTGATCCCTCAAGGAAACCCGCTCAAAGAAGTTGCGATGGATCGCAGCAATCAGATCGTTATTGCTCTGCGCGTGCTCGAAAGTGTGCCATGCCATGACCAGCAGCGGCAGCACAATCGCCAGTGCCGCGAGGGTGGCCGCAGCGCTGAGCTTGAGTTGGGCTTTGATGCGCACAAGCGGTCCAGCTAGCGATCCATCCGGACGGACCCGGGCTTCACGGACTTGAGACCATCCACATAGATGTAGCTCAGGTAGTTTGGCATTACCGTCTCATCAGTCAGCTTGTTTTTCATGGCCCAGCGGGTCTCGTCTTCCAGCGTAATCACCAGGCTCTGGTCGAGTCGAACCTGGTAGCTCATCACATCCCATACTTCCTTGACCAGGTCCTCGTCGACTTTGATGGTCTCGGACACCATGCTTTTTGCCTCATCCGAATAGCTAATCACAAATGCCTCGGCCCGAACCAGGCCGCGCAGCAGGGCGGTGACGGTCTGCGGGCTTTGCCGGACAAAATCCTGCATGGCTGCGATGTTGAAGTGTTCGGTATAGATTTGCCGGTCATAGAAGGTCACCGCTTGCGTGCCAAGGCGTCGTTTGATCTGGGTCAGCGGGTAGTTCCAGGCCGCCACTGCGTCCACCTTTTTTGCCAACAGCGCATCCAGCATCTCTTCGGATTTGAGCGGGACCGGCGTGACTTCCTGACGCGTCAAGCCCTGTGCGGTCAAAAACGAATCGAGAAAGAAATCGAGGGTTGTTCCGGGTATGAAGCCGATGCGTTTGCCTTTCAAGTGGGAAGGCGTCGTAATCCCTGCATCGACGCGCGCCAGGATGGCATCGTTCTCGGTGCTGGACTCGATATTGGCAATCACAAAGAACCGCTCGCCACGCAGAATGCTGAACATGACGGGTGTCTCCGCCACCGTGGCAAAGTCTGCCTTGCCTTCGACCATCGATTGCAGCGCCAGCTTGCCATTGACCTGCGGCAGTACTTGCACATCGAGCCCTTCGTCCGAAAAGTAGCCCTTCTTCATGGCGACGAGAATCAGCGTGCTTTGCGGCTGGTTGACGAGTGCGATGGTGATCTTCTGGCGCACCGGCGTGCTACCTGATGTGCCTGCTGTCACGGGCGGCTTTTCACACCCCGAAAGGGTGAGCATGCAACCCAGTACAAAAAGCATTTTCCACATGGCAAGCCTCCATTTGGATGACGTGGATTTCCCCCATACCCATTATTCTTCTTCGAGAATTGTGCGCCCAATTCCCATCAGATTGCTCTCTGCTGGTCAGACCGCTCCAATTATTCCGCCACGATGTCGGGCTCTTCATGCCAGCGGCGGTCCATTGAGCACACACAAATCCATAGCTGCTCCTGATTTGGTGGCCGCTTGCGCATTGTTTAAGGGCGCTGGCCGCACATTTGAT
>CAIQVX010000265.1 GCA_903875275.1 uncultured beta proteobacterium | reverse complement strand
GTGGCACGGTATCAGGCAGTTTGAGGCTTCAGATCACAGCAGTCCGTACTCTGCGGCCATGACAGCGGCGTGGACGCGTGAGCTGACGTCGAGTTTGCGCAGCACGTGCTGCACGTGAATCTTGACGGTGGTTTCGGCAATGCCATGCTCTCGTGCAATTTCCTTGTTGCTGGCACCGCGTGCAATGCCGCGCAGAATGTCGAGCTCACGCGGTGACAGGCTGGCGATCGATACCTCACCGGCGGACGGCGTACCGGCCAAAGCGGCTGGCCCGGCTTTGGCGGCACCCCGGTAGGCCGAAACCAGTTTGCTCGTCATCTCAGGCGCCAGCACACTGTCGCCCTGCATTGCACGTTCGATCGCCTGCGTCAGCGCATCGCCTTCGATGGTCTTGAGCAGGTAGCCGGCCGCACCACCGCGCAGCGCAGCGGCCAGGTCGCTTTCGTCTTCGCTGACGGTGAGCATCAGGATGCGCGCCGCGGGTGCCGCTTCCAGCAGAGCCGGCAAGGCGTCAACGCCGTTGACACCGGGCAGGTGGTTGTCGAGCAGGATCAGGTCGGGCTGCAGTTCCTGCGCCCGGCGCAGTGCCTGACCAGCGTCTGCCGCATCTCCGACAACGCTCAGGCGCGGGTCGCGCATCAGGAGTGCCGTCAGGCCGCGCCGGAACAGCGTGTGGTCGTCCACGACCAGAATGCGAATTGGAGCGGTTTCAAGGGGTTTCATGGGTTTGTTTTTCCAGCTCCGGCATGGGGTGTGCGTGCACAGGCAAGGTCAGGATGATGGAACTGCCATGCCCTGGCGTTGAAATGACATCGAGGTCGGCGCCGATGCGCTGCGAGCGCTCGCTCATGATTCGCAGACCGACGTGGGTCTCGTCGATTTGATCGGTGCCAGGTGTAAAGCCGATGCCATCGTCACGCACCTCAAAACGCCAGGCCGGCTGCTGCTGCACGTCGAGCCAGACCTGCGAGGCGCGCGCATGCTTGCGAACATTGGACAGCGCTTCCTGAACAATGTGCAGCACCTGGA
Organism: uncultured beta proteobacterium; assembly: GCA_903875275.1. GTDB lineage: Bacteria > Pseudomonadota > Gammaproteobacteria > Burkholderiales > Burkholderiaceae_C > Rhodoferax. The sequence goes on along the minus strand of CAIQVX010000265.1, from coordinate 4,716 downwards.
TTTGCAGGTCCGGCGACAGCGGCATGCCCTGGCCCTGCATCGACAGTGTCGCCTTGATGGCGCTCTGGTGTTCAAACTTGCGCAGGGTGGTCTGCAGCGCAGGCTCGATGTCTTCGGTGTTGGTGCGGGTTCGAAAATGCAGCAGCAACTCACGCACATCGCCATAGCTCTCACGCACACCAACGTCAATTTCTTCCAGCACCTTGCCAATCTCGACGGCATTGCCGGACTGCACGGCGACACGCATCAGTTGCACCTGAATCTTCAGAAACGCCAGCGACTGCGCAATGGAGTCATGCAGCTCGCGTGCCAGCAGGTGGCGCTCCTGTGACACCGCAGCTTCCTTTTCCAGCGAGTTCAGGCGCAGGTTTTCCATGGCGCCGGCCAGGTGGCTGCTGAGCGCTTCCAGCAGGGAGCGCTCAGCGCTGGAAAGGCTCACGCGCGCATGGAAGAACAGGTCGACCTCACCCATCAGGCGTTGGTGCAGATGCACCGGAACGTTGACAACAGTTTCAAAACCGGCACGCGAGCAGTGCTGCATGGCACTGGCGTTCATCGACTGGATGGGAATGACACGCAGACCGACGGCTGCCGAGGCCACGCCGCAATGACACTCACCCTGGTCGATGCAGCGCTCGCCATCGACCATGGCGCTGGGCAGGCCCTGTGCCGCCAGCATCAGATAGCGCTGATTGGCCTGATCCGACCAGCGCAGCGCGACCCCGTCAGCGTGCGCAATCCGGCTGATGCTTTTGGCAAAACCCTGCGCCAGTTCGTCCAGGGAAGTGGCTTTGGCGACCAGGGCCGTGACTTCGTACAGGCTCTCCAGCCTCTCGTGCTTTTCCTCCAGCTGCGCCGTCTTCTCCTGAACCCGGCTTTCCAGATTGCGGTACATCGATTGCAGGTGCTCGGCCATGCCGTTAAAGCCGTCGGCCAGGGTGCCGAACTCGTCACTGGTGCCGCTTTCAACGCGGGCGTCAAAGTCGCCAGACTGGATTTTTTCAATCGCCTGCTTCAACTGGCCGACCGGCTCCAGCACGAACAGGTAGCCGGTGTACAGCAGCACGGTGGCACCCAGAATGGCCATCGCCAGCATGCTCATCTGCAGCAGATGCAGCATGGCGGTCCAATGCGCCATGTGCGCCTCGATGCTGGTCACAAAGGCGTCGATGTGCGAGGCAAAGGCCACAGTTTCGGCACGAAGGTCGCGCAAAAGCTCGGGTCGGGCGTCGATCCAGCGTGAGCGAAAGACACGCCAGTCCTGCTCGACGGTCGCAAAACGGGCTTTGACCGTGGCATCCCAGGGTACAAAGAGGGGCCGCTCCGGGTCTCCGCTGCGCAGGGTTGCCAGACTCTGATTGAATTCCTTCACCTGGTCTGGCAGGGCGGCGGTCTCGCGGGTGCCAATGGAGAGGGCCATCCGGTATGACTGCATGCGCATGCGCCCGGCTTCGTTCACGGCGGCGGCGCCGCCGTCGAGCTGCCAGGAAACCCACAGGGTGGCTGCGGTCGAGATCAGGGCAAGCAGCAGAAATGGCAGGCCTACCAATGCCAGTTTGGATCCAAGGCTCCAGCGAGCCGGGCGCGGGTTCATGGGCGTTTAACCATCCTTCCCATCGATGCGGGTCTGCGTGAGCCAGGGCGCATAGATGAACACATAGATGGTAAACGCCAGACTCCAGGCCACGGCCGCAGCGCTCAGCCAGACCAGAACCAGAGCCGGCGCAAGCAGCGGTAGCAGCACCCGCAGCAGCGCCGCCACCGCGACCAGGACGTAGGCCAGAACCTCGGCCGCAGACACCTGCAGGGTGCGACCGGTATGACCGCGGGCTGTGCGCGTGATCATGCCGATGATCAGGCCCCCGGTGGTGCCCGCGGCCAGGGCGTGCAGGCCGGGCGAGAGCGTTGCCGGATGAATCTGCCCCAGCGCCAGCAAGCCCAGCCCCATCGGAATCCAGGCGTAGGACAGATGAAGAATCCACAGAATCGGGCGCCGCCTTGTCAACCAGGGTTTCCAGCGCCACTGGCGGGCGACGTGCGCTGCGGCGGCCAGACCCAGTGTCAGCGAAGTAGCCCCTGCCGGCGCGGCGACCACCCAAAGCAGCAGGCCCAGGCCGGTCAGTGCCAGCGCCGAGCGCTCCAGCCAGAGCAGGGCTGTGATTCGCAGGCCCGGCATGGCGCTCATGCTGAAGCCCGGAATCACGCGCCCAGCCATCACGCATTCGACCATCACGATCACTGCCAGTGCTGCGTGCAGGGCACGGGTAGGTGCCAGATCCAGCAGCCCCAGGACCGACAGGTGAAAAGCCGTGTTGGCTGCGCTGAGCAGGAGCAGCAGCCCCGCCAGCGGCAGATTGCGGGTATTTCCGGCACGCAGCAGCAAGCGGATCAGCACCAGGGCGACGATGGGCAACAACAGGGTATCGAGCACGGCGAAGACCGCATACGGTGCCGTCACCGCGGCGATTCTGGCGCTCAGCCAGAGCAGCGCCAGGGCGCCAAGAGGCCATCCGCGCGGTGTGGCCAGACCGGTCCACGCCTTCGCCGCCGTCATCAGGAACCCGATGATCACCGCCGAGGCGAAGCCCAGCAGCATTTCGTGCGCATGCCAGAGCAGCGGCGACAGCGCGGGTGTCCAGACCCATTGCCCCAGAAACACCAGCATCCACGCCGGGACGGCCAGCGCCGCCAGCACGGCCGCGCCCAGGTAGAAGGGTCGGAAACCCAGGCGCAAGAAGGCGAGGCCGCGGGGTGCAGCAGCGGTGGGTTCGAGAATTTTGAGTATCGGAATGGTGCTCATGGAAATTGACCTGCTAGACCGGAAAGCCGGATCCCGAACTCGGCACCAGATCGGCCAGTGTGACCTGGTCCAGCACCTGCATATAGCTTGTCAGGGCGTGATTCAGCACACCCTTCAGGCGGCAATGTCCAGTCAGTCGGCAGTCGTTGTGGTCGGGGTCAAAGCACTCCACCATCGTGAAGTCGGTCTCAGTCTGGCGCACCACCTGGCCCAGTGCGATGTCCCTGGCAGGCTTGAGCAGCCGCAGGCCACCGCCGCGCCCGCGCGTGGTGGCCAGCAGCCCCTGCCTGGACAGTTCGACCACAACTTTGGTGAGGTGGCTGCGCGAAATCTGATGCGCCTGGGCAATCTCGGTGATGGTCACGGGCTGCGCTCGCCCCTGGCTGGCCGCGCAATACATCAGCACGCGCAGGCTGTAATCAGTCCAGCTGGTGAGTTTCATGCAACGCCCTTTAAAGATTCATTTGTAATGAATTTTATCGGATAAAATGACGCGGCACTTACGTGTGGCCTGACATGGTGAAGAAGTTCCCTATCCACCCGCAACAACCCCAGCGCATCTGCTGGGGCTGCGACCGCTACTGCCCGGCCGATTCATTGAGCTGCGGAAATGGCTCGGAGCGCACGCCCCATCCGGTTGAACTGTTCGGGGACGATTGGCTCGACTGGGGCCTGGGTCAGAGACTTGCCAGTACGCCGGCGCCGGCAACCTGCTCGTCCTGCGCTGGCAGCACGCCGGACACACCAATGGCACCAACGATCTCACCCCGGTAGACGATGGGAACCGCGCCTTGCAAGGGCGTGTTGTTGTCGACTGCAGCCATGGCGATGCTCACTTTCCAGTTGTTCCGGATGGCCTCGGCTTCGGTAGCGGCAGCGGCAGCGATCGCCTTCGCGACTTTCAGGTTCAGGCAGTGCTTGCTCGCCAGTTCCGGTGCTTGTTGCCTTTCACTCATTGTTCTACTCGGTTGTGTTGATCTCAGGCGGCTGCGGGTGCTTGCCTGAGCTTGTCGCGAATGAAGATCAGCGCCGGCCAGAACAGCATGATCAGTGCCAGGGTGGTGATGGTTCCGACCAGGGCGTTGGACCAGAAGATGGTGAGGTCGCCTCTGGATCCCATCATGGTCTGTCGAAAAGAAGCCTCGGCGCGGTCGCCCAGAACCAGTGACAGCACCATGGGTGCCAGCGGATAGTCCAGCTTCTTCAGGACGTAGCCAATGACTCCAAACAGCACCATGAACCAGACGTCGAGCATGACGCCATGCACAGTGAAGGCGCCAATGGCGCAGACCACCACAATGATCGGTGCGATGATGGCAAACGGGATGCGCAGGATCGCGGCAAACAGGGGCACGGTACTGAGCACGATCACCAGCCCGACGATGTTGGACAGGTACATGCTGGCAATCAAGCCCCAGACAAATTCCTTTTGTTCCACGAACAGCATGGGGCCGGGCTGAAGGCCCCAGACCATCAGCCCGCCGAGCAACACCGCCGCCGTGGCCGAGCCCGGGATGCCCAGCGCCAGCATGGGCAGCAGGGCCGCCGTGCCGGATGCGTGGGCCGCTGTCTCAGGCGCGATGACGCCTTCAAGCTGCCCGGTGCCGAACTTGTCGCCATTCTTGGAAAATTTCTTGGCGATGCCATAGCCCATAAAGGAGGCGGCGGTGGCACCACCTGGAGTGATGCCCATCCAGCAGCCAATCGCTGCACTGCGAAGAATCGTGAGCCAGTACTTTGGTAACTGCTTCCAGGTCTGCCACACCACCTTGGCGTTGATGTTGGCGTGCTTGCCCTCGAAGGCAAGACCTTCTTCCATGCTGATCAGGATTTCGCCGATGCCAAACAGGCCGATCACGACAATCAGGAACTCGATGCCACGCAGCAGATCCGACAGGCCAAAAGTCATGCGCAGC
>CAIQVX010000264.1 GCA_903875275.1 uncultured beta proteobacterium | reverse complement strand
TATCTGCGCCTGTGGCCGCATCGCCATCAAACCGATGGTTTCTTTGCCGCTGTCTGGCAGCGCGCGTAAATCTTGCTTTTGAAAGTGTTCGAACCGATGTTGCTACTTGATGGACCTGTTGTGAGCGCGGTGATCGACTGGCTGGCGCACGGACTCTGGAACCTGGCGCTGTGGCAGGTGGTCGTGTTTGCTCTGGCGATGACGCATATCACCATGATCAGTGTGACCGTGTTCCTGCACCGGCATCAGGCACACCGGGCACTGGACCTGCACCCGCTGGCCGCGCACTTCTTCCGCTTCTGGCTCTGGCTGACCACCGGCCAGGTGACCAAGGAGTGGGCCGCGATTCACCGCAAGCATCACGCCAAGTGCGAGCAGGCGCAGGACCCGCACAGCCCGCACGTGTACGGCATCCGGACCGTGCTGCTGCAGGGCTACGAGCTGTACCGGGCCGAGGCGGTCAAGCAGGAAACTCTGGAGCGCTATGGGCACGGCACACCGGATGACTGGATTGAGCGCCATCTGTACACGCGGTTCTCGTGGCATGGTGTGGCGCTGATGCTGGTGATTGACCTGGCACTCTTTGGTGCGGCCGGCCTGTCGGTGTGGGCATTGCAGATGGCATGGACTCCGATCATGGCAGCAGGCATCATCAACGGCGCGGCGCACTACTGGGGTTATCGCAACTTCGAGACACCCGACGCCAGCACCAATATATCGCCCTGGGGCATCCTCATTGCCGGGGAGGAACTGCACAACAACCATCACACGTATCCGACCTCGGCCAAGTTGTCGGTCAAGCGCTACGAATTTGATATCGGCTGGTTCTACATCAGCATTCTGCAAGTGCTCGGCCTCGCCAGCGTCAAGAAAACACCCCCCCGACTGGCCTTTGGTCATGTGCGGCCGGTGGCGGACGAGAAGACGCTGGAAGCGCTGATTTCCAACCGTTACGAGATCATGGCCGCTTACGCCAAGGAGATGCGGCGTACGTTCCGGGGCGAGCTTGCTGCCCTGCAAGCGCGCAGCGCCGACGCTGGCGTCATCCGCGCGGCACGGCGATGGCTGCACCGCGACGCCGAGAAGGTGCCGGCAGCGGCGCTGGCGCAACTGGCCGTGGCGCGTGCCGCCTCGCCCGTGCTGGACAAGATGGTGCTGATGCGTGAAGAACTGCGTCAGCTCTGGCTCAATCGCGTGCAAAGTCGCGAGCAACTGGCCGCCGACCTTCAGACCTGGTGCGCCAGAGCCGAGGCCAGTGGCATTGCGGTGCTGCAGGAGTTTTCCATGAAATTGCGGGCGGCACGGGCCTGAGCCTGGCCGTCAAAGCGCGCGAGCCAAATCCGGTTTTTGGCGTGTCAGCGCGTATTGCGCCTGATCGATATAATCCGCTGCCCATTGCAACCCGAGCGAGCCCGCTTGCCCTCCCGCCATGAACAAAATACTGCTGTCAGCTTCAATTCTGGTCCTCTCCTGCGTGACCGCAGTGTCCGCTTATGCGCAGGAGCTGAAGGGCGATGCGCTGGCCGGCAGCAAAAAGAATGCCCTGTGCGTTGGCTGCCACGGCATCGTCGGCTATCACATCGGGTTTCCCGAGGTGCACCGCGTGCCCAAGATTTCCGGGCAAGGGGCCAAGTACATCGGCGCCGCGCTGAACGCCTACAAGAAAGGGGAGCGCAAACACCCCTCCATGAGGACTGTGGCGGCCTCACTCACGGACCAGGATATTGCGGATCTGGCTGCCTTTTACGAAACAAGCGGTTCGGCCACCGCTTCCGTGGCACCAAGCGAAGCCGCTGCCGGTACCGTGAAGGCCATGGAACTGGTGGCCAAGGGGGGGTGCACTTCGTGTCATGGTGTCAATTTCAGCAAGCCGATTGACCCCCTGTACCCGAAGATTGCCGGCCAGTACAGCGACTATCTTTACGTGGCGCTCAAGTCTTACCGGATCACTGACAAGCCGCAGATTGGCCGCAGCCACCCGATCATGGGTGGCATCGCGAAACAGTTCTCCAATGCCGACATGAAAGAACTGGCGAACTACATCGGCAGTTTGCCGGGCGAACTGCAGACGGTTCAGCCCAGCCGTTTTCGCTGAGCCGGTCGGCGCAGCTCAGTCACGTGTAGCGTGCCGCTGCACGCAGGCGATGTAGGCGTCGCCGTCGGGCGGCCGACCCGCACGCTGACTCTCCCACAACATCTGACCCAGGCAGTCCATGGCCTCATGGTGCGCCAGGTGCAGTGAATTGCGCCGGTGTGTCAGCAGTTCCACGGCCTGACGGATGCCACGCGGCTGATCGATGCTGCACTGCTCGCTAATCGACAGGTGCATGGACAGGTGCAGGAAAGGGGTGGTCTTGCCTTCTTCGGCCTGCAGCATGGCGCCCAGGGCACGGTCCACATCGGCCAGGTCGGCGTGGTACTCCGGGTGCTCCTCGATCCACAGGCTGGCGATGGTTTCCAGCGCTTCCAGGGGCTGGCCAGCCCGGGATTTGGTATAGACCTCGCAGAAATAGCGGCGAACGTCAGCTTGGGAGGGTGAAAACATAGTGCGCGTATTGTCGCGCGCTGTCGCCGATCTATCAGCCGGGTCGACCCGTTCGCGGCGAAAATGCGCTTTTTCACTCAGGAAGAAAGCCATGCCCCAAGCCTTCATCTGCGACGCCATCCGCACCCCCTTTGGCCGTTACGGCGGTGCCTTGTCAAGTGTGCGCACCGACGATCTGGCAGCCCTTCCCATCAAGGCCCTGATGGCGCGCAACCCGACGGTGGACTGGCAAGCCGTGAACGACGTGCTTTTTGGTTGCGCAAATCAGGCCGGCGAAGACAACCGCAACGTGGCCCACATGGCTTCACTGCTGGCGGGTTTGCCCATCGAAGTTCCGGGCGCCACCATCAACCGGCTGTGCGGTTCGGGTCTGGACGCTCTCGGCACGGCGGCGCGTGCCATTCGCGCTGGCGAGGCCAGCCTGATGATTGCCGGTGGCGTCGAGAGCATGAGCCGTGCTCCTTTTGTCATGCCCAAGATGGACAGCGCCTTTGGCCGCAACAACGCGGTCTACGACACCACCATCGGCTGGCGTTTTGTGAACCGGCTGATGAAGGAAAAGTATGGTGTAGACGCCATGCCGGAAACGGCTGAGAACGTGGCGGTGGAGCACAAGATCGGCCGCGAGGCGCAGGACAAGATGGCGCTGGCCAGCCAGTTGAAGGCCGTGGCCGCGCAAAAAGCCGGGCACCTGGCGCGCGAGATCACGCCCGTGAGCCTGGCGCAGAAGAAAGGCGAGCCTTTGATCGTCGACCAGGACGAGCACCCGCGCGAAACCAGCCTGGAGGCGCTGGCCAAACTCAAGCCCATCGTGCGTCCCGACGGCACGGTGACTGCTGGCAACGCCAGCGGCGTCAACGACGGTGCCTGCGCCTTGCTGCTGTCCGATGCCGCCAGCGCCGCCCGACACGGACTCACGCCCCGGGCACGCATCGTTGGCATGGCCACCGCTGGCGTGGCACCGCGCGTCATGGGCATCGGTCCGGCGCCGGCCACACAAAAGGTGTTGGCTCTGACCGGGCTGACCTTGGCGCAGATGGACGTGATTGAACTGAACGAAGCCTTTGCGGCGCAGGGCTTGGCGGTGTTGCGCCTGCTCGGTCTGCAGGACGACGATGAGCGCGTGAACCGTTGGGGCGGCGCCATTGCGTTGGGGCATCCATTGGGGGCCTCCGGCGCGCGCCTGGCCACTACCGCGGTGAATCAACTGCATGAGGGCGGCGGTCGTTATGCGCTGTGCACCATGTGCATTGGTGTCGGGCAGGGCATAGCGCTGGTGCTGGAGAGGGTTTGAGTCTTGCGCTGATCACCGACCCCTATTTCTATGCCGTCAGCATACCGGCGGTGCTGCTGATGGGGGTCAGCAAGAGCGGATTCGGCTCC
>CAIQVX010000263.1 GCA_903875275.1 uncultured beta proteobacterium | reverse complement strand
GCTCGAACTCGTAACCCTGCAACTGATCAAAACAGGTGCCGCAACTCACCACCACGGTCTTGATGTCCAGGTAGTTCAGGGTATTGGCCACGCGGTGGAACAGCACCCGGTTGTCGGTAATGATCTTCTCTGCCTTGTCAAACTGTCCGGCCCCGCGCTGCGGGTAGCCGCAGCACAGGTAGCCCGGCGGCAGCACGGTCTGGACACCGGCATGCCAGAGCATGGCCTGGGTGGCCAGACCGACCTGGCTGAACAGTCGCTCCGATCCGCAGCCAGGGAAGTAGAAAACCGCTTCGCTGTCGGCACTGGTGGCCTTGGGGTCACGAATGATGGGGACGTAGTCCTTGTCCTCGATGTCAAGCAAGGCACGCGCCGTTTTCTTCGGCAAGCCGCCTGGCATCTTCTTGTTGACAAAGTGGATGATCTGTTCTTTCAGCGGCGCCGTGCCGACCGTCGCCGGCGGCGCCTTGGTCTGGCGGCGGGAAATGACCTTGAACAGATCCGCGGCAAAGCGCTGCGCCCGGATCGCCACGTTGACCATGACCGAGCGCACCAGCCGGATCGTTTCCGGGTTGGTGGCACTCAGCATGAACATGGCCGCTGCGCCGGCAGGGCGAAAGGTCCTCTGGCCCATCTTGCGCAGCAGGTTGCGCATGTTCATGGTGACGTCGCCAAAGTCGATGTCCACCGGGCATGGCGACAGGCATTTGTGACAGACCGTGCAATGGTCGGCCACGTCCTCAAACTCCTGCCAATGCCGTATCGAGATGCCGCGACGCGTCTGCTCCTCGTACAGAAAAGCCTCCACCAGCAGCGAGGTTGCCAAAATCTTGTTGCGCGGGCTGTACAGCAGGTTGGCGCGCGGCACGTGGGTGGCGCAGACCGGCTTGCACTTGCCACAGCGCAGGCAGTCCTTCACGCTGTCGGCAATGGCACCGATGTCGCTCTGACTCATGATGAGCGACTCGTGTCCCATCAAGCCAAAGCTGGGCGTGTAGGCATTGGTCAGGTCTGGCTGACGATCCTGACCCCCAGCAACACCACGCAACAGTTTGCCCTTGTTGAATCGCCCCTCGGGGTCTATCGTGGCCTTGTACTCGCTGAACGGGCGCAGTTCCTCGTCGGTCAGGAACTCCAGCTTGGTGATGCCAATGCCGTGCTCCCCCGAAATCACACCATCGAGCGAACGCGCCAGCGCCATGATGCGTTTGACGGCACCGTGCGCTGCCTGCAGCATGTCGTAGTCGTCGCTGTTGACGGGAATATTGGTATGCACATTGCCGTCCCCGGCATGCATGTGCAGCGCCGCCCAGACACGGCCCTTGAGCACGCGCTGGTGTACCGCATTGCACTCGCGCAGGATGGCTTCAAAGGCGCCACCACTGAAAATATTCTGTAAAGGCGCGCGCAGTTGTGTCTTCCAGCTGGCACGCAAGCTGTGATCCTGCAACTGCGCAAACAGGCCATTCACATCCGCCAGCCAGCTCTGCCACAGCAAGCGCACCTCAGCGATCAACGCCTGCGCCTGCGCCACCCGATCCTCCAGCAATTCCGCGGACGGGATCTGACTGTCATCGTGCTTCGCCAGGGGCAGATTGCCGGCGCTGAAAAAGACCGCCAGTTCATCGCACAGCGCAATCTTGTTGCGCAGACTGAGCTCGATATTGATGCGTTCGATGCCGTCGGTGTACTCCGCCATGCGTGGCAGCGGAATCACCACATCCTCGTTGATCTTGAACGCATTGGTGTGCTTGCTGATCGCTGCCGTGCGTTTGCGGTCCAGCCAGAACTTCTTGCGGGCATCGGCGCTGGTCGCGATGAAGCCCTCGCCACTGCGCGAATTCGCAATGCGCACCACTTCCGAGGTCGCGCGCGCCACGGCATCCGCATCGTCGCCTGCAATATCACCCACCAGCACCATCTTGGGCAGACCGCCGCGGCGGGACTTGGTGGCATAGCCCACCGCCTTCAGGTAACGATCGTCCAGATGCTCCAGGCCCGCCAGCAAAACGCCGGAGCGTTTCTGCTCGGCGAACATGAAGTCCTTGATCTCCACGATGCTGGGCACTGCATCCCTGGCATTGCCAAAGAACTCCAGGCACACGGTACGTGTGTGCGTCGGCTTGCGGTGCACGATCCAGCGCGCGCTGGTGATCAGACCGTCGCATCCCTCCTTCTGGATGCCTGGCAGACCGCTCAGAAACTTGTCGGTGACGTCCTTGCCCAGCCCTTGCTTGCGGAAAGCCTGACCGGCAATCTCAAGCTGTTCGGTGCGCAGCAGGGCCTTGCCGTCGGCAGCGAAATACTTCAATTCAAAACGCGCCAGGTCCACGTCGTGGATCTTGCCCAGGTTATGCCCGATTCGCGTCACTTCCAGCCACTCGGCTTGCGGCGTCACCATGCGCCAGCTTGCCAGATTGTCCAGTGCGGTTCCCCACAGCACGGCCTTCTTGCCGCCGGCGTTCATGGCAATGTTCCCGCCAATGCATGAAGCCTCGGCCGACGTCGGATCCACCGCAAAAACAAAGCCGGCGCGCTCAGCCGCATCGGCCACGCGCTGCGTCACCACGCCGGCCTCGGTCCACACCGTGGCGACGGGCTGCGCCAGCCCGGGCAGAGCCACCAGTTCGACCTCGGTCATGGCCTCGAGCTTTTCGGTGTTGATCACCACACTCTTCCAGGTCAGGGGAATGGCACCACCGGTGTAGCCGGTGCCTCCACCGCGCGGAATGATCGTCAAACCCAGCTCGATGCAACCCTTGACCAGCGCCACCATCTCGGCTTCCGTGTCCGGTGTGAGCACCACGAAGGGGTACTCGACACGCCAGTCGGTGGCATCCGTCACATGACTGACACGTGACAGACCGTCGAACTTGACATTGTCTTTGGCGGTCAGGCGGTGCAACACGCGCTGCGCCCTGCGCCGTAGCGCCGCTGTTTCTATGAATGCCGCATCAAAAGCCCGTACCGCCGCGTCCGCGGCAGCCAGCAGTTCGCCGACCATGGCGTCGCGTTCAGGATCGAGGTCCGGAGTGCGGCGCTTCTGGACGTCACCCAGGCGGTGCTGCAGTGCCTCCACCAGCAACTGGCGCCGCTTCGGGTTGTCCAGCAGGTCGTCCTGCAAATAGGGATTGCGCTGAACCACCCAGATGTCACCCAAAACCTCGTACAGCATGCGCGCCGAACGCCCGGTACGACGCTCTTCGCGCAGGTGGTTGAGCAGATCCCAGGCGCGCCCACCGAGCAGGCGGATAACAATCTCCCGATCCGAAAACGAGGTGTAGTTGTAGGGTATTTCCCGAATCCGGGTGTGTTCGTGCGACACGTGCGCCAGGGCATCAGGCAAAGAGGTGGTCGGATTCGGCAAGTTCATCGAGTGGGGGATATTACCGCAGTGCAGCAATTCCCTCAGGACAGCCACAGCAAAGGCATCAGACCCATCAGGGACAGACCTAGCAGCAGCCATGCGCTCTGAATTCCTGCTGCTCCAGACGACAGGAAGTAGGCATACGCCCCTTTGGCCACATTGTTGCTGGCTGCCGCGACGAGTATCCCTATCGCTGCCACAGAGGGCGGCGTGACGGTGCCCGAGGCTTGTGTCATGCCCATGATGAAGGGATCCACATCAGCCACCCCCATCATGGCCGACAACGTGTAGACGCCCGCGTGCCCGAGGTAGACCGTGGCGAGCTGCGTTGCCACCAGCATGACCAGAAACAGCAGGGCAAAAGCGAGCGCCGCGCGCAGTTCCAGCGGATTTCGGGGCTCGGCCGGGGCCACCACATCGTGGCTGCCCGCATCGCGCCGGCGCGACCAGCCCCAGCCTGTGCCCATGGCCAGAACACCCAGCACCAGGAACGAAGGCGACAGCGCGCGCATCAGTTCCCAATTGAACAGGGCCAGCAACACGGCCAGCCGCAGGTACATCACGCCGGACGCCATCAGAATGGCGCCGGAGAACAGATGCGGCAGGCTCTCCTTGGCAGAGCGTTTGGCAAGAACCACGGAGGTCACAGTTGACGAATAGGCGCCGCCCAGAATGGCAGCGAGTATCACGCCACCCTGCCCTTTGGACAGTTTCTGGATGACATAGCTGCCATAGGAAACCGCACTGACCGCCACCACAACCAGCCAGCTCTTGAACGGATTGATATGGAACTGGCTGAAGGCCTCGTTGGGCAGAATGGGAAGAATCACTGCCGTCAGCATCAGGAATTTGGTGAAGGTGACCACGTCTTCGGGTGCGATGCGCCGGGCCAGCCCTTCCAGACCCCCTTTGAGTTCCAGCAGCAGCATGCTGACCACTCCCAGCGTGGTGGCCATCCACAAATGCTGCTGGAATACCAGAGCGCCAATCAGGTAGGTGATGAGGCCGGCAAACTCGGAAGTCAACCCGGCCAATCCGCCGGTGACCAACTTGTGCCAGTACGACAGCAGGAAGAAACCGGCGACCGCGACGAAGCCCAGCGCGAGAGGCAAAATCTGGCTGCCCGAGAGTGAAGCCATGGCATAGCCGACCAGACCGATCAACGGAAAGGTACGAACGCCCCCGAACACGAACTTCTCAGCATTCGCCTTTTTTTCCTCGCGCTCAAGCCCGATCAGAAACGAGAGAAACAGAACCAGAAAGATGTCTTGTGCCTGCGGCGGCAACCACTCGCCAAGTGTCATGGACATGGGCAATTTCCTCTCTCATTTCGCTGCCGGACGCTAGACACCCGTGTCCTGTGCCATCTGCGCGCGCCAGCGCTGGTAGCGCGCCTGCAGGGCTGAATCACGCTGCGCTGCAAAAACATCCTCGTGCGCACCCTGGTTCCAGTGCGCAGGCCGTCCACAGGCCAGATAGGCGATGCCGCGTGCACTGGCCTCCGGGTCGTCGCGACGGTGCACCGGCAGGCCGCTGAGGCAAGCCAGCCGCTGGCACAGCCCGTCCAGCAGCGACACACCACCGCTGATGCGGATGCGTCGTGCTGTGGGGACGTAATTGTTCATGTGATCGATGTTGGCCTGCAGCAGGAAGGCGATGCTCTCGACCACCGCCACGACCTTGAGCCAGGGCTCCGCCTCGCCCACAAACCGAGACTGGAATTCGGCCTGCCAGAAAGGCCCACCCAGCCCGGCGATGCCGTTGAGAAACAGCGGCGGCTCCTCGGGCCGTGCCAGCCATTGCGGCAACTCCTTCGTAAGCTGTTCAAAGCCAAACTCCTTGCTGACCCACTCCAGCGCGCTACCGGCCCCGTTCACGTTGCCTTCGACCATATAGACCCGGCTACTACCGTCGTCCAGGATGATGCCGGTCAACTGGCGCGGCACATGGCCGGGAAAGCAATTGAGCGCGCGCTGCACGAAAGCGCTGGTGCCGATGTTGATGTAGGCCGAATCGGATTCGGGCCAGCCAAACGCGAACACCGCCGCCGACTGGTCACCGTTGACCGCTGTAAGGGGAATGGCGGTGCCCGGCAGGTCCAGTGTTCCCCAGGCATGGCAGGTCGGTACGCTGCGTGGCAGAAAACCTTCTGGCAGGCCGAACAGCTCCAGCAGTTCAGGGTCCCAGTCCTGCGTGTGCAGGTTCCACAACTGGGTACGTGCGGCGCACTGCGGGTCCGCCAGGAAAGGCCGCTCAGTGCAGAGGCGAAACACGACAAAGCTCGCCATCGGTCCCCAGCAAAGGGTCTGGCTTTCCAGCGCTGCGCGCACCGCCGGCAGATGGTCCAGCGCCCAGCGCAATTTGCTGGCGCCGTAGTGCGGCGAGAGAAAGAGACCGGTCTTGCGATGCACGCCGTCGGCATGTGGCTGCAACTGGTCTATCCAGGCGTGGGCGCGGCGGTCCTGCCAGCTGAAGATGGGAGACAGGGGCTGACCCGTGAGCCGGTCCCAACAAATCACACTGGAGCGCTGGCTCGACAGCCCGGCGGCCCGCACGTCCTGACGCCTTGACCCCAAGGCCTGCAAAGCCTGTGTCGCGGCCACACGCACCGAGTTCACGATTTCGTCGCCATCCTGCTCGGCCCATTCAGCCTGCGGGTAAGTGATCGAGATATTGGCCACACCACTGAAGACTGTGCACCCTTGCAGGTCAAACACCAGCGCCCGACTGGCGTGCGTTCCCTGATCAATGGCCAGCACGAGTGGCTGGCTTAGGGCGTCGATCCGTTCGTCCATTGTTTTGCTTCTCGATGTGTCCCCCATCGTACCGGACCTGCCAGCGGAAGTCTTGATTTGATGAAAGTCACCCGTCCCGACTTCCACAGCGGTGCCTGTAACTTGAATTTTTCGACACGCACACTATGCCGGCGGTCTTGAACTGAAACGCATCGGCTGTTGCGCTATCGTATCGAACAGCACGCTGCAAGCGCTGTATCCATCGACGTGGCGGCCAGTTCTACTTCGGTCGCATTGAATTCCAGCGCCTCTGCATATTCCTTCACGGCAAAGTCACTTGTCAGCAGAGCAGACTTCAGACGCGCGGCTTCACTGCCCTTGTCCTTGCCGGTGTACTTCGCCTCGATCGCGTCCAATGTGCCGACCGTAACAGCCCGCAGCAGGGCCCTGTCTTCGTCCGTGATTGCCATGTGTGTCCTTTGCCTGCACCCTGCCCTTATCGCTCCCGCAGGCCAATGTGTCTTGTGTTGGTATCCGGTAAAGGGACGTGGTATCCCTGGTAAAACACCTTCAGCTCTGGCAGCTTGCGGCTGTAAACATGCCAGGGAGATACCCCTCTGACGCTTCTGGCATCACCTGCTTTCAGCGTTAAAACGGTTTGCGTCTGGCTGCCATCCAGAGCACAAACCGTGACGTCTGTGCTGGCAACAAAGTGAACGTAGTTGCCAAGGGTTCTGACCGATGTAGGCTGGAGTTCGAGTTCCCGGTCACTCCAGCGGCATGCGGATTCTTTCTCAGTGACAGCGACTGATTCCGCACGAACCCGCTCGACCACTGGCCCAATCGAATCTGGTGCGGGTGCCGGTGCTGGTGCCGCGACCAATGTCTTGACTTCGGTGTCGGTGTGCACTGCTCTCGCCGCGGACTGTGGGACAGGGGCAATCTGCAGCAGTGAGTCAAGCAGGTTTGTGTTCCCGACCAGTATCAACGCGACGGCGGCCAGCAAAGCCAACAGATACCACTGCCTGCGCCCTTGCGGGCTGACTGCATGCACATACTTCCTGGAGGAACCCCTGTCGAGGTCTCGAACGCTGTCTGCAGCCACCTTGTCCAGCGTTTGCAGTGTTTCGAGTTTCTGGAGCTCGCTCTCAGCGACTCTGAGGTCAACGTGCTTTGTCTGGGAGACTGAAAGACCTTTGCCCGTGTCCAGCACTTGCTCCGATTCACACGATGCGTCGGTCTCTCCCAAACGACTCAACAACCTCCTGCCAACGCTGGCCTTGACCGCAGGTGAGTAAAAGAGCGAACCGTCCGCGCCATCTTCAAGCAGTTTCAACTGTGCCACAGAGATGGAATTGATCTTGGCGAACATCTGAATGTCAAACCCGGCGGCGTGGCGCAGGAATTTGAGGCGTTGACCGTCGCTTGGCTGCCAGGGCGTTGCCACCATAATTTCTACCGTGACTGAAAAAGCGGGGGGCAATTCCACGTCAGTGGAATGCGCGTTGCCACCTTCTTCCCCCTGTGGCTGTAAACGCACTGCCGGACCGGCGCGCCATCCACGCCGTTCACCACGTGATCACGGACAATTCTGGCGACGTCAGCCCGTGCAACGGAGGCACAAGCCGCAACGCTCAGTATCAGGACGGCAATTTTCGCGATCATGGAATCCTTGTTGACAGTAATCATCCTGCGGACCGGGGTACCCGCGCCCTGGATGTCATGGACGCATCGTGCCAACCGGGCCGTCGCAGTGTCGTGCCGCGCAGACGACTCGTCAAGCTGAAGAAAAAAATGAAACCTCTTATCACTTTCAACGGCTAAACACATGACCCATGCATTTTCAGGGCTGTGCATCCGTGCAAATTGGTATTTTTGTACCTTTCTGCCCGCCCTACAATCATTTGTGCCTCCATGATCTGCCTTTCTAAAGTCCAAGTGACTTTTCCGGCAATCCCATCGCCAGCCCCAGAAGCTGTGTGTACAGCAGAGTGCGAATGGAAGGATCTGTAGCGTCCGCCTGAACCCCGTCGAAGCGCAGATGGCAGTGCGGGCAGGCGGTGCACATCACTTCAGCACCACTGGCCAGGGCGTCGTCAATCTTGACGCGGGTGATTCGCTCGGACAAGGGCGCGTTTGCCTCATGCAGCGGGTCGCCGCAGCAGTCCAGTTTGCGCGGCCAGTCAACCGGCGTTGCGCCGGTCAGGCGGATCAGGTCTTCGAAAACTGTCGGTGCCATGGCGTTGTCAAAGCGTGCCACGTTGCTGGGACGCAATGTGTGGCAACCATACTGGGCCGCAACACGCACTCCGGTGCGCGGCTCGCGCACCGCTCCCGCCAGCGCGTCCACGCCGATGACGCGCGCCAGCAGCGGCAGAACGTGCTCAACCTGGGACGTCCCTGTCCAGGGCAGCCCCTGGGCAGCCAGCGCGCCTGTGATGCGGCCACGCAGTGCCGCGTCCTCATTCAAAAAGGCGATGGCATGACGCAGCGTGCCGAAGCAACAGGCGCACGGCGTCAGCACGTTCAGGCCAGCGCGCTCAGCCAGCGCGAGGTTGCGCGCGGCGGCCAGCACAAAGGCGTCGCGGCGCACGTCGCGCGCCGGATAGCCGCAGCAATTGAAATCCAGATCCACCAGCGAGACGCCCAGATGCTCCAGAACGGCCCGCGTTGAGGCAGCGTAAGCCGGTAGCCGGGACGGGATCTTGCAGCCCAGGAAGAGCGCGTATTTCATGATGACGCCCTGATGACGCGAACTGTGCCCAGGCGCTGCACCGCCAGCGCGCGCAGTTCGATCATGATGTCGGCCACGCGCAGGCCCTCGGGGCAGTGCTCCTGGCACTGGTAGCAGCTGGCGCAGCTCCAGACCATGCTTGATCCCAGGGAGAGGTCGCGCAGACCCAGACGCAGCAGGTTCATCACTTTCTGTGGCGTCAGATCAACGTCGAAGGCGGGGTCGGTGCTGTGCGCCACCACCGGGCAGACGTTGCTGCACGTCTGGCATTGCACGCAGCGTGAAAT
>CAIQVX010000262.1 GCA_903875275.1 uncultured beta proteobacterium | reverse complement strand
CGTCACGCTGACCCATGCCGACCGCGCACGCCTGTTGGTGGCGGCCAACCGTATCAACCGCCTGGTGGAGGCATTCTCATGAACAAGCAAGACTATGACCACTTTGCCGCCAGTCTGGACGCGGACGCCGGACTAACAGTTGACATCAATTCAGTAGCTGCTTGTGAAAGTGGCACAGGCGCTACAGACGTAAATGACGTATGGCCAGAACTGCAACCACTGATCGCCCACACCGAAGCGCAAGACTATCCAATTGATGCACTGCCGCCACTGATCCGCTGCGCGGTCATGGAGGTTTGCGGATTCGTCAAAGCCCCCGTGCCACTGGTGGCCATGAGCGCACTGGCGGCGCTTTCGGTGGCCATTCAAGTGCATACCGACGTGCAGCGCGACATCAAACTTGAGGGGCCGTGTGGATTGTTCTTGTGTGGCATCGCCGACAGCGGTGAGCGAAAAACGAGTTGCGACGGCTACTTCACCAAGGCGATTCACGACTACCAAGCCCGTGAGCACGAAAAGGCCAAGCCCCTGATCCAAGCCTATGCAACTGATCTCGACGCATGGAAGGCGCAGCGCAGCGGCGTGCAGGAAAAGATCAAGGCGGAAACCAAAGCGGGCAAGCCCACCAAGGCGCTGATAGATCAACTACATGACTTGGACAAGCACAAACCCAGAGCGCCAAGAGTGCCACGGTTGATTTACTCGGACGCAACACCCGAAGCCCTTGCACTGTCACTGGTGAAGGGTTGGCCGTCGGGCGGCGTATTCAGCAACGAAGGCGGCATTGTGCTCGGCGGTCACGCCATGAATAAGGATGTGGCCATGCGCAACATGGGGCGCTTGAATAGTTTTTGGGACGGCAAAGTTCCAGCGACCGACCGGGCAACCAGTGAGAGCTACGGCGATACCACGGCGCGCATGACCATGAGCCTGCAAGTGCAGGAGCCAACGCTACGTGCATTCTTTGACAACACCAAAGGGCTGGCACGCGGGACAGGCTTCTTGGCGCGCTTCCTGGTGGCTTGGCCTACGTCAACCATGGGCACCCGCATGTTCACCCCACCACCGGACGGATGGCCAGCGCTGGCAGCATTCAATGCGCGGTTGACAGCCATTCTTGATCGAGCGGCACCCGTAGATGAAGACGGCATATTGACCCCGGCCATGCTGACCCTGGCACCGGATGCAAAAGCGGCCTGGGTGACATTCCATGATGCGATTGAAACCGAATTGAAGACGGGCGGCGAGCTGTACGACCTGCGTGATGTGGGCAGCAAAGCGGCTGACAACGTGGCACGCATGGCAGCGCTGCTTCATGCATTTGCTGGCAGCATCGGGCCGATTGATCGTGAGTGTGTTGAGTCGGTTGTACCTGTCATTACATGGCACTTACTGGAGGCCAAGCGGTTTCTGGGTGAATTGGCAATGCCTGCTGAACTGGCAAATCCGCTGCGACTGGAAACCTGGATGCTGGACTATTGCAGGCGTGAGGGGACGGACAAGGTATCGACCAAGACAGTGCAGCAATTCGGACCGGGCGGTTTGCGTGAAAAGGCAGTCATTGATTCAACCGTCAAAGAACTGGCTGAGCTGGGCCGGGCACGCATTGTCAGGGACGGCAAAAGGAAGCTGATTCAGATCAGACCTGAATTACTGGTGGCCACACCATGAGCCTGGCGAACCTACTCAAAAAGAGCGGGTTACGGCAGACTGCTACTGCTATTCCTGCTACTTTTGCTACTGCTGCACCGGGTGCACTGACACAAATAGCAAGAGTAGCAACAGTAGCAGTAGCAAACCAGCAAAAGCCCCCGGCGAATGACCCGGCACCCGCCATCGACCCCGACCGCTGGTGCTGGCCACACAGCACGTCCATGACCGGCGCTGAGATTGCCACCTTCACGGCGCGGTTATCCAGATTCACGGACAAGGGGCTGATCCTTCATGACGGCGAAGCGCTGGCAGACAAGCTGGTGATCCGTGATCGCGAATCAGACGATAGGCACCTTTGCCTTGAATGCCTGCACCTGGCTGGCCACGGCGTAACGCTGGGCTGTAGGAATTGGCAGCGGGCCGGGATCGCCGTTCAGTCACGGGATGCCGGACTACCCGGTGAGCTAGTTCGCAAGTTGCAACGGTGCGTCGGATTTACAGGGGCGACAACATGAGCAAAGTAAACAAGAAACCACCGGCGACCAACACCAAAGTCTTGCAGGCAGCAATTGCACCGAGCCAGACCGATGCGCAAGCATTAGGAGCGGCGACGGTGACGCCCCTATTCAATGCAGCACTGACGATAGATGCCTATCAGGGCAACATCGGTGGCGGTGTGGATCTAGCAGCGCTGGTCGAATCCCTGCAACGATGCACCGATCAGGCCATAACGGGCGACTTGTCGGGACTTGAGGCTATGCTGATCGGACAGGCCACGGCGCTGCAAACCATCTTCACCAGTCTTGCCAGACGCGCCATGAATCAAGAGTATCAAAAGCACTTTGAAACATTTCTGGCTCTGGCTTTGAAAGCGCAATCACAGAGCCGAGCAACCATATCGGCGCTGGTGGACTTGAAGTACCCGCGGCAAGCCACGTTTGTGAAGCAAGCCAACATTGCCCACGGGCCGCAACAGGTAAACAACGGCAGCAACCCAGCGGCGGCAGTCTCGCACGCGGAAAAAATTCAGACCGAGCAAAACGGACTATTAGAGGATCAAAGTCATGGCAGTACGCAACTGGACACCAGAGCAACGACAACGCCAGCGCGAAGCGATAAATCGGTGGAAACCATGGCAAAAGTCCACCGGGCCGAAAAGCGCCGGCGGTAAAGCGAACTCAGCACGCAACGCCTGGACAGGCGGGGACCTAGTGACGCTGCGCCAGCTTGCCAAGGAAATGAATCAGGCTACGCGGCGGCAGCGGGAGTGGATAGGGTCTGTGAAGTCTCGATGAGTCTTGAGCTTCTCAGATGGCAATGGATACGGACAGCAGACGAAGTCGTCCGGGCTTGTCGGGTCGTAATACCAATTGACTGCGTGGCTATTGGTGCCGTCCCACGGTTTGCCGACCCTGCGCCATTTGGTCAAGATGCGGTCAACGATGCTGGGCCTGTACGCGGCAATCTCCTTGGCGTACCTGTGGCGGTAGGGAAGAGGTTCGATGGTCACGGTGTATGAGCCCTGCTGAACGGCATCAGCGCCGGGAGAGCATCCCCTTCAGCGAATCAAGCAGCTTGCGAAAGAAGCCAGGGCGCTTTTCAGCGGCACAATACCAATTCGGGTCGTGGCGGTTCGCTCCATCATCCTCGGTGTACCGGGCAATGTAGCTGAACCGGACACCGTCGCCACCATCGAGGTGTTCGACTCGGGTGTAGGTTTTACTCGGGACATTGTGCGGGCTGTTTCCCATGAATTCTTCCATAAACGCACGACAGAACTGAAATCTATAGCGGCTTCGAGCTAGGCGGTAAATCTCTAGATTCGCTCACCGTCGCCGAGTACCTGCAGGTATTGGGTGATGGGTCATCGCGTCCTGCGCCGCCCTCCGACAGCGCTCCCGAAGCCGATGCTAGTGTAAACCCCGGGTGGACTCCTGGTCTGCATCAATCCAATAGGGTGACGCCGCCGACAAGCGCCACGATGGACACCGCTTGTCTTTGAACCACGGATGACACAGCTGGCCGTGGTGGTAACTTCAAAAGCGCATCCCCACTTGGTATCTCTGGTGATTCTTCATCAGGCATTTCTGATGTGTTGGTCAGCCAGCCTGCCGGTGGGGACGAATGAACTATACGCCCCCGGCACGAGGACAGACACTGCCGGGCTTATTGCGAAGGTGACACAGCTCGCTTCACAGGCGAGGGAAGTCTATCAGGCTTCATTCAGTCACAGTACACTTGGCTTACTCTCCCGAGCGTCTGCTGCCTCCGTCCCGGTGAATTTGGCGGTCGCAGGAATCGGGGCATCGACACCGGACGATGCGGAATCTGCACGATGCCAGAGCCATCATCATTCCGACACGCGAGTTACAGTGTGACTTTGCAACAAAGGCCCTGTGGAAGGTTCTGGCCGTGCCACCTGCTGCAACCAAAGTTGGCGAGGCGCATACGTCCGAAACGTCCGGTAGCAACACAGCCACAGGGCAATCAAGTGTAGTCTAAGGTGTCGCGCCGAATCTGTTGCGTTTTAAGATTCTGACGCACAATGTACGCGTGTCCTTTATAGAGAACGCCATGGATTTCATTGTCGGGTATGCCCTGCGCTTTCGCTTCTTCCAGTATCTTTACCGGGAGTTCGGTGGTCGTACCAGCGACACTTATCCTTGCGTCACTTGCGGCCTGCCGTACACCCCTGATCCGACTGATAAGTGAGTCGATCACTGACTGAGCAACAGGCGGCAGGCTGGACGCTGAAGGCGAAATTGACTCCAATGTCAGAAACCGAGTCGTGCCAAGAAACGCGCAATAGGCCCGCGCCGTGACCGCCGATAGGTGAGCAAATCATCCTCATGTAAGCCACGTTCAGGGTCGTTGAGTCTGTACCAGGCTTCTTGCTCCGGTGTGGCCTCTTTGAAGCCGGACAAGTGCACCATCGTCCCGTCGGGCTGGCTAACTGGTCCGCTCCACCGGACGCGCCGGGGATGCATCAATTGGAAATCGGGTGGCATTGCATTCGTATCGGGCAAGCGGGTGTTCGGCATGATGGTTCGCATTCTTGGCGAAATCTGTCGCTTTATAGGCAGTTGAAGTCTTCCGGCGCCGCATTCAGCCGAGGTGCATCAAGTCTTGGCCGGCCAAGCAGCCCGGCAACAGCTTCCATGGGGTCCGTTAAAGGTTCCTACAACGGGAAAGCAATCGTCGATTTCGTCAATCAAAGCTTGGTCGGAAATGGCGAGAACATCGCCCTTGTCGATAGCCTCGCCAACGATGGGAAGATCCTCAACATCGGCTTCCATGAATTGATCCACAGTAAGCACCTGGACTAAACCGGCACCACGGCGCTCAGTATTTTCTGATAAGCGCCAGTCTTCAGTCGATCGCCCCCACCAAACATGGCATTGGCGTAGCGGTCACCATCAATTTCGCTGACGTGATCAACCCAGGCTGTTATCGAATTCAGGCCGCCCCACCAATTCTTTTCTGCTGGCGAAATGACTACTTTTGGTTGATCAGGTACTTTGTGTCCGCTCAGGTGTACCGCCATGATTTGATCTCGTTGTTCTGCAATGGTTGCGGTACGGGTGTCAAACCCGCGCTCAACAGCTTTGTTTGCGTTTGCTGTTGCTGGCCGCGTAGGGTCAGGCAAAAGCAGTTTTAAGAATGCGGCAAACGCATCGTCGCTGCACTTTGCCTGCACCAGCTTCTCCATGACCATTTGCGTTTCGTCTTGCTGGGCCAGAATGGATTGGAAGAAGGCTTCAGCGTCAGCCTTGAGGACCTCGTAATTGCCACTATGACCACGCCGGAAGACGTGTGCCTGGTCTTTCTTCCCCAGTGCAAGCGTCAAGGTGTTATTGCAGACGACACGCACCGTGGTCAGACGGATGTCAATTGGCAATGTGCCATCGTGGCTGTTGGAAAAAAGCAGGTAGGTATCGAGCTTGTCTTCGCCGGGCAAGACAATGCTCTTTGGCAGTTTAGCCATCAGCCAGACCACTTCGCCCTTTTTGAGGTAGCCGCCAGTGTGATAGACCGCTGCGCCTTTGCCAAACAATGAATCAAACAATGCGGCCCCATCGCCGTTTTGCAGCACCTTGAAATTAGGGTGAACTGCACCCAGCACCCGACCGGGTTGACCGGGCAGCACGTCATCACGGACGATTGCTTGGCGTTGTGGCACAGCGGACTGGTGCTCCCCAGCCAGCACCAGCGACTGCATACTCACCGTCCAGTTCAGTCCACCCGCGATTAGAGCCTCTTCAATGGTCGCTGGCTTGTCGAGCTTTGTGCCAAGCTTATGCCAAGGCATTTCGCCGAAATAGAACATTTGTCCGATGTTGTGCGCCATGCTGATCCCCCAATTTCTGTGATTAGGGCAATAGTTTGACAGACTCGAAGCTCACCGGGTGAGATTTTGATGGGCATAACTCATATCAGTTCCGTTCTTGCGATCCAGACCGTAGCGTTCGGAACGGACAGTCACACGCCGGTCGGAAAGCCCTTTTCGCAGGATGACCGGACCAGGAGATGCAATTCATATTTGCTAAAGGATGCTGCTGTCTCCGGCTACGTCTTGAAGCTGCGTTGTCGCCGCAGCAACATGGTCATGAATTCGTCCACCAGTTCCCGATGATCTTGCGTCAACGCTGAATACTTGCTGGGGTCAAGTAAAGGCTGCTTCTGGCCGCCGACCGCACGACCTGCCTTATTCACGGTCCGTGATGCTGCCTCCATGCGCAAATGTAGGTCCGAGACCGTCACGCCCAAGGCCTCAGCGATGCGCTCTAACGTGTCAGCCGAGTAACCCTGGGTGCCGCGCTCTATGCGGGACAGGTTGCTGGCGTTGGTGTCCGCTGCGAACGCTATTTCCTCCAGTGTCGCCTTATGCGCGATCCTGATTTCACGGATG
>CAIQVX010000261.1 GCA_903875275.1 uncultured beta proteobacterium | reverse complement strand
TGGACCCGGCCAAATGTGCCACCGGCAAGGTGGACGCGACGCCAGCGTGTCAGGCAATTACACCTAACACGCTGACCGGTGGCAAGGCGGATCTGGGACCCGAGCAGAGCAAGCAGGGTACGGTCGGTTTCGTCTGGGCACCAAGCAGCAGCTTCAGTCTGGGTGCTGACTGGTGGAGCATCAACAAGACCGGAACCATTCAGATTCTGAGTCTGACCGATCTGGTCAAGAACTATGCCTTGTTCCCGCAGAATTTCATCCGGGATGCTGCCGGCAACGTGGTGCAGATCGATCAACGTTGGGTGAACGCCGGGGAGTCGGTGACCCGGGGCATGGACATCAATGCCAGTGCCAACGGCAAGTTGGGTGATGCCCGCTGGGGTGTCAATCTGGATGGAAGCTCCCTGATCGAGAAGAAGTCACGCCTGATAGCGAGCGCTCCTTTTGGCGCCAGCGAGGTCGCCACCTTCACTCGTGCGGGTGATCTGGGCGTGCGCTGGAAGCATGCAGTCACTGGTACTTACACCCGTGGCCCCTGGGTCGGGACCCTGACGCAACTCTACCGTAGTGGCTATACCGATTACGTGCTGCCCGGTGTTGCCAATGGCAGTATCGTGCCGCCGGACTGGAACGCCAACGTGGCAGCGTATGCCTTGTATAACGTGAGCGTTGGCTACACCGGGATCAAGGACGTGAACCTGACTTTCGGTATCAAGAATCTGTTCAACACCGATCCGCCGTTCTCGGCAGCGTATGACAGCAATACGGGTGCCGGCAGTTCCTGGGAGCCCCGGATTGCAGACCCACGTGGTCGTGCCTTCACCTTCCTGGCCACTTACAAGTTCTTCTGATCCGGGTCTTCATCTGATAGCTTGAACTACTGCCCTGTGCCAGCCAACGCTGGCACAGGGCATTTTTTCGACTACGGTCGCCGTTGCAGCGTCGTGCGAGCACTCTCAATACCGAGACGATTGACGCTGCTCACGACGATGGCGTCGGGCTTGCCGAGTGTCGGATCGGCTTCCAGGGTGAGTTCGGTCTGACTTGCCGCCTGGACTGCAAAAACCCATTTCGAACCATACCTTTTCCAGATCGAAAACCGGTTGATGGAGGGGTCATTGACTGTCTGGATGAGCACGCGCTCCGCTGCGTTCGAGCTGTCTGCCTTTTGCAGCGAAAGCTCGGGAGCATCAGGAGCCCGTGCTCCCAGCCAGGGCGTGGCGGGTACCAGCGCTGCAGTGGCGTAGGGGCCGGCTTTCAAAAGGGTGGCGATGCCGCGCCTATCCTGCAGCAGGGCGATCATGCTGAAATGAATATGGCCGCCGGCACCGGCGTGCTGGCGGGTCAATGCGATCTGGCGCGCAATTTCTTCTGGTTGCCATGATTTGGGCGAACTGTCGATGCGGCTGGTAAAGAGTCCGGGCCAGAGGTGGCGCGACTGCGTGTTCTCCCGTGCCCAGGTCTCCAGCAGGACGGGAAAAGCCTGTGGCGTTTGATCGATGGGCCAATACAGCTGTGGTGCCAGATAGTCGAGCCAACCTTTGCTCAGCCAACGCTCGGCATCCGCATAGAGCTTGTCGTACTGGCTGAAGCCGGTAATGCCTGCGGAGCGACGCTCCGCTCGGCCCAGACCAAAGGGGCTGATGCCGAAACGGACCCAGGTTTTTTCTTTGTGGATGGCGCTCGCCATCTGCT
>CAIQVX010000260.1 GCA_903875275.1 uncultured beta proteobacterium | reverse complement strand
GGCTTCTCGGCCGAAGAATTTGAAACCCTGAAGAGCTTTTTGCGCCGAATGCTGGCCAATGCGCCGGTCAAGTCGACGTCTTCAACCCCCTTGATTCCCGGAGGCCCGCATGAGGCTTGATCATTCCCTTCGCAAGACATGGAGCGCCGCGGCCTGCGGCCTCGCGATGACGGCGGTCTTGAGTCTTGCTGCCTGTGCTGCTCCAGGCGCTACGGATGTGCAGGCCACGCTGCGCGATGCTTCCAGCCTGGGATTGAGCTCGGATGCTGGCGCGACGGTGGCTGTAGCTGATGCCTGGTGGCGCGAGTTTGGCGATGCGCAACTTGATAGCCTCATCGACAGTGCGCTGGCCAGCAACCCGAGCCTCAAAATCGTGCAGGCCAGGCTGGCGCGGGCACAGGCTGGTTCCGACATCACGCAGGCTGCAAGCGGGCCGCAACTGATCGCCGGGCTGGACGCGACGCGGCAGAAGTTCACCGCCACTGGCATGATTCCGCCGCCTTTGGCGGGCAATATTTACGAGACTGGCACAGCCCAGTTCAGCGCCAGTTGGGAGCTTGACTTCTTTGGCAAGAACAGGGCGGCTCTGGAAGCAGCACTCGGCAATGTGCGCGCCGTGCAGGCCGATGCGGCGGCGGCCCGTACGCTGCTGGCCAGCAATCTGGCGCGCAGCTATTTCCAGTTGGTGCGATTGAACGAGCAGCTCGGAATCGCAGGGCGGGTGCTGGCGCAACGCGAACATAGCCTCAGGCTGGTACAGCAACGTTTCCAGGCTGGTCTGGACACGCGTCTGGAGGTGCGGCAAAGCGAAGGCACCGTGCCCGAGGCCCGGCAGCAAATTGAAGCACTGCACGAACAGATCAAACTGGCCGAGCATACTATCAATGCTCTGGCAGGGCAGCCCGCACAGGCTCTGAAACTCGCTGTGCCGGCGCAAGCCAACTTGAAGAGCGCTGCGCTGGCGCAGACCGTGCCGTCGGATCTGCTGGGCCGGCGTGCCGACATCACGGCGGCGCGCTGGCGCGTTGAAGCGGCGCTGCAGGATGTCAGCAGTGCGCGCAGCCAGTTCTATCCGAGCGTCAATCTGGTGGCGTTTGCCGGGGCTTCGAGCATCGGGCTGGATCGCCTGTTTGGCGCCGGCAGCGAGCAGTGGGGCCTGGGTCCGGCGTTGCGCCTGCCACTTTTTGATGGTGGCCGGCTGCGTGCCAATCTGCGTGGCCGCGCGGCCGACCTGGACACTGCCATCGAGAGCTACAACGCCGCTGTGATCGATGCGGTGCGCGAGGTGACTGACGCGCTGGCCTCGGCTCAATCGATTGCTCGCCAGCAAACCGAGCAGCGCGCCGTTCAGGCCGCTGCTGACAACGCTTATGCCATTGCCCTGCAGCGCCATGAAGCCGGTCTGACTCCGATGCTGTCGGTGTTGGGCGCAGAGACCGCCGTACTCAATCAGAACCGTCTGGCAGTTGATCTGGCAGCCCGCGCGCTGGACAACCAGGTCGCACTGATGCGCGCGCTGGGCGGCGGCTACCAAGGTGACGCAGCACTCGCTGCCGTCATCGCGAGGCCCTAGGCCGTGGGGATCCATGAAGTTGGCTTGTCATGCCGGATGCGATCCGGCATCCAGTGGTATGCGCTGCATGGATTGCGGGTCGAAGCCCGCAATGACAATACCGGGCCCAATGACGAATCCTTCCTGACCTCGATTTTGTTTTCTTTTTGAATCTTTCACCACCATGTCAACACCCGAAGCTCAAACCTCTAGCCCAAGCCCAAGCGCAGCCGGCAACCCGGCGCGCAAGAAGGCCCTGCTCACCCTGACGACCGTGGTCGTCCTCGTGGGCCTTGCCTGGACTGCGTACGAGTGGCTGGTGGCCAGCCATTACGAGTCCACCGACAACGCCTACGTGCAGGGCAACGTGATCCAGATCACGCCCCAGATCGGCGGTACGGTGATGGCGATTCTGGCTGATGACACCGATTTTGTGAAAGCCGGGCAAGCCCTGGTCAAACTCGACCCTGCAGACGCCCAGGTGGCGCTGGATCAGGCCAGAGCGGCCTTGGCACAGACGGTACGCCAGGTGCGCACGCTGTACGCAAATAACGCGAGTCTGAGCGCACAGATTGCGGTGCGCGAGGCCGACGTGGTCAGGGCTCAGACCGAAATATCCCGGGCCACCGATGACCTGGGCCGGCGCCAGTCGCTGATTCAAAACGGCGCCATCTCCAAGGAGGAGCTGAACCACGCGCAAACACAGCTAGCCAATGGCAAAAACGCGCTCACCTCGGCACTGGCTGGCGTGGCAGCAGCAAGGCAGCAACTCATCAGCAACCAGACGCTGACCGATGGCACAACGATTGACAAACACCCCAGTGTGCAGGCGGCAGCGGCGAAGCTGCGCGAAGCCTGGCTGGCAACGCAGCGCACGGCCTTGCCGGCCCCGGTGGACGGTTTTGTGGCACGGCGTACAGCCCAGCTCGGGCAGCGTGTTGCGGCGGGCACGCCGTTGATGTCGGTTATCCCCCTGAACCAGTTGTGGGTCGATGCCAATTTCAAGGAAGTGCAGTTGCGCAACATCCGCATCGGCCAGAGCGTCAAGCTGAGTGCCGACCTGTACGGCAAGAAAGTCGAGTACTCGGGCCAGGTTGCAGGTCTGGGCATGGGGACAGGTTCTGCCTTTGCGCTGCTACCGGCGCAAAACGCCACCGGCAACTGGATCAAGGTGGTGCAGCGCGTTCCGGTGCGGGTCACGCTGGATGCGGCCCAGGTGGCACAGAACCCCTTGCGCATAGGTTTGTCCATGCTCGCCACGGTGGACGTCAGCAAGCAGGACGGCAAGATGCTTGCCAGTGCCCCACGTAATGCGGCGGCGGTGCAGACCACGGTGTACGAGGCGCTGGATGCTGGCGCAGCCGAGGAAGTGCGCAGAATCATTGCCGCCAACATGGGTCGCCCCTGAGTCGCCCGGCCGATGGCTACTTCACCCCCCGTTGCGTCCTACGGTCCGCTGCAAGGCTCAGCGCGTCTGTGGGGTACGCTGGCCCTGTCCTTGGCCACCTTCATGAACGTGCTCGATTCCTCGATTGCCAACGTTTCGCTGCCGGCGATTGCAGGTGATCTGGGTGTCAGCACAAACCAGGGCACCTGGGTCATCACCAGCTTCGGTGTTGCCAACGCGATTGCCTTGCCCCTGACCGGCTGGCTGTCGGAACGCTTCGGCCAGGTGCGCCTGTTTGTCACGAGCGTGCTGCTCTTCGTGCTGACTTCGTGGCTCTGCGGTCTGGCGCCGAACATGACGATGCTGATCGTCTTTCGTGCCATGCAGGGCTTCGTTGCCGGCCCCATGATTCCGCTGTCGCAAGGATTGCTGTTGTCGAGTTACCCACCCGCACTGGCCGGGCTGGCGATGGGCCTGTGGGCCATCACGACCCTGGTGGCGCCCGTGATGGGTCCGCTGCTGGGCGGCTGGATCACCGACAACGTCAGCTGGTCCTGGATTTTCTACATCAACATACCCATCGGGCTGCTCTCCGCATTCATGGTCTGGACGATTTACCACAAACGTGAGAGTGCCACGCACAAACTGCCCATCGACAGTGTCGGACTGGGCCTGCTGGTGCTGTGGGTCGGGGCACTGCAGATCATGCTCGACAAGGGCAAGGAACTCGACTGGTTTCATTCGCCCGAGGTGGTGGCGCTGGGCGTGGTGGCGCTGGTCGGATTCTGTTTCTTCATGGTCTGGGAATTGACCGAGGAGCATCCGGTGGTGGACCTGCGCCTGTTCACACGGCGCAATTTCTGGTCCGGCACGCTGGCGATCTCGGTGGGTTACGGCCTGTTCTTTGGCAATGTGGTGCTGCTGCCCTTGTGGCTGCAACAGTTCATGGGCTACCCCTCGATCGACGCTGGCATGCTGCTGGCGCCGGTGGGACTGTTCGCCATCATTCTGTCACCGATTGTCGGCAAGAACATCGGTCGAGTGGACCCGCGCCACCTTGCCAGCATTGCCTTTATCGTGTTTGCCCTGGTGTTGTGGATGCGTTCCAATTTCAACACCCAGGCCGACTTTGACACGATCCTGATTCCTACCCTGATACAGGGCATCGGCATGTCGCTTTTTTTCATCCCGCTGTCGGTGATTCTGCTCTCAGGCATTGCACCGCACAAGATTCCGGCGGCCTCCGGCCTGTCGAGCTTTGTGCGCATCGTGGCCGGCTCCTTTGGCACCTCGATTGCCACCACCATCTGGCAGGACCGTGCGGCCATGCACCATGCGCAACTGGCCGAATCCATCA
This sequence comes from uncultured beta proteobacterium, assembly GCA_903875275.1. Classification (GTDB taxonomy): domain Bacteria; phylum Pseudomonadota; class Gammaproteobacteria; order Burkholderiales; family Burkholderiaceae_C; genus Rhodoferax. Next base: position 10,178 of record CAIQVX010000260.1, on the reverse strand, counting down.
ACGCCGGCAACCTTACCGCCACCCAGGTGCTCTCCGGCATGGCGGGCGCCGGCTTCACGCCCGAGCAGGCACTGGCCCAAGTGAACCGGCTGGTCGATCAGCAAGCCTATATGCTGGGTGTCAATGACGTGTTCTACGCCTCGGCGCTGATCTATCTGCTGCTGATCCCGGTGGTTTGGCTCTCAAGGCCCAAGCCCGCAGGCGCCGGCGGTGCCGATGCGGCGGCTGGAGCGCACTAGAAACGCAGGGCACCGGCGTAGCCCGTCATCTCCAGATAACCACGCCCGACCAGAAGGCCGGTGCTGTCAAACAGCTCGCTCAAACCCTCCCAGTAAACCGCGCCGGTGGAGACGCGGCTGTCGAGTTCCTGGTTGTCGATGACGGCCTTGAGTGTGTACTGGCCAACGGGTGTCCGGATCGACCATTGCACTGGGTAGCGAGCATGTGTCAAGGTGCTGGTCCAGTAGCGCGTGGCCTCGAAACTCACCTGCGAATGCTCAAAAATCTGCGCTTGCACCGCGCCCGAAGTCCGAAACGAACCGCCGTCCCATAGCGCCTGCCCGCTCTTGTCGCGCAACTGAAACGCCGTCAGCGCGCTGCCATCCAGCAGGTTCATGCCGATCCAGTCCCAGCCCACTGCCAGCGGGTCCAGCAGCGACTGACTCCATTCGTGATCCAGCCAGGCTGTGCCTTGCACCTTCAGGCTCTCTTTGCCCAGACCCAGGGTGCCACTGACCTGGAGTTGCGGCAGGCTGTAGTAGTAGCTGCTCTGCTCGGGCTGCGGCCCCTTGCGCGACAGGCCACGGTTCCCCTGCAGCAACAGCGCCTGGGTTTCGGTCAGCACCAGGTCGAAGGCGAAGTCGCGAGCCACCGCCTTGGCCTGGTAGCGGCTGCCATCGCGGTGCAGTGTCCAGTCGCGCAGCTTGAGGTCGGTATCGCTCTGGCCGGCCTGTGCAATCTCAAAACCCTCGCGCGCGATGCGCTGGTCGTGCCACAGCTTCCTGCCCACCACATCGGTCACGGCAGCATGGGCAAAGATCAGCTGCTTGGCGGCAAAGGCCGAAGTCATGGTCTGCGTTGCCGGTACGCGCGAGCGAAAGAATGTCAGCTGAAAACCAAACTCACGCTCACGCGCCAGCAAACGCCCGGTGATGTACCACCACTCGATGGCGTAGTCCGGATGGCTGCCGAGGTCGCGCGGAAAGTGAAGCCCGGTTTGCGCACCGGCTTGTGGCGACCGGTGAAACAGGGCCAGCGCGAGACCACTTGTCAGCAGTTGTCGTCGTGAAGGGCCGAAGTCGGGAGCAAGCATGGTGGCTGATCGTACCGCGACAGGTCTAGGCCCTCGGGGAGTTCAATTTCAGTGCAGGAATCCGGTGTTCAGCTGGCGCTTGTAGAAGTGCTCGAAGACGCGCTGAGAGCGGCGCAGAATTTCATCTTGTCCGAACGCGTTCTCTGGTAACTGGTCAAACAGGAAGTCGAATATTTCCGTCTTCATCTGCGCTTGCAGGGCGGCGCGGTCGCGCAGGTACTGCAACTGGTTCTTCGCGCCCAGCAGCTTGGTCAGCAGTTGCTTGGCAATTTCCTTGATTTTTCTGATGTCGGCGGCTGTCAGGTCCGTTTTTTCCTTGCACAGAAGTTGATAAATCGCACGCTCATCTTCGTTCTCAAATCCCTCTGCCAGGTATTGGCGTTCTTCCGCGTTGAGTTCATCGTTCAGGCGAGCCAGTTCTTCAAACACACGTTGAATTTCGGCCGCGTCCTTGTCGCGGTTGTAGTCGGAGACGATTTGCTGGTAGCGCTCATACAGGTTCACGCGCAGCGGGTTTTTCTGCAGCATCGCCAGCAGCCGGGCCTCGATGCGCTCTTGCAGGCTCAGCACTTCGGTCTGCTTGTACGGCGTGCGGGTAAATTCGGCCTGAAGACGCACAAAATCAATGCTTGACAGGTCGTAGCTGCCCGAGCGTGTTTGTGCCTGCGGCTGCAGTGCCAGCGCTGCGTCCACCACCGTTTGCAGGCTTTGCAGAACCTCGGTGATGTCGGTCGATGGGCCGCTTTTTTGCAGCAGGCGGTAGATCGCGGCAATCGCGGCTTCTTCGGCGCTGTGCCGTGCCAGGCACTCATGCGGGAAGAGATTGAGCCGGCGTTCTTCAACGTCCTGCGCCAGCACTTCAAAGGTCTTCTTCACTTCGGCTGAGATGCTCAAAGCTTCCCGCGCCCGGTGCAATTGCGTCGAGATTTCAAACTCCCTGGCCTGCGCATCGATCAGATTCTGCAGCGCATAACCATTGGCTTGCAGGTGGGCACGGGCGCGCGCAATGCTGGTGGCGTATTCAACTTCCATGCCCTGTTCGGGTTCTTGCAAGGGGTCGATCCTGGCGTCACCCAACGCGCGGTCATGGCCCTGCGCGAAGGTCGCCAGGGCAGCGCGCAGACTCTTGAGCATGCCGTTGTAGTCGATGATCAGGCCGTTCTTCTTGCCCGGCGCGCGCCGGTTCACGCGCGCAATCGCCTGCATCAGCGTGTGGCCTTGCATCGGCTTGTCGAGGTACAGCGTGGCCAGCGGCTTCACGTCAAAGCCGGTGAGCCACATGGCGCAGACAATCACCACGCGAAACGGATGCTCGGGCTTCTTGAATTCCTTTTCCAGCTTGCGCTGGTTCATCTTGTCGCGGTGCGGCTTGATGTCGAGCTTCCAGGCCGCGAAGTCCTTGCGTTCGGTGGCGCTCTGGCTCACCACCACGCACATTTCGGTCTCCAGCATCCAGTCCACCTTGCGTTGCCACTCGGTGATGGCGGCATCGGCTGGCTTGCCCAGCGCCGCGTAGCTGGCGCTCTCGCTTGTCACTTGCTGCTGCAGTTCGGCGGCGCGCGCCTTCCATGCGACCTGGATCAAGTCATACATCTGCACGCAGCTGCGCTTGTCCAAGCAAACCATCATGGCCTTGCCGTGGCCATTCATCATCTTCCAGCGGTCCGAGTAGTGGCGCACAAAGTCGTCGGCCACTTTTTGCAGCCGGCTCGGCAGCGTCAGCACGAAGCCTTCGGTGTTGAGCTCCTGGTACAGCTTTTCTTCCTGCGCCTCGGTCAGCTCACCCTCGGCCGCCAGCGTGTCGATGCGCTCCTTGATACGCTGGTTGATGCTGGCGTCCACAATTTTCAGCTTTTCGCCGTGCGGCTCGTAGCTCAGTGGCACGGTGGCGCCATCGGCCACGGCGCGCTGAAAGTCATACACCGACACATAGTCGCCAAACACCTGCCGCGTTAACTGGTCCTCGGCGTTTTCCATCAGAGGCGTTCCGGTGAAGCCGATGAACCTGGCGTGCGGCAGCGCCGCGCGCATGTGGGTGGCCAGGCGCCCGTACTGCGTGCGGTGCGCTTCGTCCGAGATCACGATGACGTCGCGCCGCTGGCTCCAGGGCTCAAGCACGCGCTGAGTGAATTTGTGGATCAGGCTGAAGACGTAGCTGTTGTCCTCGGACAGCAGCTTCTTAAGCCCTCTGCCATCGCGTGCCCGGGCGCGCACGTTGACGACCGCGCCACAGTTGACAAAGGTGCCGTGAATCTGCTCGTCGAGCTCGTCGCGGTCTGTCATCAGCACAAAGGTGTAGCTCGACGATACCTTGCGCCGCACCTTCTGGCACAGGAACACCATCGAATAGCTCTTGCCGCTGCCCTGCGTGTGCCAGAACACGCCGAGCTTGCCGCGCGCCACGTCGCTCAGCGGATCGGCATGGCCAGCGCGCAGCTTGTCGATGACGCGGTTAACGCCCAGGTACTGGTGATTGCGCGCAAGGATCTTCAGCGGCGCACCTTCGCTGCGGTCAAACAGCGTGAAGTTCTCCACCAGGTCCAGCAGCGTGGCGGGCAGGCACATGCCGCGCAGCAGGATAGGCAGCAGCGCGTGCACCGGCTCGGCATCGTCCTTGGGAGCTGGGTCGGTGTCGCCTTCATTGAGGCGTTTCCAGCGGTAGAAATGCTCCCAGGGGCTGGTGATGCTGCCAAAACGCGCATCAAAGCCATCGCTCAGCACCACCAGGGCATTGAAGGCAAACAGGCCCGGCAAGTCTTGCAGGTAACGCGTGTAGTTGTCGTCAAAAGCCACCTTCAGGTCTTTGTCCTGCCGCTTGAACTCAATGAACAGCAGCGGCAGTCCGTTCACAAAGCCCAGCAAGTCGGGTCGCACCGGGGCCGGACCGCCTTCCAGCCAAAGCTCCTGCACGCAAATAAATTCATTGCGCGCCGGGTCGTCGGGCCGGTCGAAGTCAATCACCGTGAGCCGCTCGCTGCTCTCGCGGCCGTCGTTCCAGCGCACCTGCACCGGCACGCCGTCGCGCAGCAGTTTGTACTTGTCCTCGTTGGTTTGCACCAGGGTCTTGGCGGCGTCCTGTGCCAGCAAGGCGTCCATCGCCTGCGCTATGGCCACTGCCGGCACGCCCGGGTTCAAGCGCAGTAGCGCGGCGCGCAAAGAGCGCTTGAGCACATACTCGGCTCTGCTGTCGCGGCCCAGCAGACTGTCCGGGCCAAAGTCTTCTTCATTGAAGGCCAGCACACTGTGCCAGCCCAGACCGGCCAGCAGTTCGGCGGCCGGTTTCTGTACGGACTGGTCCTCGGTGTAGCGGCGCCGGTTCATGCCGGGCGCTCAGTCATCCAGCACGCTGCGCAGGCACATCAGCACTTCCTGCATGACCAGGTCGGGAACGCGCTCCACCAGTGTGGCCTGGCGTGAGGCCCAGTCCAGCGACTTGATCTGGTGGGCGTGCACCTGCCCGTCGGTGCGCAGACCCTGGCCCATCAGCGATACCAGAAAGCCGGCACTGCGCGCTGCCTCAGCAGCACCGCCGGAAATGGGGCACACCATGGCCAGCTTGAAGCGTGTATTAAATGCCCGGGGTGACACGACCAGGCAGAAGTGATTGCCCTTCATCTCCCGACCGCTGGCCGGGTCAAAGGCCAGGTGCAGGATGTCGCCGCGGTCTGGCGTCACAGCTCGGCTCCAGCGGCTCCCAGTTCGTCCCAACCCTGCGCCCGGCACAGGCCGCGCGGCGTGGCCTTCAAGAGTTCAGCCAGGGTCTTGCGTTGGTGCTGCGGTCTGACCGTGAGTTCATCACCGACAATTTCGAGCGCCAGGCGCGAGCCGGCGTCCAGGTGGTTTTGCTCCACGTAAGACAGGGGCACCGTCATGATGTAAGAGCCGCCCGAGCGGCGCAGGGAAGCGTGCAACATGGCCTTCTCCAAAGTTTTACAGGAGTATAACTAGAGATTTTGAGATCACCAAGCGGGGCGGCTGGGATCTACAAAGTCGAGTTGAAGCAACTACAAAATGTCGAAAAATTCCAAGTCAAATCAATAACTTGATTGCCTCCAGTTCTTTTGAAAACTACAAACCGAGGTATCAAGATATTCATCGCCGGTAACACCATTGTTTCGTGAAGATCTGGCTGACGGCGCACTCAGCTCCGCGGCTGTCCCCCGCCCTTTGGGCTCCTCCTTGATGCCGCTGCGCCAAGCGCCCCATCAGCCAGATCCTGCAAGCAGGGTGGGTATGCGAGCAGCGCAAACCACAACCGCTCATCGCCCTCGACTCACACAATTCGGGGACTCGGACTTGCGAAAGCAATCCGTATCAGACCGCCAGCGCACCCGACATCAGGCGCGGCAGCAGGGCGTCGCGGGCTTGTTTAAGCGCCGTGAATTGACGGGTCAGCACCTCAACTTGCTCAAACATCGGCTGTGCCGCGCGATCAAAAGCCTCGAACATAGACTGAGGTGGATTCAACACAAGATACTGGTCAAAGACCCTGGTGTTGACGCGCTGCCTGCCATCCGAGCCAACCATGCTCCTGATGACTTGATCTCGAAATGACTCGTCTCTTGCAAGGCAGTAGACCCAATACGGACTGGTGTCGCCAGACCGAAGGACGATGAACTCCGTCGAGCCACTTGCCATGTCGCCATCGGCGAGAAACTGCACAAATCCGGTTTTGCCGTTTTCGAGGCAGGGAGTGATCCGCGCCAACAATGTGTCGCCGTTTCGAAACTTCGCTCCACCTGAAGGCACCCGCATTTCGTAGTCGGCAATCACCATTGAAGATTCGGATAGCGCTTGCATCGGAACAAATGGATGCTCCAAATCGTCATCGGTGCGTGTGCGCGGATTGATCTCGATGACGTCTGCCAAAGCGGCGCGTTTCCACCCCTGTGGCACGCCATCCACGACCGTGACCCGCTCATGCCCGGGAAAACGCAGGGCGACGAACCATTCGCGGTACAGCCGACGCGCGGCTTCCTCCAGCAGCTTGATGCGGCGCTGGTTGTTTTCGATCAAGTGGTCGTAGGTGGAAAGATTCGCAACAATTCGCACTTGAACGTCGTAACTCGGAACGAGGACCGAGAGTCTATGCAAGACATTGCGATTGACACCCGGGACAGCGCCTGCGCCGTTGTACTGAGCGAGGTTCAAAGTACCCAATAAATACGAAACATACCTCGGGTCGTTACCCTTGAAATTTTCAACGTAAAGGGTCGTGTTCAGAGGCCAGTAGGGCTCATTTACGTAGTGCGCAAGTCCCAGCGTACCGCATCGACCGGTCACAACCCCGGGACCATCGCAGATCGCTTCATTGTGGAATCCCGTAATTCCGGACGATGAAACAACAGGAATTGAACCGGGTTTTCGTTGTGACTCGGACAGATCGTGACCCCGTCGAAGACTAATAACGGCGCCTAATTCCAAGGACTCGAAAATCGGCCTTCGCGTCACGTAATTAGCTCCACCAAATTGGTCTGAATCACGTTTGATAGGACTGTCGCCTGCGCATTCAGCTCAGCGAGTTCCACGTGGATGTCCCGCATGCGCTCGGCAAAAGCTTCGGCATCTTCTTCATCGGCGCCGCTGGCGGCAACGCCGACATAGCGGCCCGGTGTCAGGCTGAAGTCACTGGCGGCAATTTCCTCGCGCGTCACAGCCTTGCACAGGCCCGGCACGGCCTGAAACGTGGCTTGCGGAAAGCGGCTCAGCAGCCAGTGACTCTGCGCGGTGAAGTAGAGCGCTTGCCGCAAGGCGTCCACCGCTTCGTCGTGCAGCGTCGGTTGCTCATCGCGCGCCGGGTCCATGGGTTGGAGCTGGGCTTTGAGCTCGCGCAGCGCTTTGGCGGCGGGCGCGGCTTGCCAGATGGCGGCGTTGCGGGCACGCAGGGTTTTCTCGGCGCTGTCGAGCGCGCGCAGCAGGTTTTTGTTGCGTGCCTCCAGCGCCTTGAGCGCAGCCCTCAGATCCGTCTGCAGCGCTTCCAGATCGGTCTGGGTGGCTTCGATGGCGGCATGTGTCGGCGCCTTGTTGCGGCGGCTGAAGGCGGCAAGTTGTCGTGCCACGCGTTGTTGCAATGGCTGCCAATCGCTGGCGTCCAGCACGGCGGCGGCCTGCAGATCGGCCATCTGCTGGGCAAAGGCCTGCAACTGCGCGCCCTGCACGGCGGCATCGCTTTCCTTACGGCCTTTGTTGAGCTCGGCCAGCAGTTGCGCCGGCTGATTTCTTGCAGTCGCCGCCAGCGCCTGCAGCAGGCCCGCCAGTTGCGCCTGCGGTGCGGCCAGCGCGTCCATGGTGGGTTTCAGTAGATCTAGCTGGGCGTGCGCGCTGCGCTGGTAGTCGGCCAGCAGCGCCAAAAACTTGGGCGTCTGGCCCCGGTACAGCCAGACGATGGCGCTGAGGTTGGCCAGTTGCTCTTCGGTGAAGACGTGCGACTTGGCCGACACCACGTGGTAGACGTTGCGCGCATCGAGCATCAGCACCGTGTTGCGCAGCGTGCGTGGCTTGCCCTTGTCAAAGAACCACAGGGTGCAGGGCAGGCTGCGCGTGTAGAAGAACTTGGGGCCGATCGAGACCATCACATCGACATGGCCGGTGTCCACCAGTTGCTGGCGGATGTCGCGGTCTTTGTTGCCGGCGTCGGATGCGCTGGACGCCATGACAAAGCCGGCGCGGCCGGTGGCGTTGAGCGCGCTGTAGAAGTACTGAATCCACAGGCTGTTGGCGTTGGAGATGGTTTCGCCGCCGTCCTTCTTGCCTTTGGTGGTGGTGCCCGGCAGGCCGAAGGGCAGGCGCTGCGTCGGGCCGACATCGGCCTGCGCCTTGCGGGCATCGACCATGTCCACATTGAAAGGCGGATTGGCCATGACAAAGTCGCAGCGGCCCAGTGCCTGGTGCTGGTCCACTTCAAAGGTGTTGCCCTGGATGATGCGGCCTTCGAGCCCGTGCACGGCCAGGTTCATGCGCGCCAGCTTGGTGTTGGTGTCGCTTTTTTCCTGACCCCAGAAGCTCACGCGCTCCAGCGCGCTGGCGTGCACCGTTTTCTCGATGAAGTGGCCGGTCTGCACAAACATGCCGGCCGATCCGCAGGCCGGGTCGTAGACGATGCCGTGCTCGGGTTCGATCACGTTGACGATGCTGCGCACCAGAGACGGTGGTGTGAAGAACTCGCCGCCTTCCTGCGCGCCGCTCTTGGCGAACTGGTTCAGGAAGTATTCGTAGATGCGGCCAAACACGTCGCCGCTGGCTTTGGCAAGCGAAGGGCGATTGAAGATTTTCAGCAACTCGGCCAGCAAGGCGGGCTCGAAGCCCAGGTATTCTTTGGGCAGCGCGCCGGCCAGCACTTTCTTGCCGTCGCCATCTTCCACCGTGGCCTCGATCAGGTTCATGGCGTCGCGCAGTGCCTCGCCCACGCGGCTGCCCTCGGGCAGGCTCGCCAACTGCTCCCAGCGTGCAGCCAGCGGCAGGTAGATGGCCGCCTTGCCCTTGAAGCCCATGCGGATGCGTTCTTCGCGCGCCGCGCCGCTCAGACGCGGATTCAGGCTGGCCTCGACCTCCGGCAGGACGGTCAGAAAACGGTTGAAGGCGTGGCGCAGAAAGATCAGACCCAGCACCGGCATCGCGTACTCGCTGGCGGTGAGCTTGGAGTTGGCGCGCAACTGATCCGCGGCCTCCCAGAGCTCGTCTTCAATCTTCTTCAGGTGGCGATGGTCCATTCGTGCGAGTATCGCAGAGCAGCCCGGCGGGCAAGCGCGTTTCCAACGGGCGGGGATGATCAAAACAAGGCTTTGGGTAAACTGGCCCGCATGCAAATCTCCACGCCTTGGGATACCCTGAGCGGGCAATACCAACTGCAGCCCGGTACTTGGCCCGGCATCGTCGGTCAGCGTCCGGTGCTCGGTGCTGGCCGGCTCGGTCGCTTGTTGCGGGGGCAGAGCGGCGACCAGGTGGGGCGCACGCTGAGCAGTGTCTTCACGCTCTGCGCGCACGCGCACCGGCGCTGCGCTGCGCTGGCGCTGAGTACCGCACAACCGGCGCAGGCAGAACCGGAACGGCAGGCGCCCGTGCTGCTCTACCTGGAGACGGCACGTGATCATCTGCGCAGCATCGCTCTCGATTGGCCGCAGCGACTGCCGGAGCCTGGCATGAATGGGCCGCAGCAGATGGACTGGTTGCGCGGCTGTCCCTTGCCACTGGCTTCCGCTCGACCGGTTACGGACGACGATGTTGCCTGGCAGATGCTGGGTGCCTTGCGCAACTGGCTGGAGACGGCAGTGCTCAAGCAGGACGCGTTGTCGTGGCTGCAGGACTGCGGTGACCCCGACGCGTTGGCAGACTGGTGCAAGCTGCAGGATGCAGGCCTGTGGCCTGCACACTGTCTGTCGGCGTGGCATCCATTGGCACACAGGCTACGGCCGCCTCTGCTTGCGCTGGATGTGTTGACTGAGGATGCGCTGTTGCAGGAGGCAGGGCTGCGCCAGCTCGGGCACGCCCTGGCGCACGATGCTGACTTTGCGCAGTACCCGACCTGGCTGGGCCAGCCCGCCGAGACCGGCGCCTGGACCCGGCTGCGCCATCGACAGCAACAGACCGCGCGCAGTGCATGGACGCGGATGAGCGCACGCTGGCGGGAACTGGTGGAACTGGCTGCCGCCGATCCGGGCCTGGCAGGGCAGGGCAGAGCACCCTTGCTCGCCAGCGGTGCGATGCACCTGGCGGATGGCCAGGCGCTGGCCTGGTGCGAGATGGTGCGCGGCCTCCTGCTGCACTGGGTGCAGCTTGATGCAGAGGGCGCCGTGCACGATTACCGCGTGCTGGCGCCGACCGAATGGAACTTCCATCCGGAGGGCGCGCTGGCATGTGCCGTGGCCGC
>CAIQVX010000259.1 GCA_903875275.1 uncultured beta proteobacterium | reverse complement strand
GCTGTTGGCTCCTCTCTTCCGCCCGGCGGGGCGGGAGAGAGGCGGGGGTGAGTGAGTGGGGGAAGATTGGTCGTGGGCTTTCGAAAGCAATCTACTAATCGGCTACTTGCCGTTGATGGCCAGCAGTTCGACTTCAAACAGTAGCGTCGCATTGGGCGGGATCACGCCGCCGGCGCCGCGTTCACCGTAGGCGATGGAGGCCGGGCAGGTCAGTTTGGCTTTGCCGCCGACCTTCATGCGTTGCACGCCTTCGGTCCAGCACTTGATGACGCCGTTAAGCGAAAACTCGATGGCTTCGTTGCGCTTGTAGGAACTGTCGAACTCCTTGCCGTCCGGGAAAGTGCCACGGTAGTGCACCTTGACCTTGTCGGCGGCGCCCGGGCTGGCACCGGTGCCGTCCTTGAGCGACCGGTACACCAGTCCGCTGGCGGTGACCAGCGCGCCGGGTTCTTTCGCCGCGGCCGCGGCGACGGCGTCCGGCGCTGCGTGCACCGGGGCAGTGAGGAGGGCGCCGACGAGGGCGGCTACAGCAAGCGCAGCGCGCTGTGGAACTTGTTTCATGGAACTTCCTTGGGTTAGACGAGCAGAGCGTTGACGCGTTTCACATACGCGGCTGGGTCCGCTGGCAGACCACCTTCGGCCAGCAGCGCCTGGTCGAACAGGATGTGCGCCAGATCGTTGAAATGCACCGAGCCATCAAGCTTCTTCACCAGCGGGTGGTCGGCGTTGACTTCCAGTACCGGTTTGACTTCAGGTGCACTCTGACCGGCCTGCTTGAGCATGCGTGCGAGCTGGGTGCTCATGCCGTGGTCCTGCACCACCAGGCAGGCAGGCGAGTCCACCAGCCGGGTCGTGACGCGCACATCTTCGGCCTTGTCCTTCAGCGCTTCCTTCAGTTTGGCCAGCAGTGGTTTGAACGTTTCGGCGGCTTCTTCTGCCGCCTTCTTTTCGGTCTCGTCCTGCAGCTTGCCCAGATCCACCGCACCCTTGGCCACGCTTTGCATCGGTGTGCCATCAAAGTCGTGCAGGTAGTTCAGAGCCCACTCGTCGACGCGGTCGGTCATCAGCAGGACTTCGATACCCTTCTTCTTGAACACTTCGAGTTGCGGGCTGTTTCTGGCGGCGGCGGGGGTGTCTGCAGTGATGTAGTAAATGGCTTCCTGGCCCTCTTTCATGCGTGCCTTGTAGTCGTCCAAAGACACGCCGACGCTGTCGGTGGTGCTGGAGGCAAAGCGCAACAACCTGGCGAGCCGGTCCTTGTTGGCGAAGTCCTCGCCCAGGCCTTCTTTCAGAACGGCGCCAAACTCGGCATAGAACTTGGTGAACTTGCCGACCTGGGCCTGTGCCAGCGCCTTGTCTTCTTCGCTGAGCACATCGGTCACGCCGTCGGCTGACTTTTCGGGCTCTGCCAGCTTGTCGTTCTTCGCCAGCTCTTCGAGCATGCCCAGCACGCGCTTGGTACAGCCTTCGCGGATCGCCTTCACATCACGGCTTTCCTGCAGCAGCTCGCGGCTCACGTTGAGCGGCAGGTCGGCCGAGTCCACCACGCCCTTGACAAAGCGCAGGTAGGTCGGCAGCAGCGCCTCGGCATCGTCCATGATGAAAACGCGCTTGACGTACAGCTTGACACCGGCCGTCTTTTCACGGTTCCACAGATCGAAGGGTGCCTTGCCCGGGATGTAGAGCAGCTGGGTGTACTCGGTGGCGCCTTCGACCCGGTTGTGCGTGTGTGCCAGCGGCGCGTCCATGTCATGGCTGAGCTGCTTGTAGAACTCGTTGTACTGCTCTTCAGTGATGTCCTTCTTGGCGCGCGCCCAGATCGCGTTGGCCTTGTTCACGGTTTCCCATTCGCCGGTCTTGACCATGGCGCCAGGCTGGCGGCCACCCTGTTCGTCACTGGGGTTGATCAGCTCGCCGTCTTTCCACTCTTCCTTCTCCATCAGGATCGGCAGGCTGATGTGGTCCGAATACTTGGAGATGATGCTCTTGAGCTTCCAGGCTGACGCGTAGTCCATGGCGTCGTCACGCAGGTGCAGGATGACGCTGGTTCCCCGCGCCGGGCGGTCCAGGTTCTCGACCTCGAAGTCGCCAGCACCGCCGCTGATCCAGCGCACCCCCTCGGTGGACTTCAGGCCCGCGCGCCGTGACTCGACCGTGATCTTGTCGGCCACGATGAAGCCGGAGTAGAAGCCGACACCGAACTGACCGATCAACTGGCCCTGATCTGCCACGTTGGCTTTTTGGTCGCCGGTCAGCTTCGACATGAATTCCTTGGTGCCGCTCTTGGCGATGGTGCCCAGGTGGTCAATGGCCTCCTGCTGGCTCATGCCGATGCCGTTGTCTGAAATCGTCAGCGTCCTGGCATCCTTGTCAAAGGACACGCGCACCTCGAGATTGGGGGCCTCTTCATACAAGGCGCTGTTGTCCAGCGCCTCGAAACGCAATTTGTCGCAGGCGTCGGACGCATTGGAGACCAGCTCGCGCAGGAAGATCTCCTTGTTGGAATACAGCGAATGGGTGACAAGATGCAGGAGCTGGGCCACTTCGGCCTGGAAGGACAGTGTCTGTTTGGTCATTTTGGGTTTGAATGTTCAACAAGGAAACGGGAAGGCGGCTGACGCCGCGGTCGCCGCGCCAAGCCTCCAATTATGGGCGACGGCCCGGCTTTCAAGGCCGCAGGCCGAACGGCAAAGGCTGGCTGGGTCAGGGATGGGTCCGGCGCGGCTTGGGTCGAACGCCGGGGATGACCTTGAGCTCGACTTTCTGGTCGCGCCGCAGCAGGCTGAACCGGGCCTCGGTGCCCGGCTTGAGCGCCGCCACCGCGCTAAGCAGTTCCGAGACATTGCTGGTTGGCTTGCCGGCCACCTCGGTGACGACGTCGCCCGGGCGAATACCCGCCTGCGCCGCTGGCGCGTTCTGCATGACGCCGGTGATGATGACGCCAGCCTGGGTCTTGACGCCAAAAGTCTCTGCCAGTTCTGGCGACAGGTCACTGGGTTCAACACCGATCCAGCCGCGCGTGACCTGGCCATCCTTGACGATGCCGTCGAGCACCAGCCTGGCGGTGGCGACCGGAATGGCAAAACCGATGCCCATGCTTCCACCCGAGCGCGAATAGATGGCGGTGTTGATTCCCAGCAAGTGACCACGGGTGTCAACCAGGGCGCCGCCCGAGTTGCCGGGATTGATGGCAGCGTCGGTCTGGATGAAGTTTTCGAAAGTGTTGATGCCAAGCTGGTTGCGCCCGAGCGCGCTCACGATGCCACCGGTCACGGTCTGCCCCACGCCAAAGGGATTGCCAATGGCCAGCACCTGATCTCCCACCTGCAGGCTGTCGGAATTGCCGAGAACAATCACCGGCAGCCGGTCCAGCTCGATTCTGAGGACCGCCAGATCGCTGTCCGGGTCGGTGCCTATGACTTTGGCGCGCGCGCGGCGGCTGTCGTTGAGGATGACCTCGATCTCGTCGGCACTCTCCACCACATGGTTGTTGGTCAGGATGTAGCCGTCGGCACTGACAATGACACCGCTGCCGAGTCCCACCTGGGGCTCGTTGCCCTGCTCACCAAAGAAGAAATTGAACCAGGGGTCGTTGCTGCGGGGGCGGCCTTTGGCCGCCTTGCTGGTGTTGATGCTGACCACTGCGGCAGAGGCCTTCTGTGCGGCAAGCCTGAAGCTGCCTGGCGGTGCCGGACCATTGGCGCTGGCCGGCGCCTCCTGCAAAGCAAGCGCCAGTGACGGTGTGGAACGCTTGCCAAGCCATTCGGGCTTGAGCGTGCCGACGACGAAATAGGCGGCCAGCAGGACGGTGACGGTTTGGGCAAACAACAACCAGAGACGTTTCATGAGGGCAAATTGTAGGCTTCGGGTCGTCGCTTTGCTGGCGCCTGCCGGGAATTGCCCGACAATGCGCAGCAGTTCCGCCCCGGACCGCCGACATGATTGACCGAACCCAACTTCTGCAGACTTTCGACGCCCTGCTTCAGCCTGAGCGATTTCGCGACTATGGCCCCAACGGCCTGCAGGTCGAGGGCCGCGAGCGGGTTCGCAGCATCGTCTCTGGCGTCACCGCCAGCCGGGCGCTGATTGAAGCGGCCATCACCGAACAGGCTGACGCCATATTTGTTCACCATGGGCTGTTCTGGCGCTCTCAGGATGGACGCGTCACAGGGTGGATGAAGCAGCGGCTGGCTTTGCTGTTGGCGCATGACATCAATCTTTTTGCTTACCACCTGCCACTGGATGCACACCCGGAGTTCGGCAACAACGCGCAGCTGGGCCTGAAGCTCGGATTGCGCCCGAGTGCGCGTTTTGGCGAACAGGAACTGGGATTTCTGGGTGAACCCGTGCTGAGCGGTGGCTTTGAGTCGGCGCCGACGTTGGCCCGTCACATCGAACAACAACTGGGCCGACCGGTGAACCTGATTGACGGGGTGCCGCGACGGATAGAAAAAGTGGCCTGGTGCAGCGGTGGCGGGCAGAGTTATTTCGAAGCCGCCATTGCCGCTGGCGCCCAGGCTTTCATCACCGGCGAAATTTCGGAGGCGCAGACGCACTTCGCGCGCGAGATGGGGGTGGCTTACCTGGCTTGCGGGCACCACGCCAGTGAGCGCTTTGGCGCGCCCGCACTGGCCGGCCATGTGGCGGCCCAACTGGGTCTGGCGCACCGTTTCATTGATATTGACAACCCGGCCTGAGCATGAACAAGCCAATCGCCATTACCCTGGGTGATGCCGCTGGCATCGGACCTGAAATCATTGCCAAGGCCTACCAGGAGGCTCCCGAGCTGATGCAGGGCTGCTTTGTTGTCGGCGACCTGGCCACGATGCGTCGCGCCACCCAACGGGTCAGTGCCGGCTCCATCGGTCTGGCACTGGCGCTGATCGAGGCCGCACCCGAGGCGCTTGAACTGCCGCCGCAATGCATGCCCCTGCTGCAGGTTGGCACCCTGCACGAAATGGTTCCGTTTGGAAAGCTCGACGCTGGCGCCGGACTGCTGGCAGCCCAGTGTGTCGTGTGGGCGGCGCAGGCCGCCCTGCGCGGGGACATCGCAGCCATGGTGACTGCGCCCCTGAACAAGGAAGCCCTGGCGTTGGCGGGGGAGCCCTACTGCCGTTTTCCGGGGCATACCGAGTTGCTGCAGGCGCAGGCTGCCGCCTTTACTGGCAAGCCGCTGGCGCAGATGCCGGTGCGAATGATGCTGGCCAATGACGAACTGCGGGTGGTACTGGTCAGCATCCATGTGTCGCTGCGGCAGGCAATAGAGGCTGTGACCGTGTCCAATGTGTTGCAGACGCTGTTGATCACGCACCAGTCTCTGGGGGCCATCCTGGGCCGTGCTCCGCGCATCGCAGTGGCCGGACTGAACCCGCACGCCGGTGAGGGCGGGCTGTTTGGCCGCGAAGAGCTCGACCTCATTGCGCCGGCCATCGGGCAGGCGCGCACCCATGGCCTGAATGTGAGTGGTCCCTTCGCTCCTGACACTGTGTTCATGAGCGCCCGCGCCGTTGGCGGCAAGCCAGCGCCGTTCGATGTGGTGGTCGCCATGTACCATGATCAGGGCCTGATCCCGGTGAAGTACCTGGGTCTGGAACAGGGTGTCAACGTGACTCTGGGCTTGCCCCTGGTACGAACCAGTCCGGACCATGGGACCGCGTTCGATATTGCCGGCACCGGAAAAGCCGACCCGTCGAGCCTGCTGGCGGCCGTGCGCATGGCGCGCCAGCTGGCTCGCTGACCATCGCCTACTTCTTCAGGTTGTCCCGGATTTCGCGCAGCAGCAGCACGTCTTCAGGCGTCACTGGCGCTGCAGCCGGGGCCGCCGGCGCGGCTTTTTTCAGGCGGTTGATCTGCTTGACCATCATGAAGATGATGAAGGCCAGGATCGCGAAATTGACCGCGACCGTGAGGAAATTGCCATAGGCGAAGACCGGAATGCCGGCTTTTTTCAGGGCATCCAGTGTTGTGGGAATGCCGGGTGGAACCGCTGCCAGGATGACAAAGAGGTTGGAAAAATCGAGTTTCCCGATCAATGCACCGATCAGTGGCATGACGATGTCGCCCACGACCGAATCGACGATCTTGCCGAAAGCGCCGCCAATAATGACGCCAACAGCGAGGTCCATGACGTTGCCTTTGATGGCAAATTCCTTGAATTCCTGCATCATTCCCATTTTGAGATATCTCCGTTCTTGCATTGAGGGTGCGAAGTATCGTGCAAAAGTGCCCGGCCTGCTGATGCACCCGGGCGCAGCAATAACCCTGATACCGGACGGGACGCTCAGCTACAATCAATGGTTTACCCCTACAGCGATTTTTCATTGAGGATTCCCATGAGTGAAAGCCTTGCCGATAGCGGCCATGACGCCAGCAAGCGGACCTGGTTGATTGCCACCAGTTGTGTTGGAGCGGCTGGCGGTATTGCTGCCGCAGTGCCCTTTATTACCAGCATGCAGCCCTCTGAAAAGGCGCTGGCCGCGGGTGCCGCAGTGGAAGCCGACATCTCCGCCCTGAAGCCGGGCGAAAAGATGACCGTGGAATGGCGCGGCAAGCCGGTCTGGATCGTGCGTCGCACGCCGGAGCAACTGGCGGCCTTGCCCAAGATCGACGCCCAACTGGCGGATCCGAAGTCCGAGCGCAAGCCGACGGAGCAGGCACCCGATTACGCACGCAACGCGCACCGTTCCATCAAGCCCGAGTATTTTGTCGCGGTTGGCATCTGCACCCATCTGGGCTGCTCGCCCTCGGACAAGTTTCAGACCGGTGCCCAGCCCTCCTTGCCGGATGACTGGCAGGGAGGTTTCTTCTGTCCCTGCCATGGCTCGACTTTCGATCTGGCCGGTCGCGTGTTCAAGAACAAGCCGGCCCCTGACAACCTGGAAGTGCCCGCCCACATGTACCTGTCCGAGACCAAGCTGCTCATCGGTGAAGACCGCAAAGCCTAAGGAAGCACATCATGGCTGAATTTCACGAAATCTCCCCGAACGCTGCTGCCAGCGCGAAGTTGCTGAACTGGATTGACAACCGGTTTCCGCTGTCCAAGCTCTTCAAGGAGCACATGAGCGAGTACTACGCTCCCAAGAACTTCAACATCTGGTATGTGTTCGGTGTCCTCTCACTGGTGGTGCTGGTGATCCAGCTCCTGACCGGAATTTTCCTGGTCATGCACTACAAGCCCGATGCTGCGCTGGCTTTCGGCTCGGTTGAGTACATCATGCGCGATGTGCCCTGGGGCTGGCTGATCCGCTACATGCACTCCACTGGGGCTTCAGCCTTTTTCGCGGTGGTGTACCTGCACATGTATCGGGGCCTGCTGTACGGCAGCTACCGCAAGCCGCGTGAACTGACCTGGCTTTTTGGCTGCGGAATCTTTCTGGCCCTGATGGCCGAAGCCTTCATGGGTTACCTGCTGCCCTGGGGCCAGATGAGCTACTGGGGCGCCCAGGTGATCGTCAACCTCTTCTCGGCCATTCCGTTTATCGGGCCAGACCTGTCGCTCTGGATTCGGGGCGACTATGTGGTGGGCGATGCCACACTGAACCGCTTCTTCAGCTTCCATGTGATCGCGGTACCGCTGGTGATCCTGGGTCTGGTGGTGGCTCACATCATTGCCCTGCACGAAGTCGGCTCCAACAATCCGGACGGTATCGAGATCAAGGAAAAGAAAGACGCCAAGGGCATTCCCCTGGACGGCATCCCTTTCCATCCCTACTACTCGGTGCACGACATCTTTGCCGTTGGCGTTTTCTTGATGGTATTCTGCGCCATCGTGTTCTTTGCTCCAGAGATGGGCGGCTACTTCCTGGAATACAACAACTTCATTCCGGCGGACCCGTTCCAGACACCTCTGCACATCGCACCGGTCTGGTATTTCACCCCGTTCTATTCGCTGCTGCGGGCTGTGACCACTGAAATGATGTACGCGCTGATTGCATGCACCGTGCTTGGTGCCGCGCTGGCGGTCTTCAAGATCAAAATGCCAGCGCTGTTCAAGGGTGCCATCGTGGTGGGCGCGGTGGCGGTTGTGGCCATGATGATGGCCATTGATGCCAAATTCTGGGGCGTGGTGGCCATGGGCGGTGGCGTGATCGTCCTGTTCTTCCTGCCCTGGCTGGACAACTGCCCGGTCAAGTCGATCCGCTACCGGCCCGACTGGCACAAGTACCTGTACGCGGTCTTTGTGGTCGACTTCCTGATCCTGGGCTACCTGGGCACGCAACCGGTGTCACCAATTTACGGACGGATTGCGCAGATTGGCACGCTGTTTTACTTTGCCTTCTTCATTCTGATGCCCTGGTGG
>CAIQVX010000258.1 GCA_903875275.1 uncultured beta proteobacterium | reverse complement strand
GGCACGCATGGCGCAAGTGGCCTTGCGCCAGATTGCCGCCGGCAATACCGACAAGTTCTACTTGGCCAAGCTGCAGACGGCGCGCTTCTATTTTGCCAAGTTGTTCCCGGAAACGGCTACATTGATGCGTACCGCGCGCGCCGGCAGCAAGGTGCTGATGGATACCGACGCGGTATTTGCGTAAAGCGATTTTTCGTTTGTTCAACTACAAAGAGGAGTTCACCATGTTTCGTTTCATCATTGCATTCACGATCAGCATCCTGTCGGCTTCTGCTATGGCGCAGATGACGCCTGTCGGCCTCTGGAAGACCATCGATGACAAAGATGGCAAGGTCAAGTCCGAAATTCGCATCAACGAGACTGCCGGGGTTCTCAACGGTTTCGTAGAAAAAGTTCTGATCGCCAGTTCCGAACCCAATTGCGACAAGTGCACCGATGACCGCAAAGGCAAACCCAAACTGGGTCTCGAAATCATCCGAGGAGCCGCCAAGGCAGAGGGCAAGGATGTCTGGGAAGGAGGCCACATTGTCGATCCCGACAGTGGTACCGTCTACAAGCTCAAGATGACTCCGATTGAAGGCGGCAGTAAGCTTGAGGTTCGTGGTTTTATCGGCTTTGCGCTCTTGGGTAGAACGCAGACTTGGGTTCGTGTCCAGTAGAAATTCCCGTTCGCCCTGAGCTTGTCGAAGGGCATTCATGAACTCATCAGACGGCTTCGACAGGCTCAGCCCGAACGGAGAAGAGGCAGATGTCAAGATTTCAAGTTAAAAGAGTTGCCGTCCTGGGTGCCGGCGTGATGGGTGCGCAGATTGCTGCGCACCTGGTTAACGTCAGGGTGCCTGTGATCCTGTTTGATCTGGGTGCCAAGGAGGGGCCGAAGAACGGCATTGTGACGCGGGCCGTCGAGGGTCTGAAGAAGCTCAAACCAGCGCCGCTGGGCGTGGCCGAAGATGCAGCCCTGATCGTCCAGGCCAACTACGAGGAACACCTGGATTTGCTCAAGGACTGCGATTTGGTGATCGAGGCCATCGCCGAGCGCATGGACTGGAAGCTTGATCTGTACAAGAGAGTCGCCCCCTTTCTGTCGCCGCATGCCATTGTGGCGTCGAACACCTCGGGGCTCTCGATCACACGGCTCAGCGAAGCGCTGCCCAAAGAGATCAAGCCACGCTTCTGTGGCATCCATTTCTTCAATCCGCCGCGCTACATGATGCTGGTGGAACTGATCAACACGCCCACCACCGAGCCGCAAATCCTGGACGCTCTGGAAACTTTTGTTACCAGCGTTCTGGGCAAGGGCGTGGTGCGCGCCAAGGACTCGCCCAATTTCATTGCCAACCGCGTTGGCATTGCCGGCATGCTGGCCACCATGAAAGAGGTTGCCAATTTCGGCCTCAGCTACGACGTAGTGGACGACCTCACCGGCAAGAAACTCGGTCGCGCCAGCTCCGGCACGTTCCGCACCGCCGATGTGGTGGGGCTGGACACCATGGCCCATGTCATCAAGACGTTGCAGGACACGCTCAGTCTTGAGGTTGATCCTTTTTATGAGAGTTTTGCCACGCCTGAGGTGCTCAAAACTTTGCTTGAAATGGGCAATCTGGGACAAAAAACCAAGGCGGGTTTTTTCAAGAAGGTCGGGCGCGATGTG
>CAIQVX010000257.1 GCA_903875275.1 uncultured beta proteobacterium | reverse complement strand
GGCAGCATCCATTGCTGCCCACCGAAGGAGCAAACCTGCATCGCCAGGCGAATCTCTCAGGTAAAGCGGACAGCGGGGGGTAGCCCATGACTTCGGTTATGGAACTGGATGAACCCCTTGCCTGTACTGGAGTCCGCTGATGACAATTTCGCCTGAACCCCTTCTGAAAACGCCGCTGAACGACTTGCACATCTCGCTGGGTGCCCGCATGGTGCCCTTTGCCGGTTACTCCATGCCGGTGCAGTATCCGGCTGGTTTGATGGCCGAGCACCATCACACGCGCAACGCTGCCGGCCTGTTTGACGTGTCCCACATGGGGCAGTTGCGCCTGGTCGGCGCTGACGCCGCAGCCGCTTTCGAGAGTCTCATTCCAGTGGACGTGATTGATCTGCCGGTGGGCAAGCAGCGCTACGGCCTGCTGCTCAATGATCAGGGCGGCATCATTGACGACCTGATGTTCTTCAGGCGCGAAGCAGATGTGTTTGTGATCGTGAACGGCGCCTGCAAGGTCGGCGACATTGCCCACATTCAGGCCAGAATCGGCACACGCTGCGAGGTCATTCCCATGCCCGAGCGTGCGCTGCTCGCGCTGCAAGGTCCGCAAGCTGTCGTGGCCTTGTCGCGCCTGGCTCCAGGTGTGGAAAAGCTGGTCTTCATGACCGGAGGCAATTTCACGGTGCAAGCCGGCACGCAGCGTATTGACGTTTTTCTGACGCGCAGCGGCTACACCGGCGAAGATGGGTTCGAAATTTCCGTGCATGAGTCAGACGCCGAGGCTCTGGCCAAAGCCCTGCTGGCACAACCCGAGGTCAAACCCATTGGCCTGGGCGCACGCAACTCGCTGCGTCTGGAGGCCGGCTTGCCGCTCTACGGCAACGACATCGATAACAGCACAACGCCGGTCGAAGCCGGTCTGAACTGGGCCATGCAAAAAGTTCGGCGGACGGACGGCGCTCGTGCTGGCGGCTTCCCAGGCGCAGAGAAAATACTGGCGCAACTCGCCGCCGGCACGACTGGCTTGCAGCGCAAGCGCGTCGGCCTGCTGGCACTGGAGCGCATTCCGGTTCGTGACCACACGGAATTGCAGGACCTCTCAGGACAGCGCATCGGCGAAGTGACGAGCGGGCTGCTTGGCCCGACCATCGACAAGCCCATCGCCATGGGCTACGTGCCACCAGCCTTTGCCACCGTGGGCAGTCGCATCAACGCGATCGTGCGCGGCAAACCGGTGCCCATGGAAGTGGTCACCATGCCCTTCGTACCCACTCGTTACTTCCGCGGCTGAACATTCCCAGTTTCATTTAATTCAATTTATCTTTGGAGAATCTCATGACGATCAAATACACACCGGACCACGAATGGCTCAAGATTGAGGGCGGCACGGCGACCGTCGGCATCACCCACCACGCGCAGGATGCTCTGGGCGATGTGGTGTTTGTTGAACTGCCTGAAGTCGGCAAGACTTTCGCCGTCAAAGACATCGCCGGCGTCGTTGAATCCGTCAAGGCTGCGGCCGACGTCTACATGCCCGCCAGCGGCGAAATCCTGGAAGTCAACGAAGCACTGCGGGCTGATCCGTCGCTGGCCAATTCCGACCCGCTCGGTGCGGGTTGGTTCTTCAAGGTCAAGCTGTCGAACCCTGGCGAACTTGACGCGCTGATGGACGAGACCAGCTACAGCGCCTTTTCTGCGGCCTGATTCGGGACTGTTTCATGTCAATGCAATCCAAGCAATCTTTGCCTGAGCTGGAAAACAGCGGTGAATTTATCGCACGCCATATTGGCGTCAACGATGCCGATGAAGCCTTGATGCTCAAGGCTGTGGGTGCCGCCTCGCGTCGTGAACTGGTCGACGGCATCGTGCCGCGCTCGATCGCCCGCAGTCAGGCCATGGCGATTCCGGCCGCAATCACTGAAGCCGCAGCGCTGGCGGAACTCAAAGCCATGGCGGCCAAAAACAGCGTATTCAAGAGCTATATCGGTCAGGGCTATTACGATACCCACACGCCGGGCGTGATCCTGCGCAACATTCTGGAAAATCCCGCCTGGTACACCGCCTACACGCCGTACCAAGCCGAAATCAGCCAGGGCCGGATGGAAGCACTGGTGAACTTCCAGACCATGATTGCCGACCTGACGGCGCTGCCCATGGCCAATGCATCCATGCTGGATGAGGCCACCGCCGCCGCCGAAGCCATGACGCTGGCCAAGC
>CAIQVX010000256.1 GCA_903875275.1 uncultured beta proteobacterium | reverse complement strand
CAGGCGCAGCACTTTGGACACGTTGATCAAGTCCTTGTCGATCGACGAGACGCCGAGCGAGGTGTTGATCAGGGTTGGCCACAGCGAACAGAGCGTCACGGTAATGGCGGAGGTGATGAACGACTTGTCGAACCAGGCGCCATCGGAAGTGGTGTAGACCGCGCTGACGATCAGGGTGACGATAGGCAGCCAGGCCAGTGGTGACACCGGACGGTAGACCTGGATCAGCGGATTGAGCGCAAGCTGCATGGTTGGCGAGAGGCCACACAGGATGCCCACCGGAACGGCGATGAAGGTGGCCAGCCAAAAGCCCGTGAACACCGTATACAGGCTGGTAACGATCTGGTCGAAGAAGGTCGGTTTACCGGTCCATTTGCGAATCGTGATATCGGCCTTCGGGTCTTCGGCCAGCGCCTTCGCGACGCGTTCCTGTTGGCGCTCATAGAAGCGTTTTTGTTTCTCGCGTTCACTGTGGTGCTCTTCGATCAGCCCCTTCGCTTCGGCGTAAACGTTGAGCGGCCCGGGCAGCGTGCCAAGGCTGGTATGCACGCCCTGCGCAAAAACGTGCCAGATGACAAGGAAGAGACAAAAAGCCACGACCGGAATGCCGATCTGGCGCAGGATATCTTTCAGTTGATACAGCGGATCCTCGCCCGCCAGCAGTCGCACGAATGGAACAAACCAGGTCATGCCCGTCTTGTTCAGAATATTTACCGTTTGGTTCAGCATGTCAATTCACCTCAAAGCCCGACAGCACAATTTGATGTTCAACGAAACTATTTCACCGTGTCCTTGCCCTTGAGGCCGATCTTCATGCTGTCGATATAGGCATTGGGCTTGGTTGCGTCGTACACCAGGCCGTCAATGAAATCCTTCTTGGGCGGCTTGAATCCGGTCTCCTTGGCGAAATCCGGAAAGTCCGATGCCTTCATCTTGCCCTCGGCGATCAACTCCTTGGCGGCGCTGGCGTAGATGTCGGGACGATAGACCTTCTTCGCCATGTCCAGGTACCAGGAGTCCGGCTTGTACTCAGGGATCTGGCCCCAGCGGCGCATCTGTGTCAGGTACCAGACTGCATCAGAGTAGTAAGGATAGGTGGCGTTGTAGCGGAAGAAAACGTTGAAATCCGGTACCTGGCGCACATCGCCCTTTTCGTACTCGAAGGTGCCGATCATGCTGTTGGCAATAACCTTGTAGTCGGCACCGACATAGTTGGGTTTGGAGATGATCTTCGCCGCTTCCTGACGGTTCTTGTTGTTCTCGGCGTCAAGCCAATAGCCCGCACGGATCAGTGCTTTGACCACTGCCTTGTGTGTAATCGGGTTCTTTTCAGCCCATTCCTTGCTGACCCCGAACACCTTCTCGGCGTTGTTCTTCTCGATCTCGTAGTCGGTGATGATAGGAGCGCCGATGCCCTTGAAAACCGCCTGCTGGTTCCACGGCTCGCCGACGCTGTAACCGTCGATAGTGCCTGATTCCATGGTGCTTGGCATCTGCGGCGGCGGTGTCACCGAGATCAGCACATCGGCATTGATCTGACCCGCGGTATCGCCCTTCAGCGGCGCGTAATAGCCGGGGTGAATGCCGCCCGAAGCCAGCCAGTAGCGCAGCTCATAGTTGTGTGTGGAGACCGGAAACACCATTCCCATCTTGAAGGTCTTGCCCGCTTTCTTGTAGTCGTCGACCACTGCTTTGAGGTATTCAGCCTTGATTGGATGCACTGGCTTGCCATCGGCCTGTTTTGGCAGTTTTTTGTTCAGCGCGGCCATGACCGCATTGGAAACCGTGGTGGCGTTACCGTTCAGATCCATGCTGAAGGCGGTGATGATGTCCGCCTTCGTGCCGTAGCCCAGGGTTGCGCCGATCGGCTGGCCGGCAAGCATGTGTGCGCCATCGATCTCACCGGAAATAACGCGGTCCAACAGCACCTTCCAGTTCGCCTGTGCCTCCAGGGTAACGAACAGACCTTCATCCTCGAAAAATCCTTTTTCGTAAGCAATCGCCAGCGGCACCATGTCAGTGAGCTTGATGAAGCCGAACTTGAGGTCGGGCTTCTCGACTTTTGCCTTGGCCGCCAGCGCTGGCGTACTGACAGCCATCAGCGCGGCGATGGCCGACGTCAGCACCCAGCGGGTACAGCGCAGTGCTCGTAGCGGCCAGTCTTTCTGTGTGATATCTTGTTCCATGAAAGTGCTCCTGATGGGAAAAATCCGTGCCCGGGTTTACCCGCAGACTATGCACGTTTGCGCATCTTCTGAACATCCTCCTTCGGAACGTAGCCGCATTCTGAACGGACGATGGGTCTGTCAGGCCATACGCCAAAAGAACTATGGTGATCAGCGAATCGACGTATCGACGGGTGGCCCATTGGGGAGTACATTTTACGCATCAGAGTGCGGCGCAAACCCGTTCTTGCGGCAGCGTCGCCACTCTGTGCAAGTTGAAACGAATTCTGAAAGTGACTAGACAACCATGGCCAGCGTGAGAACCTTCATTCAGGTGGCAGAGATATGGATTCCGTCCCGGGACCGACGGCGGCTGGAGTGGCACGCTGGCCTCTACGGGCCGCATGCCGAGTTTCGCGCTGTGAGCGAGTCTCTGGTCTTTGCTTTTGACGAAGGCCTGCCCGGAAAGGCGTGGGCACAGCGTCATCCGGTGATTCTCACGGATCTCCAGTCGCCCTACTTCCGCAGAACCGACGCCGCACGGCGTGCCGGACTGAGTTGCGGCGTGGCCATTCCGATTTTCGCCGGTGACTTTCTTTTGGCGCTGGTGGTGCTCTTCTGCGGGGACGATGCACAGCGCGTCGGCACCATCGAGCTGTGGCACAACGAGACCGGGGTCTCCTCCGGCCTGACGCTCGAAGAAGGCTACTTCGGCCAGATGGATTCGTTTGAACTGATCTCGCGCCGCACAGAGTTCCGTAGCGGCTTTGGACTGCCAGGCCTGACCTGGCAAGCCGGCAAGCCGGTTGTGATGGCTGATCTGGGTCATTCGCTGCGCTTCGTGCGGCGTGCGGACGCTCTGCGCATGGGCATCAACAAGGGCATCGGCATTCCCTTCTTCGAGGTGCCAAACCACAGCTACGTGCTGGCGTTTCTCTCCGCCCTGGGAACACCGATCGCGCGCCGCTTCGAGATCTGGGAGCCGAGTGCGGACGCGGGCATGACATTCACTGGCGGAGACTGTGACTGCAATCCGGATTTCGCCTCTGCATACGATGGCGTGATTCTCCCGCCGGGCGCCGGCCCCATCGGTAGCACACAGCTTACCGGCCTGCCCTGTGTGATCGAATCGCTTGCAAACGACTTGACGCCGGTGGGCGAGTCGGCCCGCAAAGCCGGCCTGGACGCCATGGTGACCTTGCCGACAATCGAGAACGGGCGTTTGAAAGCCGTTGTCGCGATGTATTTCTAACGAAACGGGATGTTGGATGTCGAGAATCCTGGTTAGCCATCCCAGGAAGGAACAATGGAAAAGCTTGGCATGAACCCAGCACCTCCGGTCAGGTCGTCAATGACCTGGCTGCAAACCCTGCACCCGGGAAACTTTGCGCTGGTCATGGCCAGCGGCATCATTTCCATCGGATTCTCCACCTTGCATCAGCACGTTCTGGCCGAAGCAATGTACTACCTGTGTGTCATGTTCTGGCTGGTGCTGCTGGGCCTTAGCCTGGCGCGTCTTTGGCAGTTCGGCGCAGCGGTGCGCGCTGACCTGCTCAATCCTCGCATGGTGTTTTCCTACTTTACGCTGGTGGCCGCGACCGACATCGTCGGGCTGCTGCTGCATGCCCGTGGCCACCCCCAACTGGCGTTGCTGTGCTGGGTCTTCGCGTTTGCGGCGTGGTGTTCCTTGCTCTACCTGAGTTTTAGCGTTCTGACGTTTCTGACGCATGAGCACAATGTGAACATCATGCACGGGGGCTGGCTGATCTCGATTGTGGGCACCCAGTCGCTGGTCTTGCTGGGCTCACGCATCGCACCCGACTTGGGGCCATATGCCAAGTTCATGATTGTCGAAATTCACATGCTATGGGGCCTGGGTCTGGCGTTCTATGGCATTTTCGTCACCCTGTTTTGCTACCGCATCTTCTTTCTCACACTCAAGCCGGAACAGGTGTCGCCGCTTTTGTGGGTGGTGATGGGGGCCGCCGCCATTTGTGCCAATGCCGGCACCAGCCTGCTGACCGAAGACCCGCATTTGCCGTTTCTTCTTGCGCAGAGGCCGTTCGTGGAAGGCATCACACTCATGATCTGGGCATGGGCCACCTGGTGGCTGCCGATGCTGGTGCTTTTTTTCTACTGGAAACATTGGGTGCACAAGACACCGCTGCGCTACGAGCCGATTCTTTGGAGTTTTGTGTTTCCGCTGGGCATGTATGCCGTGGCCAGCGCCCGACTTGGACTGGCCGCCGAGTTTGAACCACTCGAGTGGATTTCTGCCCTGATGGTGTGGATTGCATTTGTCGCCTGGTGCCTGACCATGGCTGGGTTCCTGATGCAAGGTTTGCAATCCGGGCAAGCATCAGCCCGTGAGGGCAGCAATGGGAGGCTGTAGATTGCGCTTGGCGCTGCCGCCATGATTTGGACATCTATCCTCGGCTTGCGGGACAGACCAAGGCTACAGTTCACCCCAGTCCGTTTCCGGCCGCGTAAACCGCCGCCTGTACCCGGGAACTTAGTTGCAGCTTGCGCAGGATGTGTTGCACGTGGATCTTGACCGTAGTCTCCGCAATGCCGAGCCTGCGGGCGATGACCTTGTTGCTGTCGCCGCGCGCGATCAGGGTCAGGATTTCACGCTCCCGCGCAGACAGCATGGCGATCCCTGACGAATCCGTGGAACCGTTCTGACGTCGCGCCGGTCCTGGCAGCAGTGCCTCATTGGAGCCAGCGCCTGCAGGCATTCCCTTGGCACGAAATGCGGTTACCAGCTTGGTCATCATCTCCGGACTAATGACCGATTCCCCGGCCAAAACCTTGATGATGGCCTCGCACAGATGCTCGGACTCAACAGTCTTGAGCAAATACCCTTCTGCGCCCGCCTGCAATGCTGCCGCCAGATCGTCTTCGTCCTCGCTGACAGTCAGCATCAGAATGTGGGTGCCAGGAAAGGCCGCTTTCAAAGCACCAATGCCATCAACACCGCGCACGCCCGGCAAATGGTTGTCCAGCAGGATCAGGTCGGGCAGGCAGCGGCTGGCGCAGCGCAGGGCTTCGCCCATGTCGGCGGCTTGGGCTATCACTTCGAAGCGACCGTCCTGAGACAGCAGTGCGATGAGCCCGCGGCGAAACAGCGTGTGGTCGTCCACCACCAACAATTGAATCGGTTTCATACCTTGAGTCCCTCAGTTGCCACATTTGGACCGGTGACCGGGTGCTGCGGCAGTTTCAATTTCACGGCGGTTCCCTCGCCGGGTGCGGATACAAGCTCCACCTCGGCACCAATCTGCTGAGCGCGCTCCCGCATGATTTTCAGCCCCACATGCGACTCACCTTGACTTCGGCCGAGGTCGAAGCCGATACCGTTGTCACGCACCACAAAACTCCATTGCGACCCCTTGGTCACCTCCAGACTCACGTGGCTGGCGCCAGCGTGCTTGCGCACATTGGACAAGGCCTCTTGCAACACGTGCAGCACCTGCACCTGCACGTCGGCCGGAAGCGGAAAGCCTTCGCCCTGCACTTGCAACAGCGTCGGCAAGCCGGTCTGATGCTTGAACTTTTGCAGCGTTTCCTGTAACGCCCGCTCCACATCATCGGTGTTGGTGCGCGTTCGAAAATGCAGCAGCAGTTCGCGCACATCGTTAATGCTTTCGCGCAGGCCGGTGTCCAATTCATTCAGCGCCGTCTGCACTTGTACCGCTTGCTCCTTCTGTGTGGCGGTTCGCAGCAACTGCACCTGAATTTTGAGAAATGCCAAGGACTGGGCAATGGAGTCATGCAACTCTCGGGCCAACAGAGCACGCTCCTCGCCGACCGCCGCTTCGCGTTCGAGCGCCGCAGCGCGCAATCCTTCGAGTGCGCTGGCAAGGTGGCTGGCCAGCGCATCGAGCAGTTCTACCTCGTCGTTGTTGAGCACCACCATGCTTCGGAAGAACAGGTCAATCTCGCCAATCAAACGTTGCTGCAGTCGAACGGGAACGCTGACAACTGACTCGAATCCGGCCTTCACGCAGTTGCGCATAGGCGCTGCTTCGTGGCTGAAGATGGGAATCACGCGGGTGCGGGCATCTTGCGCCAGGCTGCCGCAGGCGCAGGCTCCGGCCAGCAGGGCGCGCTCTTCCTCCACCAGGTCCTGCGGAAAACAGTCAGATGCCAGCATCAGGTAACGCTGATTGGCCTCGTCCGACCAACGCACCGCCACGGCATCGGCCTTCATGACCTCGCGCACGCGCCGCGCAAAACCTTTGGACAAATCTTCAATCGTGTTGGCACTTGCCAAAAAAGCGCTCACTTCGTACAAGGTTTCAATCCGTGCCCGTTGCGATTCAATATGATGGGTTTTGGTCTCGACCTGTGCCTCCAGGCCCTCGTAGAGTCCTTGCAATCGGGTCGCCATGACGTTAAAGCCGGTGGCGACCTGACCGAATTCGTCCGCAGTACCCACCTCCACCCGGGTACTGAAGTCCCCCGCCTCCACGTTGCGCAGACCCTGGTGCAAATTGGCCAACGGATTGATCACATACAGGTAGCCGGTGTACAGCATCACCACCGCGCTGCCAATTGCAAGCGCCATCATCACGAACTGAAACAAATTGAGGATGGCAGTGAACTTGGATAACTGCCATTCAATCGCCATCACGAAGCTGTCGATGGCATCAACAAATTCACCCGCCGCGTTCAGCGACTCCTTTGGCATCTGGGGCTTGTCGCTGAGCCATTGCCCGCGCTGACTGTGCCAGAGCGACTCCACATGGGCAAACTGTTGCGTTACCGACGTGTCCCAAGGTACAAACAAAGGGCGGGCCGGATCGCCGGTTTTCAACAACGCCAGACTCCTGTCAAATAGTTCCACCAGGCTCTGTACATCCTGGCGCGAACGTTCTGCCTGCACCGCACTGACCAAGCGCCAGGTTTGCATGCGCATGCGCCCGGCCTCGTTGACGGCTGCAGCACCGCCCTCGAGTTGCCAGGTCACCCACAAGGTCAGGCCAATCGACGCAAGAGCTACCACTAACAGACTCGACCCGATGCGGATGAGTTTGGTGGAGAGCGAGGAGTTATTCCGCATTCAGGCTACCTGGTCGGATCGGCTTAGGGTGTTGTATCCAATATCAGCACCGTGCGCGTACAAGTCGCGCATTCGACCCTTGGCATCCAGAAAAGCTGGTTGTCCGCCATCGACTGGGCCTATGCGCCACAATTGCATGCAAGTTCTCTGCAAAGAGTCTATTGTCGCCCAGCAGGCGCTCTGTCAAGAACAGGTATGGACTTGGCAGATTTCCTGGGATTCATCGCATGACGGTCCATCAATTGGTGGTGTTCTGCCAGCGGTGTGGCGCGGTATCAGCTACTCTGACTGCGGCGCTGCCACCTCAGCGGCATTCTTCCAAGCAGCGTCTGCAGAACGCCTGCACTAAAAGTCCGTCACCACGGACAAATTCAGGTGTCTTCCAGCCTGGCTGTAGGCATCGACAACGCTGGAGTTCGCGGCCAGTCCCTGTACGTCGGACCAGCGCCAGTATTTCTGGTTGTTCAGGTTGACGATCGCAAGATTGATCCGCAGTCCCCTGCGCACACGCCATTGCCCATGCAGGTTCAGCGTTGTCACCGCGGGAAGCGTCAACTGCTCAATGCGCGGCGGACTCACCGGCTTGGGCAGGTAAGGACTTTCCAGCTCAGCCACCGATTTGGCCGCGTAGT
>CAIQVX010000255.1 GCA_903875275.1 uncultured beta proteobacterium | reverse complement strand
TCTCCTGGCCGGTCTTGCTGAGCACCCAGGTGGCCTGGTGCTCCATGCCGGCCGGCATCCAGATCTTCTCCGACAGGTACTCCGCCAAGGGCCGCTTCGTCGCCTGGCTGACCAGGATGCCGACGAGGTTGGTCTCGCCGGTGCTGTAGTTCCAGCGCGTTCCGGCCGGCGCCTCGCGCGGCAGGCGGCGCAGGTAGCTCACGAGCGCATCGACGCCTTCCTCGGGCTGGTGGTTGTTGAAGCGCGCCACGTCCGAGTTCGGGTCGGCGTAGTTCTCGTTCCAGCGCACGCCCGAGGTCATGGTCAGCAACTGGCGGATGCTGACGTCGTCGTAGGCCGAGCCCTTCATCTGCGGGATGTAGTTGCTGACTTTTTCATCCATGCTTTTGATGTAGCCGTCTCGTATGGCCGCACCCACCAGAGTGGACGTGATGGACTTGGCTACCGAGAAACTGGTCCAGCGTCCGCTGCTGTCAAAGTCCAGGCCGTAGCGCTCCAGGCGCAACTTGCCGTCATGCAGCACCAGAAGCGCTGCACTACGCTGGCCCGCCATGTAATCGTTGACATCAACAGGCAGTTTCAGCGGTGGACCCGAGGGCATGGGTGAGGGCTTGGTGCCGGCCGGACTGACCCGCCACTTTGCCAGGACAGAAAGCCGGTCCAAGGCGCGAAATGCCGCATCGCGCTGCGATTGACTCCAAAACAGCAGGTCGCGGTTGGTGGGCAGCGCTGCCAGCAGGCCGCGCGTTTCCTTATCGAGGCTGAACCAGCCTGCAGTACCAGCAAGGGCCAGGACGATCAACGCCCCCAATGCAATCTTCTTGAATTTCAATTGAACACTCCTCAGTATGGGTGGCTACGGCTGGATTCGGATCGATGGGGCTACTGCCGTATGACGTCAACCCCCGCGGGGACCTTGAACTCAAATGCCTTGCCCGGCAGCACCGGATTGAGCTCGAAATTGCTGAAGCTCAGTACCGAGCGCTGGCCAAAACTGTCCAGAATTTCCAGCACCGTCAGCTCACCGCCACGCAGTCCGACGCGAATGCTCTGCAAGGCGCTGTCTTTGGCTTTGGGTGTGGCAACAACCCACTCGATGCCGTCCCTGGCTGGTGCATCGGTCAGCACAAAATCGGCCTGCAGGGCACGCAGGTCCGGGGCCGAAGCGATCAGCGCCGCGGGTGTCGATGCCAACACCTGCGACTGTTTGCGTGCCGTCGCCTGGTTCAGATCGACGTCATAAAGCCACAGGGTCTGACCATCGGCTACGATGCTCTGCTCAAATGGCTTTTTGTAAATGAACTTGAAGCGGTTCGGTCGGGCAAACTCGAAATTGCCGCTCGATGTCTTGCTGCGCAGCCCCTGCCCCTCTTTGGCCGACATCGTCACCACCTGGGTGAAATCGGCCCGGCCGGTCTTGGCCGTCCTGATGAAGGCCTCAAGACTGTCGAGTCCGCTGGCCGATGCGCAAAGGGCCAGTGCCGCCAAACAGGCACCCAGTAGTTTCTTCATGGCGTTGCTCATTCGGGGCGCGCCGGCACAAGAATGTCGCGCTGGCCGCTGCTGCTCATGGAACTGACAAGGCCTGCCTTTTCCATGTCCTCAACCAGCCGGGCAGCCCGGTTGTAACCAATCTTCAGGTGCCGCTGCACCAAAGAAATACTGGCCTTGCGGTTCTTCAGCACGATCTCCACCGCCTGGTCGTACATGGGGTCTTTTTCGCCGCCGTTGCTGCCGTCACTGATCGCGTCGCCATCACCGTCAGCCGTGCCGCCCTCCAGAACGCCCTCGATGTAGTTGGGCTCGCCCTGGGACTTGAGGTAGTTCACCACGCGGTGTACCTCGTCGTCGCTGACAAATGCACCATGAACACGGATCGGCAAACCGGTGCCACTGGGCATGTACAGCATGTCACCCATGCCAAGCAGGGCTTCCGCGCCCATCTGGTCAAGGATCGTGCGGCTGTCAATCTTGCTGCTCACCTGAAAGGCAATGCGCGTGGGAATATTGGCTTTGATCAGGCCGGTAATTACATCGACGCTGGGGCGCTGGGTGGCCAGGATCAGGTGTATGCCCGCAGCACGCGCCTTTTGCGCGAGGCGGGCGATCAACTCCTCGATCTTCTTGCCGACCACCATCATCAGGTCGGCCAGTTCGTCAATCACCACCACAATGTGCGGCAAACGGCCCAGGGGCTCGGGAGCGTCGGGCGTCAGGCTGAACGGGTTGTAAATGAACTCACCCCGGGTCT
>CAIQVX010000254.1 GCA_903875275.1 uncultured beta proteobacterium | reverse complement strand
TACGAAGGTGCGACCGAAGTGCAAAAACTGATCGTAGGCCGTGAACTGTTGAAGGACCCGGTATGACACACAAGACGCTTCAACCCGAAGGCTGGCTCGCCCCCCGGGGTTACGCCAACGGCATCGAGGCCAGTGGACGCCAGATCTACGTTGGCGGCCAGATTGGCTGGAACGGGCAATGCCAGTTCGAGACCGATGACCTGGTTGCGCAGATCAGGCAGGCATTGAGCAACTGCGTGGCCGTCGTGGCTGCGGGCGGCGGTCGGCCGGAGCACATCGTGCGCATGACCTGGTACCTTCAGGACAAGACGGAATATGTCGACCGTTTGAAGGAGATTGGTTCCGTCTACCGCGAAGTCATGGGCCGGCACTACCCGGCGATGAGCGCGATCCAGGTCGCAGGCCTGATCGAGGACCAAGCCAAGGTGGAGATCGAAGTCACGGCCCTTGTGCCGGATTGAGTTTCGCTCCCTACCGCACCACCATTCTTGAAAAGAACGATGCGGCACTGCTGGCGGCGGCGCTCGGCGACATTGCCCGATCACGGGGCATGACGCAGGTTGCGAAGGATTCCGGTATCGCCAGAGAAGTTTTGTACAAGGCTCTTCGGCCCGGCAGCGAACCGCGTTGCGATACAGTCAGGCGTGTTTGCGCAGATCAAAGGACGGATCATGACATTTGAATCAAACACGGTCGCGCAGCGCCGCGCTCAGGGGTTGGTGCGGCGCGACTTTTTGAAGGTCGGCGCGGGCTTTACGCTGGCGCTGAGCGTCGCTGGCACGCTGGGCGCACTCAGTGGCTGCGGCGAGACGGCGAAATCTGCGGCCAAGAGCTTTGTCTTTCTGCAGGACGGTGACGTGCAACTTTTTGGCGCCCTGACACCAGCGGTCATCATCGACTTGATACCCCTGGACGGCGCCGAGCGCGCTCTACGCGTCAGCGCTGTCTTGCGCAATCTCGACAACACTTTCAGCACGATGGACCTTGCCGCGCGGCAGGAACTGCGCAAGCTGCTGGATCTGCTGACTATTGCGCCCTTGCGCTACCTGCTGACCGGCGTCGGTGCCTGGAACGAAGCCAGCATCGAAACCCTGCAGGCGTTTCTGACGCGCTGGCGCGCCAGTCGGTTCGAGACGCTCAATGCGGGTGTCAACGTTCTGGTCAAGCTGATCTCGGCCAGCTATTACGTCATACCGGCCAGCTGGCCCGCTGCCGGTTACCCGGGGCCGCTGGAGCGCATGTACCAGGCAGTCAACTCATGAAAGAGAATCATGGCCATTTCTGATATTTACGCCGAAGGGATCGCCTCGGGCTGGAAGGTCATCGACGCATCGAGCTTGAAGGCAGCGCAGACGATAGCGGCCGACGTGGCGATCGTCGGCAGCGGTGCCGGTGGTGGCGTCGCCGCCGAAATACTGAGTCTCGCCGGTATCAAGGTGGTACTGATAGAAGAAGGCGCCTTGAGGACCTCGAACAGTTTCAAGGACATGGACGAGGCGCGCGCCTACCGCGAGCTCTACCAGGAAGCCGCCACGCGCGCCACCTCCGACGGCGCCATTTCGGTGCTGCAGGGGCGCACCGTTGGTGGCACGACCACGGTCAACTGGACGTCGAGCTTTCGCACGCCAGCGCCGACGCTGCAGCATTGGGCGGCCCAGCACGAGGTCGTCGGCCATGGCGTCGATGACATGAAGCCCTGGTTTGAGAAGATGGAAGAGCGACTCAGCATCGCTCCCTGGGCCGTGGCGCCCAACGCCAACAACAGTGTGCTCAAGCGCGGCTGCGACAAGCTTGGCTGGGAGTCGCACGTGATCCCACGCAACGTCAAGGGCTGCTGGGACTCGGGCTATTGCGGCTTCGGCTGCCCGGTCAACGCCAAGCAGTCGATGCTGGTCTCGACGATTCCGGTCGCGCTACAGCACGGCGCCACACTGGTGCACCGCCTGCGTGTGCGGCAATTGCAACATGCCGACGGCAAGATCAACGCTGCCATCGGCGAGGCTCTCGGCAGTGATGGCCGTACGCCCAGCGGTGTGGTCGTGACGATCAAGGCCAGGCACTTCGTCGCCGCCGGTGGCGCCATCAATACACCGGCCTTGTTGCTGCGCTCGCAGCTGCCTGACCCGCACCAGCGTCTGGGCAAGCGCACGCTGATCCACCCGGTGGTGGTCTCGCTGGCCACCATGCCGGAACGCATCGACCCCTTCTACGGCACGCCACAGTCGATCGCCTCCGATCATTTCCAGTGGAAGGATGGCGCGACCGGGCCCATGGGCTACAAGCTCGAAGTGCCGCCGATCTTCGCCGGTCTCGGCTCCGCTGTGCTCAACGTCTTTGGCGAACCGCTGCGCAAGGAGATCGCAGCCTTGCCGCACACCAATTCACTGCTTGCCCTGCTGCGCGACGGGTTTGTCGCACAGAGCGAGGGTGGCAGCGTGCGCCTGGCCGCCGACGGCAGCCCGATTCTGGATTACGACCTGAGCGATTACGTCTGGGACGGCGCCCGGCGCGCCTATCTGAGCATGGTCGAGGCGCAGTTCGCGGCCGGCGCCAAACAGGTGCGCCCGGGACACCTCGACGCCCCGTACTACGCGAGCTGGGTTGAGGCGCGCCAGGCGATCCAGGAACTGCCAATGAAGAAGTTTCGCGCCTCGCTGTTTACTGCCCATTTGATGGGTGGCTGTGCCATGAGCGAGAACGCCGCGCACGGTGTCGTCAACAGCCGTGGCACGCATCACCAGATCGCCAATCTTTCGGTCATCGACGGTTCTGTCTTTCCGACCAGCATAGGCGCCAATCCGCAACTCTCGGTCTACGCGCTGAGCGCCCAGAACGCCAGCGCGCTGGCAAAGAAACTGCGTCATTAGCCCTCAGACCTTTCGCCCCGAAACTTGACGCTGACGATAAGGAGCTTCTCTCCCGAGCGGCAAGCCTGATGGGTACAGCCATGGCCGGCTTTGTCCGCAGCGCAGCACAGTGACCCGCCTTGTGCCTTATGCACAGTTCCCAGTTATGAACAGTTTCGCGTCGGTTGTGTTGGCGGTGGTCTCTGTAAAGGGCCAAACGCGAGGTCTTTGCCCTCTACATAATTACAGGTTCTTCAAGAACTCCAGAAGTGACTCGGTCGCTTTGAAACGCCGTGCAGGAACACCTGGATCCTGTAGGCGGGCCAGGGCCTTCTCCTTCATGGCCAAATCGGCTTCGACGTACTGATGGGTTGTTGTCGGACTTTCATGGCCGAGCCACAGCGCGATGACACTGATTTCCACGCCTGACTGCAATAGATGCATGGCGGTGGTGTGTCTGATGGTGTGAGGGGAAATCGCACGCTGTTCCAGACTCGGCATCAATTTGGTGGCAGCCTGCACGGCCAATGCCATCCGCTGAGTGACGTTGGAGCGTGTCATCGCCTCACCACTGCGGTTGGGCAATAAGGCCGAGGTGGGCCTCAGGTCAGGATTGAGTTTTAGCCACTGGCGAACGGCCTTGACCGTCGATCTCCACAGCGGCACGGAACGATCCTTGCGACCTTTGCCATGCAAGCGCACGCAAGCGGAGACGTCCAGCACGACATCAGATACCTTCACGCCAATCACCTCCGATACTCTGGCACCTGTGTTGTACATCAGCGCCATCAGCAAGCAGTCACGTTGACTGGCCCAACCCAGGCCCGGGCGGCCGATGACGGCAAGCATCTCGTCGCGAGAGAGAAACCCGAGCATCGGTCGCTCAAATCGCTTCATCGGCACCCCCAGCGCCTGCTCGACGACATGCAAGCCTGCGACATCCCTGCGTCCAGCGAACTTCAGGAATGAACGCAGCGCAGCCAACCTTGCATTACGACTGCGCACAGCGTTGTGGCGGTCAACCTCCAGGTGATCGAGAAAGGCCAGAATGAGTGTTGGCGTGATGTCGGCGAGCAAAAACGCTGTGGGTGGTTTTTGCAAGC
Organism: uncultured beta proteobacterium; assembly: GCA_903875275.1. GTDB lineage: Bacteria > Pseudomonadota > Gammaproteobacteria > Burkholderiales > Burkholderiaceae_C > Rhodoferax. The sequence goes on along the minus strand of CAIQVX010000254.1, from coordinate 5,331 downwards.
GTTTTTGCGCGAAGTCCAAAAACAAAACAAAGGCATCCCGATAGGCTGCTACGGTACGCGAACTCAAGGCGCGCTGTTGCATCAGATGTTCGGTAAAGAACGCTTGCACCAGTGACGGGAAACTGGGTGAAACGGTGGGATTATTCATCATCGAACTCCCCGGCACATGCAAAACATTCAAACCTGGCACCGGCCAATGCCATCAACTCAGGCACGCCGGTGAGGTACCAGTAAGTGTGTGAAATCCTGACATGCCCCATGTAGGTGGACAAAGCCAGCATGCGTTGGTTCAGATCGATGTCTTGTGCGTGCCACAACGTCAACCGCTTGACTGCGAAACTATGGCGTAGGTCATGAATCCGTGGTTGCCCATGCCCGCCACGATCAACCCAGCCAAGTTGCTTGCGCAATTGGGTAAAGATGCGATGGACTTGCCGGTCACCCAGTGGCTTGCCAAGAAGTACCCCACGCGAGCCCACGAAAAACAATGATTGCGGCGCGTTGGGCACCTGCTTCATACGTATCGCGCGATACGCAGCCAAGGGCGCAATGACACTTACATGCACCGGCACCAATCGGGACTTGCCAAACTTGGCCCCTCGCACCGTCAGCACGCCCGCTGCCAGGTCCACGTCGATATCAGCCAGCCCGAGGGCTTCGCCGATGCGCAACCCGGTCGCAGCAATCAGGCCGAACAGCGTCGAATAAGTGGCTGCCCGCAAACCATCAGATGGGCCGAGTTTGCCGGCTTCTTGCATCAGCGCCAATATCTCGTCTGCACGGTAGATGTGTGGCGTCTTTCTTCCCGGGAGTGATCCGAAGATTGAGTCGTCTGGCACTTCGGTGGCGGCTTCAAACTGCTGCAACCACCGTAAAAATGGTCGTAAGTTCACCAGTCGCCTGGCCGACGTTTCTGGACTGACATTGCCGCCATGGGCCTCTCGTGCCCACTGCGAAGTCAATTCAACAGTAACCGTTCCAATGTGCTTTGAATCCTCAGCAAAACTGGCGAAGTTCAGTAGTTCCCGACCACATGAGACGAGATGAAAGCCCAGATTGCGCTGCTCACGCAGGAATTCCTGCACCCTTGCACGAAGTTCAACGGCGGCGTTCATACGGCACTCCCAGGCCAGGGCAATGCCACTTCGACCAAACTGTGTTGATCGAGCTTGGCGTAGATCAACGATGTGTTCATGGATCGGTGCCGCAGCATGTCGGCCACATCCTTGATGGAGCCACCGCCATTAACGATCCGACATGCCAAGGTGTGGCGCAGGCTATGGCTGCGTCCATGCGCGATGCCAGCACATCGCAATGCCCTGCCGATGAACGCACGCACAGCGTCAACCCCAATGGGCTGATCATGCGGTGCTTTTAGACGAACAAAAACAGTCTTGATGGTGGTGGTTGGCCGCTCGTGGCGAAGGTACTCGGCCAGAGCTTCTCCAGTGGCTGTTGGCAACGGCAGAATATCTTGGCGCATCGACTTCGTCTGCTTGAGTTTCACGGTGCCATTGCGCCAATCGATATCACAGAGTTCCAGCTTGGCGATCTCCCCGCTGCGCAAACCAAGATCCAAGGCCAATCGAACCATGCTCAGCAGACGCAATGGCGACGACAAGGCCTGCTCGCAATGCGCCATCAGTCGCTGTACCTCCTGTTCTGTGAGGGCGCGGGGCAGTGACGCAAGTGTCCATTGCGCAGGAGTTGAAATTGCACCCAGCAGACCGCGCACCTCATCACCACAAGTAAGCCGGTAGCGGAAATACGCCCGAAAGGAGGCCGCCAAAGATTGGGCATGGGATGTTGAATTGACCCGCTCCAGCTCTTTGGTGATGAAGGCACGCAGGTCTTCCACCAGCATTTCTTTGCCAGTGAAAGCCCTGTTGGCAAACTTCCAATGCAGAAATTGCCCCACCCTGTATAGTCGGTCTTTGCGTGTGCCAACGGCAAGACCACGGGCATCGCGCATGTGTGCGTCGTACCTGCTCAACTCATCGGCGATTGGCCCGGTGGGTGGCAGCAATTCGGCGATCACTCGCTCCTCGCGAAGTACGTCCAGCAGCAGCCCGAGTCCAGCGCGCAACTGGTCATGGCCTCTCAGCGCCATGCAATGGCAATCACAGCCTGGCAGATGGAAATTCAGAAATTGACTAACGCAATCCTCGTCGAGTTGACTGGCCGTGAGGGTGCAGCGGGCCATCCAGTGGGCAAAATGCGCCAGTGCGTCTATGTGGCTACGAGATGTTTGCCGAGAGTAACTTCCTCGCTCAAGATTGGCCGTGTAGGCATCAACATGCGCGGCAAGTGGTCCGTCAAGTAGCCAGGTCTTGGCTAAGGGCGATAACGAGCTGATCGAATTCATGGTGGTCTCCAGTTGTGAAGCCACCACTCATGCGCCCGTCCAAAAATTATGTAAAGTTAACAGCCTACCAAATTCGGTTGTTCAGGGGGGAGTGCAGCCATTGCTGACGCAAGACTGTTCATAACTGGGAACTGTGCATAAGTGTCTTTATGTACATCTCTACATAAGGGCCCTTTGCCGACTGTGGTTTACCTGAAATGCCAGCCCGTTAGCGGACATTGGACGTCCCATTCGATGTTCTTGGGACGATCGATCAGTTGACGCTTTTACTTCACAATCGCCCCGGATCGAGGTTAAGTTTCGATTCAGTCGTATTGCCTTAAACTGAGCGGCCATGAAGCCCGTCTTGCCCACGTTCACGACAGCGATGTTGGCCGCCACCCTTGGCGCCTTGCCTGACCCCGCCTTCATCCTCACGCGTAGCGGACGCTACGCGGCAGTGTTTGGTGGCTCCGACAAGCGCTACTACCACGATGGAACTGGCTTGGTGGGCCTTCATATTACGGACGTGCTCGAAGACGAAAAGGCCCTCTGGTTTCTGCGCCAAATCGACATAGCACTCAATGCGCGCGAATTGCATGTGGTCGAGTACGGCCTGAGCGGCCGCCATATTAAGAGCATGGACTCCGAAGGTCCGGTGGACACAATCTGGTTTGAAGGCCGGGTGCAGGCACTTGACTTTTCCGTGGACGATGAAGACGCAGTGCTTTGGGTTGCCAGCAACATAACGTCGCGCCATCAAGCGGAACAAGACCTGGCTGAGGCGCTGCGCCGCGAGCAACACCACAGCTTTGAGCAGCGTCAGTTCATCGGAGTGGTCTCACACGAATTCCGCACACCTTTGGCAATCATTGACGGTGCGCTCACCAACATGAAACTGGCTCCGCCTGCGCACGCACAAGACTTGGCGCAACGCCTGGCGACGATTGAATCTGCCAATAGCCAATTGATCGTGCTGACCGACCTCTGCCTCGCCGATGCGCGCGTGGGTGCCGGTCTGCAAGTCGACGAGTGCCTGCCCATTAACCTCGGTGCCCTGCTGCGTCAGGCCGCCGATATTGTCAATCCGAGCGCTGGCGTGGACTGGCTACACTTTGAATGCAAAAGCCCGCAGGACGGGCCTTGTTACTGTCAAACAACACAGGCATGCGCTATCGTCGGCTCACCCGGGCTGATGCGCATTGCACTGACCAACTTGTTGGACAACGCCCGCAAGTACGCCCCCCAAAGCCGCATCGATGTCAACATCGTGCTCGACGACATGACCGTGCGTTTGCACATTCGTGATCACGGCCTTGGCATCGCCACCTCAGACCGCGAGACCATCTTTGAACGATTTCACCGGGGTTGCAACATCGGTTCACAACAGGGCACTGGTCTGGGCCTTTATATCAGTCGCGAAATCATCCGCGGGCATCGCGGTGAATTGCAGCTCGTCTCAAGCGATGCAGGTGGCAGCGTTTTTGAAATCAGCCTGCCACTCACCCACTCCATGCAGGACACCGTTGGCGTGCAGACTTGATGACCAGCGCACCACCAAACACCTTGGCCGGCGGACCGAACATCGCCGTCATTGAAGACTCGGCACCGCTGCGCGAAAACCTGATACTGTCGCTGACAGCCAGTGGCAAGCTGGCGTGGGGCTGCGCCAGTGCAGAAGCTTTCTATCGGGAAAGTGTCGTGCGCCGTCCCCATATGGTTGTGGTGGACCTCGGGCTGCCCGGTGAGTATGGCATCAGCGTGATCGAGCAACTGCACCGAGTTCCCGAGTTGGGCATCATCGTCATTACTGCACAGGGCAGTGATGAGAGCATTCGCAGTGCGACCATTGCAGGTGCCGATTATTACTTTGTCAAACCTGTGAAGCTGCCGAGTCTGCTGGCAGCAATTGATGCACTGTGGCGCAGGCTGCCGTACAAGGCTAATTCTCTGGTAGTCCGACCTTGGTCGCTGGACTTGCTGGCGCCGAGCCTCACAACGCCAGATCGTACTGCGATACCTTTGAGCCGGGGCGAAGTCGCCTTGCTCACCTGTCTTTCCGGCAATGCGGGTCAGATCATCAGCAAGGACGAAATCTGCGTCCAAGTGTTTGGCGTTGCGGCGCCGCATGATCACAATCAACTGGATGTGCTCGTGAGCCGTCTGCGCAGCAAAGCCAAACGCAAGGGCTACGCATTGCCTGTGCGCTCCATCTTCGGCAAAGGCCTGGCCTTTGTCGAACCCATCCGGCGCAGCTGAGCGCGCCGCAGGATGCGAGCGGCTGGGGCAGCCAAAGTCCTTTCAAATAGATTTCCTCAATTGCAAGAATTGCAAGAATTGCAACTGACATGAAATTGCGATCTTAGATAAGTTCAGGCTTTTAACCGAACAGGACTTCCGTATGAAGATGCGCTCGCTACTGGCTATCTTGGCAGTGATATGCGCTTCCAATGCCTCGTTGGCGCAGACGCCTGCAACCGGCGCGCAACCTGTTGCCGCGGCGCCATCGGCGGCCCAATACCTGTCGGTTCTGGATGCCACCTTCTACCTGAACAAGTACCCGGACCTGAAAGCTGCATTCGGCACCAATCTCGAGGCTGCGAAAACCCACTGGCTCCAGTACGGCATCAAAGAAGGTCGCGATTCCGCTGCCGGCTTCAGCATCGGTGGCTACATGGCGCGTTACCCGGAGTTGCAAAAAACCTTAGGTACCGACTACGCCGCGTACCTCAGCCACTGGTTCAGCAATGGCATCAAGGAGAAGCGCGATCCGTCCGCCGCAGGGACATTCATGGGTGATTCGCGCGCGGCCCAGTTGGATCCGATTTTCTACGCCCGGAAGTATCCCGATCTGATGCAGGCCTTTGGCTTCAATGTGCCGGCGCTGGTAAATCACTGGCTCCAGTACGGCATCAAGGAAGGTCGCGATTCCGCTGCCGGCTTCAGCATCGGTGGCTACATGGCGCGTTACCCGGAACTGCAAAAAG
>CAIQVX010000253.1 GCA_903875275.1 uncultured beta proteobacterium | reverse complement strand
TGGCACGCGCTATGCGTTGGTCTAGTCATCTGAATCCCAAATCCAACCGGAGAAAATCATGACAAACGCCAACATCACCCGCACCGAAGCCCTTGCAAACGAAAACACCGCAAAGAACGTCGCGCTCTTCCTGGCAGCTCCCTTCATCGGTCTGGTCTATGCGGTGAGCTTCCCCTTCGTCGGGATCGCCATGATTGTCTGGACCGCTGTTGAAGCATTGACCGCCACTGTAGCGAAGATCGAAGTTCCGGCACTCGCCCGTGTCACACCGGCTTACGCTGCCTGATCACTCAAGCCCCCAAGCTCAGCGCCCTGTCGGTTGACAGGGCGTTTTTCTTTACAGAGCCTGCAACAAACTTCTATACTTGACAAATGAACAAGTTAGTACATTCTGCAGAAACAACAAAAAATGCGGCAAAACCGGCAGCCAAGAAGACGCTTCCGACACGTACCAATGACCCGGCGCGCACCATGGCCGGCATTCTGGAAGTGGCTACCGCCGAGTTTGCCAACAAGGGGCTGAGTGGCGCCCGCATTGACGAGATCGCCGCGGCCACACGCACCAGCAAGCGCATGATCTACTACTACTTTGGCAGCAAGGAAGGGCTTTATGTCGCAGTGCTGGAAGAAGCGTACAGGCGCATGCGAACCATTGAGGCCGAACTGCACCTGCAAGATCTTGAGCCCATTGCGGCGCTGCGCCGCCTGGTGGAGTTCACCTTCGACCACCATCGCGGCAACCAGGACTACATCCGCCTGGTGATGAACGAAAACATGGAGCGCGGCGCCTATCTGGCGCAGAGCAAGAGTATTCAGCAACTCAATGTGCCCGCCATTCAGGCGATTCGCCAGCTTTATGATCGCGGTGTGGCCAGCGGTCTGTTTCGCCCCGGACTGGACGCCATCGACATCCACGCATCTATTTCAGCGCTGACTTTCTTCAATGTGTCCAACCAGTACACCTTCGGCCTGATTTTCAAAGACGAAGTGCCGTCGTCAGAAGCGATTTCGGCACGGCGCAACAGCATTACCGAGATGATCGTGCGCTTCGTTCTGGCCTGAACGACGATAGCAATCAGGAAATTCCGTGTTTTGACCGAGTCCGGGTGCTCGTATTAGGGTAAATACCGATTCATGACAACTAACTAGTTCGTACATTAACGAACTGCAGCAACACGGAGGAGACAAAAGTGGTACAAAAACTGATTGACGCCTATTGTCAGTTCATCAGTTACCTGATCGCCGCCGCCCTGGCGATGATGGTGGTGCTGGTGTTTGGCAACGTCTTCATGCGCTACGCCTTCAATTCGGGCTTCAGCGTATCCGAAGAACTCTCGCGCTGGCTCTTCGTCTGGCTGACTTTCCTGGGTGCCATTGTCGCCCTGCGCGACAAGGGCCATCTGGGTACCGACATGCTGGTCGGACGCCTCGGCCCCACAGGCAAGAAGTTCTGCATGGGTCTGGGTCTGATGCTGATGCTGTTCACCTGCTGGCTGCTGTTCAAAGGCTCTTATGACCAGTCAGTCATCAATTGGGACACCACGAGCGCCGTGATGGAAGTCTCGATGAGCTGGTTCTACTCCTCGGGCATGGTGTTCGCCGTGCTCGGCGGCCTGATTCTGCTGAGCGACCTGTGGCGCCTGCTCAGTGGCCAGGTCAGCGACGAGCACCTGCTGATGATGCAGGAATCCGAAGAAGCCCGGCACGCTGATGCTGGCGACGCCCACTGAGCCCGGAGCCACACCATGACCATTACGATTTTCCTGGGTTCCATGATCGCCGCCATGGCGCTGGGCATCCCCATCGCTTTTTCCCTGCTGCTGTGTGGTGCCGCCCTGATGTGGCATCTGAACATGTTTGATGCGCAGATCCTGGCGCAAAACGTCATCAATGGCGCTGACAGCTTTCCGCTGCTAGCGGTGCCCTTCTTCATGCTGGCGGGTGAAGTGATGAATGCCGGCGGGCTCTCCAGGCGCATCGTCAACTTTGCCATGGCACTGGTCGGCCACATCAAGGGCGGCCTCGGCTACGTGACCATCGTCGCTGCCGTCATCATGGCCTCGCTCTCAGGCTCGGCCGTGGCCGACGCAGCGGCGCTGACAGCCCTGCTGCTGCCCATGATGGTGGCAGCCGGCCACGACAAGGCGCGCTCGGCCGGGCTGATTGCGTCGGCCGGCATCATTGCCCCCATCATTCCACCGAGCATCGGTTTCGTGATCTTTGGCGTCTCGGCCAATGTCTCGATTTCCAAGCTCTTCATGGCCGGCATCTTTCCGGGTGTCTGGCTCGCCGCTTCGCTCTGGTTCACCTGGTGGTATCTGGTGCGCAAGGAGACCATCGCGCCACCGCCCCGCAAGAACCGTGCTGAAGTGCTCGCGGCACTGCGCGAGGCGACATGGGCTCTGGTGCTGCCCTTCATCATCGTCTTCGGCCTCAAGTTTGGTGTCTTCACACCAACCGAAGCCGCCGTGGTGGCCGCCGTATACGCCCTTGTGGTCTCGGTCTTTGTTTACCGCGAACTCAATTTCAAGAACCTGGTACCGCTGTTCGTGAGTTCGGCCAGAACCTGCGCCATCGTCATGTTCCTGGTCGCCGCTGCCATGGTGTCGGCCTGGCTGATCACGGTCGCCAACCTGCCAGCCCAAGTGGTGGCCCTGCTGCAACCCCTGCTCGACAGCCCGAAACTGCTGATGGCTGCCATCATGTTGCTGACCATGGTGGTCGGTACGGCGCTGGACATGACGCCCACCATTTTGCTGCTGACGCCAGTGCTGATGCCGGTAGTGAAGGCGGCCGGCATTGACCCGGTCTATTTTGGCGTTCTGTTCATCATCAACAACGCCATCGGTCTCATCACGCCGCCCGTGGGCACCGTGCTCAACGCCGTCGCTGGTGTCGGCAAGGTCAGTATGGACGAGGTGACCAAGGGTGTCGTGCCCTTCATGATCGCGCAATTCGCCCTCATGTTCCTGATGGTGTTGTTCCCGCAACTCGTCATGGTGCCGGCGCGCTGGTTCTATTGATTCCGGCAAGCGGGTGTGTTTGGGTACGCCACATCCACTTGCCACCGCACCGCGTACAACCACCCTTAACCTTTTTGTATCTCAGGAGACCCTCATGAAACGTGTACTGCTCAAGACCATTGCCGCCGCCGTTGCGGTCGCTGCCTTTGGTGTCGCCTCGGCGCAAGACATCAAGGAACGTTCGTTCAAGTTCGCCACGCAGAACCCTGAAGGCCACCCGCTGGTCATGGGCATGCACAAGTTTGCCGACATCGTTGCGGCCAAATCGGGTGGCAAGATGAAGGTTAACCTGTTCCCGGGCGGTGTGCTGGGTGGTGATGCGCCGACTGTGTCAGCTGTTCAGGGCGGTACGATCGAGATGACGACGCTCAATTCCGGCATTCTGGCCAGTCAGGTGAAGGACTTTGAAGTGTTCGACTACCCCTTCCTGTTTGCCAATGGCAAGGAAGCCGACGCCGTGGTCGATGGCCCCTTTGGCAAGAAGATGCACGCCAAACTTGAAGCCAAGGGCATCATTGGCCTGACCTACTATGAGCTGGGCTTTCGCATCATCACCAACAGCAAGCGAGCCATCAACAAGGTCGAAGACATTGCCGGCCTGAAGCTGCGCGTGATCCCCAATGCGATCAACGTGGACTGGGTGAAGGCACTCGACGCCAATCCGACGCCGCTGGCCTTCCCCGAGGTCTATGCGGCAATGGAACAGAAAGCCATCGATGGCCAGGAAAACCCGCTGACCGTGATCAACGCCAACAAGTTTTTCGAAGTTCAGAAGTACGGCACGCTGACCAATCACCAGTACAACCCGCAGTCGGTCATCATCAGCAAGAAGTTCTGGGATACGCTTTCAGCCGCCGAGAAGAAGATCATTTCCGACGCCGCTGTGGAGTCCAGTGCTTACGAGCGCATTCAGGCACGTGAACAGGCCAATACCGCGCTCGAAGCCGTTAAAAAGGGTGGCATGCAGGTCAATGAACTGTCGGCCGCCGAGGTCGCCAAGTTCCGCGAAAAGATGAAGCCGGTGATCACCAAGCACGGCGCACTGATCCCTGAAACCGTGGCCGAACTCAACGCCGAACTCGCCAGGCTGCGCAAGTGAAACCTCCAGGGTGAATCCATGCATGGATTCACCCCAGCCGAACAGGCCACAAGAAAATGATCAACGGCAACACAGAAATCGTCGCCCATATCGGCTTTCCAACCCACGCCTTCAAGGCGCCGATGATCTACAACCCATGGTTCGAGGCGCAAGGCATCAATGCCATCGTCGTACCCATGGGTTGCCAGGTGGCGGATTACCCCGACTTGCTGCACTCGATCTTCAGGCTCAGCAATATCCGGGGCGCGCTGATCACGATGCCGCACAAGGTGAGCACCGTCGGTCTGCTCGACGAGGTGTTTCCGACGGCAGCCATTGCCGGCTCCTGCAACGCGGTGCGCCGTGGGCCGGACGGCCAGTTGCAGGGCGACATGTTTGACGGTGAGGGCTTTGTGCGCGGCCTCAAGCGCAAGGGCTTTGATCCGCAGGGTCGGCGCGCGCTGGTGGTGGGTGCCGGCGGCGTCGGTTGCGCCATTGCCGCCTCACTGGCCGCTGCGGGTGTTCTTGAAATGGACCTCTTTGATTTGAACCCGGACGCCGCAAGCGGCCTGGCACAGCGCCTGCTGCATCACTATCCGAGGATGACGGTGCGCACCGGTCGCAAAGACCCTGGCGGCTTTGAACTGCTGGTCAATGCCACGCCCATGGGCATGAACGAGGGCGACCCGCTGCCGGTGGACATGTCACGCCTGGACGCAGCAACCTTTGTCGGTGAAGTGGTCATGAAGACAGAAATGACCCCCTTTCTGAAGGCCGCCCAGGCCCGTGGCTGCCCGGTCCAGGTGGGGTCGGACATGCTGTTCGAGCAAATTCCGGCCTACCTCGAATTCTTCGGTTTTGGCACAAGCACGCCCGAGATCCTGCGCTCTCTGGCCCGACTCAATTACTGATTCTCCGGGCTGGCACATAATCGTCCCTGCACTGAAACGGAGAACATCATGACCCCTACCCTTGAGGCGGCCGGCGCTGACCGGGAAGCCCTCTTCGAGGCCAGCAATCCGATCGGTCTTGACGGGATCGAGTTCATTGAATATGCCTGTGCCAAGCCGCAGGCACTGGGTCAGGTGCTCGAGACCATGGGGTTTCGACTGATTGCACGGCACCGTTCGCGTGAGGTCACGCTGTACCGCCAGGGCGACATCAACATCATCGTCAATGCGCACACCAACGGCCGCGAATTGACCGACAAACCCGTGATTGCCGCCATCGCACTGCGTGTGCGCGACGCAGCCGCCGCCTACCGCCGTGCACTGGAACACGGGGCCTGGGCCGTGCCAACCCGTGTTGAAGTGATGGAACTTAATATTCCGGTGATCCACGGCGTCGGCAACAGCCGCATTTACTTTGTCGACCGCTACGACAAGTTCTCCATTTATGACGTGGACTTCACGCCGATTCCGATGGTGGACCAGCATCCGCCGGCACTGGCGGGCCTTCACTTCTTCGGCGCCGTGCAGTACATAGGCAACGACCGTACCGAGGACTGGACCGAGTTCTACCGCGAACTGTTCGGGTTTGCCGACCTGCCGGCGGAGCAGCGTTTTGGCATCCTGCCCAAGGGACGCATTCTGCGCAGCCCCTGCGCAGCCCGCTCCCGTTTTTATATTCAACTGATAGAACCCGAAGCCGGTGTGCTGGATGTCGAAGACGATGAGGCGCTGCAACGCATCGGCCTGGGCTGTGCCGATGTCCTGGCAGCAGTCGCGGAACTGGGGCAACGTGGCGTTGAATTCATCGAGTCCCGCAGCGTCCATGTCGAGACCCGCGGCGCCCTGACCCGAACCTGGCTCGGCAGCGTCAGTTTTGAGCTTGTGCACAACCAGCGCGCCTGAACGACATGAGCCACTACAGCGGGAACATCGACAATTTCGGCATGGACTCGACTTCGCTGGCCGGCCCTCTGGAGGCGAGGCTGGAGGCGGTTCAGGACGCAGGATTCTCCCAGGTCATGCTCAGCGCCAGCGACCTGGTGGGTCACCCTGGTGGCCTGGCGGCGGCGCTGGCGGCGGTGCGCACATCGGGCTTGCGCATCACAGGTTTTCAGACGCTGCGCGATTTCGAGGGCCTGTCCGGGCAGTTGCACGACTACAAGGTCGATATCGCCAAGTCCATGCTCGAGATGTGCAGTTCCCTGGACTGTCGGCTGCTGCTGGTTCAGGCATCAACCCTGCGTCAGGCCAGCACCGACAACCGGACCCTGATCCGGGATCTGCGCAAGCTGGCCATGCTTGCGATTCCGATGAACATCCGGATCGCCTACAGCCCGGTCGCGAGCGGTCACAGCGCCACGGAGTTCGGGCAGGCGTGGGACCGTGTCTTCGAAGCCGATGTGCCCAATCTGGGGCTGGGCCTGGCCAGTGACACTGTCCAGTTGTTTGCCCAGGGCATGCCCCTGGACGAACTCGACATGCTGGACCCGGACAAGGTGTTTCTGGTGCAACTGGCTGATTTCCTCTGGAACGACCCGGCGGACCAGGCTTTCCGCGTCTTCCCAGGTGAAGGTGTGCACGGTCAGGCGCTCGCAGCGCTGGTCACGCGACTGCACGCACTGGGGTACCGGGGCGACTACAGCTTTGAAGTCGGCAACAGTGACTACCGCCAGATTCCGCTGTCCAGCGTGGCGCAGCGTGCGCGGCGCGCCGCTGTATGGCTAGGTGAAGGTGTGCTGCAACGCTCCGTACCGCTACCCAACCATATCCGACTGAAACACGCGGCCTCCCGTTGAACCGGGTTCAGATCAGATTGCGCATGGCCTGCGCGGTCTCGCTCAGCACCGACAGGACACGCGTCACGGCATCTTCGCTCGACTCCCGCCCCATCGGCATGGTGACGCTCAGAGCTCCGATCACCTCCCCGTGCCGGTTGCGCAACGGCACTGCGATGCCACGGTAGTTGAGTTCGAGTTGCTGCTCCGACATGGCCCAACCCCGCGAGCGTACCCGTGCCAGTTCCACCAGCAGACGCTCCTTGCTGGTGATGGTGTAGGAGGTGTAGGCCTTGAGTTCGTGCGCTGCCAGCCAGTGGGTTAGCCAGGTCTCGTCGCGCGCGGCCAACATCAGCATGCCGGCGGCCGTCACCTGAGCCTGCACGCGCGAGCCCAGAACATAACCGGTGTTCATGACGCGGTTGGAGCCGTTGCGCGCTATGTAGACAATATCGTCGCCATCCATCACGCTGACATAGGCGCTCTCCTGCGTGCCGGCGGTCACGCGCTGCAAAAAGGGCTGCACGATGCGGGGCAATCCCGCGGACTCCAGATAAGACTGACCCAGCCTCAGCACACGCGGCGTCAGCCAGAAAAGTTTGCCGTCGCTGGCAACGTAACCCAGGTGCTTCAGTGTGAGCAGATAACGGCGCGCCGCCGTGCGCGTCATGGCGCAGCGCACCCCGGCTTGGCTGGCGGTCAGCCGCGGATGGGCGTCATCAAACGCTTCGATGATGGACAGACCTTTTTCCAGGCCTGCGATCCAGTCGCGCTTGTCCAGCACGGCCGGATCGCTGGCGGAGCCAAGGGAAAAGTTCGGTGACATGGCACAGTCCTGCTGAGGCGGAGTCCGTTCAAAACTCGGAGAAACCCGCAATAAGATAAATCATCGCACAGGATGCTGCGATCCCGGAAGCAGCGAGACAACCGGCTCAAACCGTAGAATGACCCGTGCCTGACATTCTGAACCCTGCGCTGCATGAACAGTATTTTTGAACACCGCCTTGTTGATCCGCATGCCGAGAGCGCTTTCGGTGAATCCAATGTCATCGACGCCATGCTGCGCTTTGAAGCGGCGCTGGCGCGGGCGCAGGCTGACGCTGGGTTGATTCCGCCAGCGGCAGCCCAGTCCATCGTCGGCACCTGCAAGGTTGACCTGTTTGACGTGCCCAAGATGGTGCGGGACAGCGCCGGTGCTGGCAGCATTGCGATTCCGTTCATCGCCAGCCTCACGGAGACGGTCGGCCTGTTCAACCCGCAAGCCACCGATTTCGTGCACTTTGGCTGCGGCAACCAGGACCTGATGGACTGCACCATGGCGCTACTCACGCGCGATGCACTGGCACTGATCGAAGCCGATACCGGGCGCACCATCAGTGCCCTGCTCGCCCTGGCAACCCGACACGCCAGCGACCCGGTGCTGGAGCGCGATGTGCTACAGGCACGCCGCGTCACCAGTTTTGGCCTGCGCTGCGCGCACTGGGCCGCACCCCTGGTGCGCAGCCGTCAGCGCCTGCAGACACTTGCAGCCAGCGCCCTGAGCGTGCAGTGGGCCGGCGCGTCTGCCCCACTGGCACAGGGCAAAGGAGAGCAGGTGCTTGCCCTGCTGGCCGAAGAACTGAAGCTCTGCAGTGCCACGGCAGCTTCGATGGCACAGCGCGACGAATGGGTGGCACTGGCTTGTGAAACCGGTCTGCTCGTCGGCAGTCTGGGCAGCATGGCCCGGGAGATAACGCTGATGGCTCAGCAGGAGGTCGCTGAACTCGGTCTGTCGGCGCCGCCGCAGACGATCGGTGTGAGCAGCAGGGTGAAGGACGACGCATTCGACGGCTGTCGCCTAGCGCTGGAAGCTACGCAGCGCACACCCCATCGCGTCGCCGCACTGCTGACTGCCCTGTCGCAAGACAGCGGGCGCTCCATTGGCGAGTGGCAGGCGGCGCTGGCCGAATGGCCTGCCCTGTTTGCGGCGGCGCATTCCTGTGCCAATGCCATGGCCCGAACGGTGTCGGATCTGCAAGTCAATCCGCAGAGCATGCGCAACCACATCGAGACACTGCGCAGCAACTGGCCGGCGACGCTCGGCAAAGAGCAGTTCAAGCCCGAATGGATGCTTCAAGCCGCCGCCCTGACACACAGGCACGTCGAGAGGCTGGCTTCAGCGTGAGCATCCCACGCGAGATTCTCTCTGCCCTGGTGCCCACCGGAAAGCTGAGGGCCTCCATCAACCTGGGCAATCCGATACTGGCCAATCTGGATGCAAAGGGCAGGCCCTGTGGAGTCTCGATAGACCTGGCGAGAAATTTTGCGCAAATGCTGGGAGTGGATGTTGAACTGCTTGTTTTCGACTCGGCCATGAAGTCGGTCGCCGCCGTGACGCAGGAACAGGCGGACTTCGGCTTTTTTGCCGTGGACCCCGCGCGCGGCGAGGGCATTGCGTTCACGGCACCTTACCTTCTCATTGAAGGAGCTTATCTGGTGCGCCAGGAGTCGGCACTGATTGACAATGCCGAAGTCGACCGCGCAGGTCATCGGGTCGTGGTGGGCAAGGGCAGCGCTTACGATCTGTACCTGACGCGCGAGCTCAAAGAGGCGCAGATCGTTCGTGCGCCGACATCGCCTGCAGTGATAGACACCTTCATTGAAGAGGACGCGCACGTGGCAGCCGGTGTCAAGCAGCAACTCCAGGCCGATGCCGCTCGCCGGTCAGGCTTGCGCCTGCTTCCAGGCCGCTTCATGGTGATTCAACAGGCGATGGGACTTCCCAAGTGCCGCGGCGAGGCGGCTGCATCGACCTTGCGGGCCTTTGTGGAAGAAATGAAGGCCAGCGGATTCATAGCCCGGGCTCTGCAACGCCACGGGATCGAAGGTGCATCGGTTGCTCCGGCTCAAGACTGAACAGGAAGGCGCTGGCATGAACTGGAACCTCTGAACGAGGAACTTCGTCCCTCGCAACGCCCTCAAGGTTGCCTGCGGGCGGCGAATCATTGAGAATGATCCCGTGGCACGGCCACGCAAACAGGAGTTCGCATGACATTTTTCAATCGCATTAAGATGAATGGCGCCGCAACGGGTTGGACCAGGAAGGTGCTTCTATTGCTCGGAATCGCCGTGCTGCTTGCCCTGTTTGCACCGGTCGCAGTGGTTCCGGCCGGCAGTCGGGGCGTGATGACGACGTTTGGCGACGCGCGCGACGCGCTCTACGAGCCCGGTCTGCATTTCCGCTGGCCCATCGCACAGACCATGCATCTCATGAATGTGCAGATTCAAAATGGTGAGGGCGAGGGGGATGCTGCTTCCAAGGACCTGCAGTCGGTGCACACCAAGGTGGCCATCAATTACCATCTGGAACCCCAGTATGCCGTGGCTGCCTTCAAGAACGTTGGGCCCTCGGTCAACATCCTGGCTGAAAGAATCATCCTGCCGGCGACACACGAGTCCGTCAAAGCCGTGACCGCGCGCTTTACCGCGGAAGAGCTGATCACCCGGCGCACCGAGGTGCGCGATGCGATCGCCGTGCTGCTGAAGGAAAAGATGAGCCGCCACGGTCTGATGCTCGATGAGTTCAACCTGATCAACTTTGCTTTTTCCAGAAGTTTTGCTGACGCCATCGAAAACAAGGTCAAGGCCGAGCAGCAAAAGCAGCAGGCAGAACGTGACCTTCAGCGCCTTCAGGTGGAGGCACAACAGAAGGTGGTCGGCGCCAAGGCTGAGGCCGAGTCACTGGCGCTGCAGCGCATGCAGATCACGCCCGAATTGCTGGCACTGCGTCGCATCGAAAACGAGCGTGCTGCCATTGCCAAGTGGGATGGGAAGCTGCCGCAGGTCAGCGGCGGGGCAACGCCGTTCATCAGTCTTGACCGGATTGCGAAATAGG
Organism: uncultured beta proteobacterium; assembly: GCA_903875275.1. Classification (GTDB taxonomy): domain Bacteria; phylum Pseudomonadota; class Gammaproteobacteria; order Burkholderiales; family Burkholderiaceae_C; genus Rhodoferax. Next base: position 2,040 of record CAIQVX010000253.1, on the reverse strand, counting down.
GCACCCTTGAAGCGCGGCGCTTACACTTCCGGCTTTCAGGGCAGTGGGCATTGACTATGAAATTGTGGATCAAGCGCAGCGCCATCGCGGCGTCTCTGGTGGCTGTTTCGGCGGCAGGTGGATGGCAGTACGTGCAGAGGAACCCCAGGGCGGAGGAGCCCAAATTCCGCACCGCGCAGCTTGACGAAGGTGCCATCACGCAAGTGGTTCTGGCCACCGGGACCCTGCAACCGGTGATCACGGTCAACGTTGGAACCCAGGTCAGCGGCACCGTGCTGGAGCGGCGTGCCGACTTCAATGACCGCGTCAAGAAGGGCCAGATCCTGCTGCGCCTGGACCCGGCCAATCTGCAAGCCCGGTTGCGCCAGACCCAGGCACAACTCGCCGCCAGCAACGCGGCACAGGTGCTGGCCCGCGCCACCTATGAGCGCAACCTCAAGCTGGTGGCAGCCGGCTTCATCTCTGCGCTGACGCTCGACCAGGGTCAGCGCGAGGTCGATGCTGCCGTGGCCAATGTGGAACTGGGTCGCGCTCAAGTGGAATCGGCGCAGACTGATCTGGACAACTCGGTGATCCGTTCACCGATTGACGGCGTCGTGATCCGGCGCAACACCGACGTTGGCCAGACCGTGGCCGCGAGTTTTCAGACCCCCGACCTGTACCTGCTGGCGCGTGACCTGCGTCAGATGGTGATCCAGACCAACGTCAGCGAGGCCGACGTCGGCCTCATCAAGACCGGTCAGGCCGTGCATTTCACGGTCGATGCCTACCCCGAGCGAGAGTTTGAGGGCCTGGTGCAGCAGTTCCGCCTGAACTCGGCCAGCGCCCAGGGCGTGGTGACCTATACGATCATCGTTGACGTCGAGAATCCGGACGAGCTGCTCAAACCGGGCATGACCGCGCAGACCCGCATTGTGGTCTCGAGCAAACCCAAGGTCATGCGCCTGCCCACAGCGGCGCTGCGCTTTCGGCCCGACGAAGACAGCTTGAAGGCCAAGGGTGCCACGCCGGCAGCGAGCGCCGCCTCGGCGCCAGTAACTGCCGAAGAAAAAGCGCGCGCCGATGACGATGGCGTGCTCACCGCCACCCGCACCGGGCGCAAGATTTACCGCGTCTACACCGTTGGTGAAAAGCAGGTGCCCAAACTGCACGAGGTCACCATCGGCATTGCCAACACGCGCTTTACCGAGCTCATCAGCGGCGACCTGAAGGTGGGCGACGAGGTGATCACGCGCACGGTGGAAGCGCCGGTGAAGAAATGAGCCTGATCGAGCTCTCGGGCATCAGCAAGAGCTATCGAACCGGTGACATCGTCACGCCGGTCCTGTTTGGCATCGACCTGCAGGTAAGCCAGGGCGACTATGTGGCCCTGATGGGTCCCAGCGGTTCCGGCAAGAGCACCTTGATGAACCTGCTCGGGCTGCTCGATCGTGCGGACAGCGGCCATTACCGGCTCAACGGTCAGGACGTGACCGACCTGAGCGCAGCCCAGCACGCCGAGGTGCGCAACCGCACCATCGGCTTTGTCTTTCAGAGCTTCAACCTCCTGAAGCGCATGACCGTGCTGGAAAACGTGGCCCTGCCCCTGCTCTACGCCGGCCAGTCGCGCACCGCGGCGCGCAAACGCGCGCAGGAGGTGCTGGAGCAGGTCGGTCTGGCCACGCTGGGGCACCGCATGCCGAACCAGCTCTCGGGTGGCCAGCAGCAACGCGTGGCGATTGCACGCTCGCTGGTGAATCGCCCGCCTTTGCTGCTGGCAGACGAACCTACCGGCAACCTCGACACCAAAACCACCAACGAAGTGCTGGAAGTCATTGGTCAGCTCAACCGCGAACAGGGCCTGACCATCGTCATCGTCACGCACGAACCCGATGTGGCACGCCACGCCAAGCGTCTGGTCAAATTGAAGGACGGGGTCATCGTCTTTGACGGTGCGCCGCAGGACGAGCGGCAAGAGGTGGCAGCATGAGCGCCGCGCCGGGCCGCCCCAAGCAAGCTCGCGCCCCCTCGGGGGGCAGCGAGGACACGAAGTGCCGAGCG
>CAIQVX010000252.1 GCA_903875275.1 uncultured beta proteobacterium | reverse complement strand
CGGCGGGTTCCTTCCGGTCCGCTGCCGTCCGGGGCAAACTTGCCGCTGAGCAAGCCCCCGGCGAGCGGGCTCCAGACCATCAGGCCAAGCTGCTGGTCTTGCATCAAGGGCAGCACTTCGCGCTCGAGATCCCGCCCGGCAATCGTGTAGTAGGCCTGCACGCTCTCAAAGCGCGCCCAGTGATTTCTCTCGGAGATCGCCAGTGCTTTCATGATCTGCCAGGCCGCCATATTGCACAGCCCGATGTAGCGCACCTTGCCGGATCTGACCATGTCGTTGAGTGTGGAAAGGACATCTTCGAGTGGCGTCAGCGGGTCAAAGCCGTGCAACTGGTACAGGTCGATGTGATCGAGCTGCAGGCGCTTCAGGCTGGCGTCAAGTTCGTTCATGAGGTGGTAGCGCGATTGCCCGAGCGCGTTGACGGAGCCTTCCTGCATGACGCCGGTCGCCTTGGTGGCCACCACCAGTTCGTCACGCGGCAGACCCAGACTCTTGATCGCGTTGCCGGTGATGGTCTCGGACCTGCCAACCGAGTACACGTTGGCGGTGTCGATGAAGTTGATGCCGGCGTCAAAGGACTGCTTCACCAGCGCCGTGGACGCCTCCTGTGACAGACCGCCCATGACCTGCCAAAAACCCTGGCCGCCAAAAGTCATGGTGCCCAGGCAGAGTTCAGAGACGTAAAGGCCGGTTCGGCCAAGCAGACGGTAGCGCATGAAGTTCTTTCGAGTTGAGGACGAGTGGTGTCAGGGCCGGATTTTGGCGCGTCCCATTTGCCAGAGCAGAAAACTGTAGATGTCGGCTGACATGGCATAGCGTTGCGTTGCCGTGCTGCCAATGCCGTGGCCGGCTTGCAGGTCCAGGCGCAACAGCACCGGCTTGCCGCTGCTGGTGGCGGCCTGCAGGCGCGCCGCCGCCTTGGCACTTTCCCAGACGTCAACGCGTGGGTCGTTCATCCCGTGAACCAGCATGACGGCCGGATAGGCTGTGCCGTCCTTGATGTTGTGATACGTGCTCATCTCCAGCAAGGCAGCGAATTCCGTTGCGTCGCGGGTGCTGCCAAATTCCGAAATATTGGTGATGCCGTTCGCGCTTTCCTCCGAGCGGATGGTGTCCATCATGCCGACGCTGAAAATCGCCGCTGCAAACAACTCTGGTGCACTGGTGACAGCTCGCCCGACGAAGATGCCACCGGCGCTGCCGCCCATGACGGCCATGGTCTGTGGCGAGGCATACCCTTCGCTGATCAGGTACTGGGCGCAGGCGATGCCGTCTTTCCAGGTGTTGGGCTTGGTCGTCTTGAAGCCTGCTTTGTACCAGTCATTGCCGTAAACGCCGCTGCCTCGCACATTGGCGTAGGCCATGACACCGCCTTGTTCCAGCCAGACCATGGTTGCGGCCGAGTAGTGTGCCGTCTCCGAGAAACCGTAGGCGCCGTAGGCGACCAGCAGCGTCGGGTTGTTTCCGTCGAGTTTGATGCCCTTTCTGTGCAAAAGCGTCATCGGGATCAATGTGCCGTCATGGCTGGGAGCCTTCAACTCCACGATCTCAACGTCGGTCAGAGCCGGGCCAGGCGCTGCTGCGCGCAGGCCGGAGTCGCTGGATATCTGCCCGTCATACCGAAGTGTTCGCGTGGGCTGGGTCCAGCCACTCAGGCTGTACAGCACATCCTTGTAGGCGTGCGCCGGGTCCTCATGCACGGACGCTGCGCCGACAAAAGGCAGTGTAATCGGGCGCCCTGTGCTGTCACCCTCGGCGTAGAGTCGCACGCCGATCGAGGTTCCCTCGCGGATGCTGGCCAGCAGGACGTCACGGTTCAGAGAAAAATGTTCCAGCACCGCGTCTGGGGGCGGTACAGCCACAACGCGTGCGCGCGCCAGTTCGGGCTGTCTCAGGTCCAGTTTGAGCACGCGCTTGCGTGGCGCACCGACATAGCTCATGAAGTACAGATCGTTGCCCTTGAGGTCAATCTGTGCGATCCTGTCGCTATAACCAGCAATCTTCTTCCAGGCGATGTCTGGTTTTCCAAGCTCGCTGACGCGGGCAACGAACAGGAAGCCCTCGGGCAGTGTGGTGTCGGTGGTGCGCGCCAGCATCCAGTCGCTGTCAGGGCTGAAAACCAAGCCGCCGACGTCGAGCGCCGACAGGCCCAGAGTGCGGGTGACGGTAGGCCCAAAAACCGGCATCGCGGCGGAGCCCGGCTTGCCAACCCTCAGCCACATGACGCGGCTGTCGAGAAAGGTCTCTGTCTCGGCCTGTCCGCCTCTGCGCTCCTGGAGCTGGTTGTAGGTGAGAGACTTGCTGTCGGGTAACCAGGACACCAGCGCTTCCTGCACGCGGGGAATTGGCGATCCCACCAGCTTGTGCGTCTGGACATCCAGAACGTAGAGGGATGCGTCTTCGGAGCCGCCGGCCGACATGCCGTAGGCAACATACTTGCCATCCCAGGAGGGTACGAAGTAGTTGACAGCGTGTGGTACGCCAGTGCGTTGGCCTTGGACTTCGGGGTCCACCAGCACCATTTCAGCGCCCGACAAGCCGTTTCGCATCATCAGCTTGTGCTGTTTTTCGCCGCGGGCGCGTTTCAGGTAGTAGAGGCGATCTTGCGGCATGCGCACAATGCTGCTGATGCTGTGTCCGCCGGCGTCCGACAGGCTCTGAATGCGCTCGGCAAGACCCCGGCGCAGGTCTATCCGGTCCAGTGTCTGGCGCGTCACGTCGCCCTGAGCCCGCAACCAGCCCTGAACCTCGGGGTTCCTGACGTCCTCAAGGTAGCGATAGGGATCGTGCACCGTCACGCCGTGCAGCACCTGAGTCACGTCGCGCACAGGAGCCACTGGCAAGACAGGATCGGCTGCGCTGACGGTACTGGCCAACGCAGCCACGCCAGCAACAAGGCATAAGCAACGTGTGATCACAAGGATTTGATTCATGAGGTGCCTCGGGCGGATGGTCTGGGAGCTGATCGATTCTAGATGCAGCACAACCCGGTGTGCGGTTCAAGAAATCGTTGCGCACAAACCAATGAACCGCACCCCTCGGCCACTGCACCAAAGCTCTACCGCAACAAGGGGGGCACACCAACCACAGACCCAAGACAAGCACGAACGCGAAAAGCAGTGTGCGCATTGTGACCGCCCTGACGCCGGCACCGTCTGAGCGCACCGCCTGCTGGCCATCACTGGGTACAGACCGGGAGCGACTATCTTCTGATTGCGATTGCCACGGGCCTCATTGTCCAGATGGTCCTGAACGATTGAGCGCGGGCGCGCGTGTTCGTGCGCTCATTGATGGCGTATGACCGTGGCCGGAAATCCATAGTCATAATGGCTTTCACTCTCGTCCTGTGCTGATTTCGGCAATTCAAATTTGTCGACAGTGCCTGGAGCAGGCGCAGCTGCGAATCTGCTTGATGCGGTGGCGGCGGCCTTGGGGTTTGGGTTCTTGATGTCGACCGCAAACTTCCAGGCCATGATGTATTCTGTCTTGCGCTGGCTCCGGCTGTACAAGCAGATCAAGCCGAGCAACTCGGCTTCGAAATCACCAGCCTCCCGCATCAGTCGCTCGTTCCACGCCCGGATCCGTAGTTGCACCAACACCACACTGGCGGCACCGGGTCGGGCAAGGTGCACAAGTTCGCAGGTGATCGACTGCGGACTCATGCCGCGCCGACTCAGGACGCTGCTCAGCGCGATTTGAACTATTTCGCACTGCTGTTCAATATGCCTGGCTTTTCTGCGTTGCCCAATACCAAAGAATCCAAACATTTCCATTGCTCCGAAAATGGGTCGCTATCAATCCGAATCGGTTGGCGCTCGCCAGTGCGAATTATGACTGCTTGGCGTGCACAATTTCCTGTGGCTTGCAACAAGCGCAAAGTCGCCTGGTCCGATCACGGGGTTGACTCAGGCCGGCGTGGTCGATTCAGCCAGCATCGGGCGCCAGGACTGTATTCCCAGCAGAAGCAACAGCACGCCAGCCAGTGCCGCCACGGCTACCATGATGGCCTGCAGTGTCACCATCAAGGTGGAACCGGCCCCCTGTGAGGGCAGCCACTTTGCGAGGTCGTCGAGGTAATACCGCCCATGGAGCAGGATGAGCAGGGGCGCCATCCAGGCCCCGAAACGCACTGGCCATCCGGTCGATGGCCCGAGAACGGCACGTCCAGCCAGAAGAAAAAGGGCCGACGCGACAAAGATCAGGGTGAAAAGTGTGCCCATGATGGGCTTGGCAGCGCCGAAGACGTCGCCCCAAAGGGTGTAGGGCGCCCAGGTCATGCAAAGCAGTCCCAGGGTGCGCGCAAGGGCGCGTGCGCGTTTGGGACCCAGTTCATCGGTGTAGTGGTTGCCTTGCGGATTGGAGCGCTTGAGCCAGGGAAGGACGAGCACGCACGCCAGACCGAACAGACCGTCCACCATCATGGTCACGGGGTAGCCCCAGGCTTCGACCGCGATCCCCTGCCAGGTGGCGGAGTAGGAAATCGCCAGGTTCATCAAGGCCATGTAGGCAGTGAACTGGGTGGCTGCCACCGCCGGGTTGGTGACATCCATCATGATGGCTGAGCGGGTCCCGTACATCAATCCCTGAAAGACCGCATAGGCCAGCGTGGCCACCCACAGGGCAGTCACCAGGGCCGCAGGAACCGGCGGGCGATTCGCGGCATTGGCACTGACCGGCATGACCCATCCGAAACGCGAGAGTTCGTTCATCAGGTAGAACACCGGGAGGCTCATCAGTGCCAGGTAGAGGAACAGTGTGCGCCGGCGCCCGAAACGGTCAGACAGGTAGCCGCCGGCAACACAGAACAGGGCACCCAGGATGGACGACCACAGCCCCAGGGAGGCAACCTGGTCGTCGTCGAGGCCCAGTTCCACAGCCAGATTCGACTGCAACGACAGCCCCAGGCACATGGCTCCGGCCGGGAGCAGCGAGAACAATAAACCGCCAAACGCGCCGGGACTGCCCAGGAAGGACCGGAACGAGTCCACCGCAAAAGCCTGCAATTCACGACCCGCCTGCACCATCCTCGATCCCTTCAGCGGTGGCCGCGCTGCACCGCTGGTTTCCTGCATCGGAAGCACCACGAAAACCGTCACCGCGAGGATGCACGCTGCGACAAAGTAGAAAGTCGGTTGAAAACCGGTTACGCCACTGAGGTACATGACGCCGCTTCCGCCAAGCATGGCACCCATGGTGGCACCAGCAAACATCATGCCGTTGGCCAGCCCCCGCTCGTCCTCCTGCAGGGTACTGCACGCGAGCGCGTCGATGGCCACGTCCTGCATCGCCCCAAATGTGTTGTGAACGAGCAGGATCATCGTGAACAGTCCGAGTTGCTGTGGCAGTTCCAGCATGACTGTGGAGAGCAGGGTGAGGGCCATGGCGACCTGGGTCGCGAGAATCCAGCCACGCCGGCGCCCCCAGCGGTCCGACGAGAAGACATCCACCAGTGGACCGAAGGCCCACTTGAACGCCCATGGCAGGTAAAAGGACCCGACAAACGCACCAATCTCGGCCGGCCCGACATCGAGCCGGCGCAAGCGGGTTGCCACCGCCGTCGCCGCAAAGCCCAGCGGAATGCCTTCAGTCACGTACAGAAGGAAGAAGGCGATCAGGCGACCATTCCTGGTAGCCATCAAATTGGGAAGACGCATAACAGTGCCTGGTCAAACAGAAAGTGATTCGGCGGACGATAGCACGTCATGTGCGGCACCGTCTTCGGTGTCAATGGCAAATGCGCCTGCAGGCAGAGATCTGGTTGCGCGGGACGACGCCCCGAAATCGCTCAGTGATGGCTGAGAGCGTATCGCGCGCCACCGCCTCACCGAACTGTTGCGACAACAGGGCCATCAAATCAATGCGCAGATACCAGAGTGTCTGAATATCACGGACGTAAAAAACCCTGCTCCATACTGACGGCCGTTCCTCATGATCAGCCCTCAATCCGGCCATCGCGTCCAGCATGAGTTTGCGGATCTCCTCGACCCGGATCTCCACCTCCAGATCGTGGGTGGACTCGCCGAGATGCCTCATGAGACTGCTCGTGAAACGGGAAACAACCGACAACATCTTGGGATACAACGCTCGTAAAGGGATTTGACCGGAACCACAAACCATGAATGAAGTTCAGTCGACAGGGGAATTTTCGACAAGCGGTCTTAGGGAATTCTTAACTCGCGCTAATCCCCCATTTGGGGGATAGACCGAGCGAGCGGCAGATCCTAGACTCAGGCATTGCATCCCGTACCGGGGCGCGCATGCCAGCGAGGCCGATGAAGGTGACTTATGGACATGGAAACTGTCAAGGGACACAGACAGAGCTTCAAGCCGATTCGCAGGGAGACCATGGTGATGGTGGAGCGGGTTGCCTTTGAATGCCTGCTCGACACCATGGTCATGGCCTTCAGGCGCGGCGGTATGGCGAACTTGTTTCCGTTTCTGGAGGGCCTGTTGCACGAATTGAACAAGTTCGCTCTGGACTGTGAGGGCAGAGGATGGGACGAGCAGTTGCAGAGAGCCATTGTCTCGAGTCGGCTCGCCACCGAATACCTGCCAAAGATGCAGGTCGCTCTGGATGTGCGCCGCGACAGTCAGCGCGACTTTGAGCGACGTGAAGCGGTATGGGAGAGCATGCTGACCGCGGTACCGGCGCAGGACCGCCCCTTTGTTGAGTCCATCAAGGAAGCCGACAGCGTTCTGGCCATGCTGCTGGCGTCACAGGCAGGAACCGCTGGTGCCCCCTAACGGGTCCGGTCTGCAGAGCGCGACGCGCCGGCGTCAACCGGGCCATCTGGCAGGATCACCTCGCTGCCGAAGAGCTTGATGGCGGTTTGCGCAACCTTCCTGGTATCGTAATAGGCGTACGCGCCAACTCCCAGTGCACCGACAAGTGGCGCGTACCTGGCGATTGCCTTGCCAGCGGTGCGCTGCCCAATTTGCACGCCAAGCCTGGACGCCAGATTGCGCATCATCTGCAGGGTCAGCGGAAGCACCAGGTAGCGTGTGCCCTCCCGCACGACGATGTCTCGCAGCAGTTGCGCCGCCGATTGCTTGAAAAGGCAGTAGACCATGTGCTCGCGGCTCAGGGTCGCGGTCTGGCCATAGACAGCAGCGATATCGGCAACCATCTGTGCCTGGACCTTCCAGACACCCACGAGATCGGGCAGCAGCGTCAGCATACCCAGCGGACCAGGCGCCATGGCTGCACCACCCGAAATGCCGGCGCAGGCTCGTGCTGCATTGCGAGCCAGCAATTTTGCCCGTGCATGCGGCGCTGCACTGCTGGGTTCGAGCGACGATGGCACCGATGAGGTCAGTTTCATGATGGCCTCGGCAACCCGGTCAGCGACACCCGCACGCTCGGGCAGCGCTGCGCTATCGGCACTGTGCTTGCGATGGTTTGGCGCCACTGGGTCTGTCATTGTTGGATCTCCCTGATGTTGTGATGTCAATGTAACCGACGTGTGTGAGGAACCGACACCGTAATTCGCGTCAAACGTGCTGCGCAAATGTCAAGTAAGATGTTTCGCATTGATGAAGAAATAGGGGGGGACAAGTGTTCAACGTGCACAAGCCTGACTGGTTGTATGAAGCGCTGCCGTACGTGTACGGCTTGGCGGGCGTGGTCACGATCGCCAATCGGGGCAGTGCGCTGTCCATGCTCAGTGGCGGTCTGCTTGTTTCCGCAGGCTTGTTCATTTGGTGGATGAGGCGTTCCCACCGCAAGAGTCAGAAGCGCATGAAGTCCGACCGCAAAGCCGCGCAACGACGCACTGCGCAGGTCGCAGAATCGGTGCGCCAGGAGATCGAGCGCCGGCGCAACGAGGGCTGAAGAGCGCAGTTGCATCGTGGGCTGGCAACCCGGAACTGTCCATGAAAGTCAACCCTTCGCAGCTAGCGGGGTGATGGCCGGGCGCGCCAGCTGTCCAGCGTGTACAGCAACAAGCCGGCCCAGATCACGCAAAAGCCAATGGCGCGTGCGGTACCGAGGGATTCGCCATAGAGCCAGACCCCCATCAGCATCTGCAGACTGGGCGAGATGTACTGCAGGATGCCCAAAGTTGCCATCGGAATACGCCGGGCACCTGCGGCAAAAAGCAGCAAGGGGATCGCAGTGAGCGGTCCGGCCAGCAGCAACCAGCCCAGGGTGACGGCATCACCTTGAACCAGTGCGCCCTGTCCATGCCACGCCCACCAGGCCAGCATGGCAACTGCCAGAGGGGACAGCAGCAGCGCTTCCAGCGTCAGACCTTCCAGCGGACCAAGGCTGGCCAGCTTGCGTAGCAACCCGTAAACCCCGAATGTGGCCGCCAGAACCAAGGCGATCCAGGGCAGTCGACCGGCCTGCAGGGTCAGCCAGACGACGCCCGCTGCGGCGACCGCCACGGCCAGCCACTGCCCGACGCGCGGGCGTTCCTTCAGAAAGACAAACCCGATAGCCACATTGACCAAGGGCAATATAAAGTAGCCCAGACTGGCATCGAGCACATGCGTGTTCTGTACTGCCCAGACAAAGACCGACCAGTTGACCGACAGGAGCAGGGACGATACCCCAAACGTCAGAAACACGCGCGGTCGGCGGACCAGCTCTCGCAGCCAGGTCCAACGCCTCAGTCGCCACAACACCAGCATCAGGAAGACAAGTGACCATAGCACCCGGTGGGCCACCACCTCGAACGGGTTGACTCCGGACAACTGCTTGAAGAAAACGGGGAGCAAGCCCCAGAAGGTGTAGGCGAGCGCGGCGTACAGTACCCCCGGACTGGCGTCTGCTGGTGTCAACTTGTCGGATTTGGAAGGAATGGGCACAGGCCCGAGTCTAGTGGCAAGCGACGGCGCTCACTGCCCCGGCCTGCAAGGTCAGCCTGTCGCGCTTACTCAAAAAGAAGTTTGAGCCGCGCTGACCCCGTTTAGCGTCGAAACCGCGGTCAATCCGTTGCACGCCACGACCAGGGCGCCACTACAGTCGCCGGATCGCACGACCTGTCTTCAGGGCCACCGCACCGGCGGAAACTCCGTTGATCAGATTTTCATAGTTGTGCTGCTGCAGGAACTGCAGGGCCTGTCCGGACCGCGCGCCGGACTGACAGTACAAGACAATCTGCTTGGACTTGTCGGGCGCCACACTGGCGTAGTCCTGCACAAAACGGTCCAGCGGAAGATTCAAGGCACCGTCCACATGACCTGATGCGTACTCACCTGGCGTGCGCACGTCGATCAGCAAGGCACTGTCATCGAAGGTGGGGGTTGACATATCAGGAGCAAGTAGTTTGTTTAGCCAGTTCACTCAGAGTGCTTTCTGCTCTTTGAGCGCGGGATGATATGCCAAAACCGCTTCTTTTTTTTGGCGTCGGGGCATCGCCGGATCCACTGCGGAGCACGCGGGGTCAACTCAGAAAGCGTACACCGGTCAACTGTTCCGACAGGGTCCACAGGCGCCCTGCCGCCTCCTGATCCCGGGAGGCGCGGTTGGATCCCACCTTGACAGGATCGCCGCGCATTTGACCCAGTGAGCGTGGGCCGCAGTAGTCGCCACCGTCAATGTCACTACCCAACGCCGCGTACAGTGTCGGCAGGGCGCCGCTGGCGGCTGACTGCCCGACCAGAGGAAAAAACAGCGTCAGAAATCGGGGAAAGTGCTGCGCCAGATTGGTCACTGCCACCCCTGGGTGTGCAGCGACCGACAAGGTCCCGATACCAGCCTCGCGCAAACGGCGATCGAGTTCGTAGGCAAACATCAGGCAAGCCAGTTTGCTCTGGCCATAAGCGGCACGCTTGTTGTAGCCGTTCTTGAAGTGAGGGTCATCAAAACGGATATTTCCCCAATTGTGAGCCAGACTGCTGAGACTGACGACTCTGGAGCGCGCCGTTGCCGACAGCAGCGGCAGCAGCAGTCCGGTCAAGGCGAAGTGGCCCAGGTAGTTGGCCGCCATCTGGCTCTCGAAGCCGTCCTCGCTGACCGAGTAGGGCGGCATCATGACACCGGCGTTGTTGATCAGCAGATCCAGTTTCCTGTGCGTTTGCGTGAAGGAGGCGGCAAATGCGCACACCGAGGCCAGGCTGCCCAGGTCCAGCGCCATGCACTCCAGCTGTGCCGTCGGGTGCAGGGCCTGGATCCGTTCCCTTGCCGCTGCGGCCTTGTCCGGACTCCGGCAGGCGAGCACCACCTTGCATCCTTTCGCGGCAAGCGCCAGTGCGGTGTCGTAGCCAAGTCCGATGTTGGCGCCGGTCACGATCGCAATGCGCCCTGTCTGGCTGGTCGCTTCACTGAGATTCCAAGTCATTTTGCAGCCTGCTTTCTGATTCCGGTTCCACGTCGAGCGCTGTTGCGAGGCACTATGGTGGATCAAAGGTACCATTGTGCACTTCGGTGGAGGACAAACTGATCCCTTCACCACCAGAAGGAGCAAATCTATGACTTCGAAGTTCGCCGCGTGTTCACGCTGGCTGGCATCCGTGGCCAGCACCGTGCTGTTCGCCCTGGCCGCCCAGGCGCAGGGTGCTTACCCCAACAAGCCAATCCGCCTGATCGTCCCTTGGGCGCCAGGAGGTACCAGTGACACTCCGTGGCGCATCGTCGGCCCCCGCTTGTCCGAGGCCCTGGGGCAGCAACTGGTGATTGACAACAAACCAGGAGCCGCCAGTACCATCGGTGCCGCCATGGTCGCCTCGGCCCGGCCCGACGGCTACACACTGCTGGGTACATCGAACGTGCATGTACTCAGTCCCAACCTTTACAAGAACCTGAGCTACCACCCGCTCGATGATTTCGTTCCTGTGGGTCAGATTGCCCAGACCTGCTCGTTGTTGGTGGTGCATCCCTCGCTGCCGGTGACCACGGCCAGGGAATTTGTGAGCTACGCCAAGGCGAATCCCGGCAAGATCGATTTCGCTTCCACCGGCAACGGTTCGGGTCAACACCTGTTCATGGAGCTTTTCGCCTCCATGACTGGCATCACTCTGAGCCACGTTCCCTACAAGAGCGTCGGACAGGCTGTGACCGAACTTCTGTCGGGAGAGGTCAAGGCGGCCATGCCAGGACTGTCGGTGGTGTCCCAGCATGTGAAGGAGGGAAAACTGCGGGCCCTGGGTGTGACATGCACGCAGCGTTCACGTTTCATGCCGGAGGTCCCTACGCTTGCTGAGGCCATAGCGCCCGGCTTTGACGCCACATTGCGCGAAGGGTTGATGGCTCCCAAAGGGGTGTCCCCGGAGATCCTTGCGCGGCTTGAGCGTGAACTGAAGAAAGTCATGGAACTCCCGGATGTTCAGGCGCGCATCGTGGGCACCACCAACGAGGCTACCTTTGCCTCGTCTGAGCAGTTTGCAGCCACCCTGAAGGCGGAATACGCCAAGTGGCAGAAGCTGGTGAAGGATCTGGGCATTCAGGCTCAGTGAACCCGGCAGTGGCCCAACATCATCAGGAGGCAGACACAAAATGATGGACACAACTGGCAGCGCCAGGCGACCCAACATCCTGTTCATTCTCACGGACAACCAGGGTTGGGCGGACATGAGCAGCTATGGCAATCCGTATTTCGAGACCCCTCATCTGGATGCGCTGGCCAGGCAGGGCATGATGTTCCGAAGAGCTTATGCATCCGCGCCCATGTGCACGCCATCGCGCGATGCGCTGTACACGGGCCGCTACCCGGGCCGCAACGCCATTGGCATCCGTGAGCCCCTGGCCATGGCCAGCATCATCGGTGACCGTGTCGGACTCCCGGCCAGCGAACCCACCTTTGTCTCCCTGCTCAAGCAGGCCGGCTATGCCACTGCCCTGGTCGGCAAGTGGCACTGCGGCCATCTGCCGTCTTACAGCCCACTGAAGATCGGCTTTGACGAGCATTTCGGCAACAAGAGTGGCAGCATGGACTACTTCCGCCATGTGGACGCAGCTGGAAACCCGGACATGTGGGAGAACGACAAACTCGTTGATTGCACGGGACAGTACAGCACCGATCTCTACTCGAACCGCGCCATCGACTTCATCCGACGCGAGCGCAGCAGTCCGTTCCTGTTGTGCCTTTACTACAACGCGCCGCACTGGCCCTGGCAGGGGCCCGCAGACAGACCGTTGAGCGACTCGCTCAAGGGAAAGGACAGCCAGCGCAACTGGATCGAGACCGGCACGGCAGAGAACTATGCCGAGGTCATGCGTGCACTCGACGCCGGTGTGGGCCGCGTACTCACTGCACTGCAGGACAGTGGCCAGGCCGACAACACGCTGGTGATCTTTGTCAGCGACCAGGGTGGTGACGAGTTGGCGCAGCCCGGGCCGTTGCGGCGCGGCCGACTGCACGAGAACGGCATCCGCGTGCCACAGCTCATTCGCTGGCCCGGCGTCGTCATGCCGGGCCAGGTAAGCGATCAGGTGGTGGTCGGCATGGACCTCACCGCCACCATCCTGAAGGCCGCCGGTGTCAGTGCGCATCCGGATTGGCCGCTGGATGGTGAGGATTTAACACCGGTGCTCAAAGGTGAGAAACCCCTGTACGAACGTCGACTGTTCTGGCGCCATCACGGCTTTCCACGTCCCGGCATTCCTGAGCAGGGATCGCATCTGAGCGGGCACTGGAAATACTACGTTTCGGGAGAACACGAACGCCTCTACAACCTGGCCACGGACGAAGCCGAACGGCACGATCTGAAGGATCAGCAAGCAGCCATTTTTCAGGAACTCAGGCAGCGTTATCAGGGCTGGGCGGCGCAGATGCTGCCCTACAAAGAACTTCATGACTGAGCCGCGGCAGCGATGTGCCGTGGCCATGCGGGAACTGGTCTCGTGGGCCGCGTCCTGCAGCTTCGAGCGCATTCCTGCGCCGGTGCTGCGGCGGGCGCAGCAGGTGCTGGCCGACGACCTGGCTGCCATGGTCGGCGCGCGCGATGAACCGCAGGTGCACGCCTTTCATCAACGGGTCCTGGCCCGAGCCTCGTCAGCTCAGGCAACGGTGTTTCGGGGCGGCCGTTCACGCACAGATCCCTTGTGGGCCGCTGTCGCCAACGCCGTTGCGGCTGACTGGCTGGAACTGGACGAAGGCTATCGACCGGCGCCCTGTCATGCCGGCCTGTATGTGATTCCGGCCTTGCTGGCGCAGGCAGAGGCCGACAATATTGCGCTGCGGCGCATGTTGCGGGCACTGGTGCTCAGCTACGAGATCAGCACCCGGTTGGCACGAGCGTGGAAGTTGCAGGCGCCGACGATTCAGCCACACGGACGCTTTAGCGCCATCGGCACCGCAGCGGGCATCGCCTTGCTGCACGGCTGCGATGAGGAACTCATGGCCGCCGCCCTCGGCACTGCGGTAACGCTCAGCGGCCTGTCGCCGCGCACCCATCTGGCCGAGGGTACGCTGTCGCGCAATGTCTGGCCCGCGGCGGGCGCCTGGTCCGGCATGATGGCGGTGGAATGGGCGCAGTGCGGCATTGGCGGCGCATTGACAGCCTTTCATGACGTGTATTCCTCATTGCTCTCGGGCACGGCAACGCCGCAGGTGCTCACGCAGGGCCTGGGCGAGCAATGGGCCATACTGGACGGCTACACCAAGATCTACGCGTGTTGCCAACATCTGCATTCCGCAGTGGAAGCAGCCTTGGCCCTGCGGGACGAACTACAGGCTCTGGCCACGCCGGCCGACGATATTGTCAGCGTGACGGTTGCGACACATTCGCTGGCCTTGCCCCTGCGTGATGCGTCACCGCGCACGACGCTGGGTGCGAAGTTTTCCATGCCGCATGCAGTGGCTGCGGCGCTGGTCCTGGGCAGCGCCGGTGCCGACGCCTTCGCCACCGACACGCTGCACGCACCTGCGCTACAGCAACTCCGGCAACGCATAGCGATCGAGCCCTTCACACCGGAGTTGCCGGCCCCGCATGACCGCCCGGCACGAATCGTGCTCCGATTGCGCAGCGGACAGACGCTGTCGCGCGAATGCCTCAGCGCACTTGGCGGGCCTGACCGTCCCGTGGCGGCCGACACGGTTTTTGACAAGGTCGAGCAACTGGCTGGCCCGGTGTATCCGGCCATGCGGCGCGTGCTCGAATCGGCGACGATGGAACAGGGCTGGGCGAGTCTCGTGCATCAAATGTGTGAGCAGGACGCCGATGCGGTGCCACTGAACTGACAGGAACCACAACTGGAGCAGACACCATGAGCAGACAACTCAAGATCGCGGCGGCCCAATTGGGCCCGCTTCATCGCTCGGACACGCGGCGCGATGCCACCCGCAGGCTGGTGGAACTGCTGCGCGAGGCCCATAGTATGGGCGCACGTTTCGTGGTGTTCCCCGAACTTGCGTTCACCACCTTTTTTCCGCGCTGGTGGATGCCGGATCAGAACGAGGTGGATCGGCTGTATTTCGAGGAGTCCATTCCGTCCGCTGACACCCAGCCCCTGTTTGATGAAGCCAGGCGTCTGGGCATGGGCTTCTATATTGGCTTTGCAGAAAAGATCGAGGAGGGTGGTCGCACGCGGCGTTTCAACACGGCCATTCTGGTCGCGCCCGATGGCAGCGTTGTCGGAAAGTACCGCAAGGTTCACCTGCCGGGTCATGCAGATCACAAGCCCGACGCTGCGTTTCAGCATCTGGAGAAGAAATATTTTGAGGTTGGCGACCTGGGCTTTCGCGTCTGGCGCTTCATGAACATGATTGCCGGCATGCTCATCTGCAACGACCGGCGCTGGCCCGAGGCGTTTCGGGTGCTGGCACTGCAGGGGGCCGAACTGGTGGCCCTGGGCTACAACACGCCTACAGAAAATCTGCATTACCCGGAGCCGCCCGCGCTGCGCGTGCACCATCACCTCATCATGGCGCAGGCCATGGCGTTTCAGAATGCCACCTGGCTGGTCGAGGCTGGCAAGTGCGGCTCCGAAGACGGATTTCGCATGTTCGGCCATTCGCTCATCGTCGCACCTACCGGCGAGATCGCTGCCAAAAGCCTGACGGAGGACGATGAAGTTATCGCCTGCCATTGCGATCTGGACCTTGCGGCTGACCTCAAGCGCACCATGTTCAACTTTGCTGCCCATCGCCGGCCCGAGCATTACGGTCTGATCGTCGAGCGCGTGGGCGCGCAGGTGACACCGGCCAACGAGTAGGTTCTGCCTTGGAATTTGACCTCGTCATCGCCGGCGGCACTGTGGTTGATGCGCAGCAGTCGCGGCGCGCCGACGTCGGCGTGCGCGAGGGAAAGATCGCCTGCGTGGCGCCGGAGCTGTCCGGGCGCCGGGTCATCGATGCCAGCGGCAAACTCGTGTTGCCAGGCGGCATCGACAGCCATTGCCATGTGGAGCAACTGTCATCAGCCGGCCAGATGTGCGCCGACGACTTTTACAGTGCCAGCGTGGCCGCCGCATTGGGTGGTACCACCACCATCATGCCCTTCGCGGCCCAGCACCGTGGCGACTCCATCACGGCCGTGGTGGACGACTACTTTGCGCGAGCTGCCACCAAGGCTGTGGTGGACTACGCTTTTCACCTCATCGTCTCCGATCCCACCCCGCAGGCGCTGCAGACAGAACTGCCGCTGATGGCGGCGCGCGGCATCAGCTCGTTCAAGGTCTACATGACTTACGAGCTGCTGCGCCTGTCCGATGAGCAGATGCTGGAGGTGCTACTGGCCGCCGACCGCGAAGGTGCGCTGCTCATGGTGCACGCCGAGAATCACGACATCATCAAGTGGATCACCCGTCGTCTGCTGGAGCGTGGCCACACCAGCCCCCGGTTTCATGCAAGCAGCCACCACCCGATAGCGGAGTCGGAGGCGACCCACCGCGTGA
Source organism: uncultured beta proteobacterium (assembly GCA_903875275.1). GTDB lineage: Bacteria > Pseudomonadota > Gammaproteobacteria > Burkholderiales > Burkholderiaceae_C > Rhodoferax. Next base: position 4,605 of record CAIQVX010000252.1, on the reverse strand, counting down.
TTTCGCTATCTCGTCTGCTCGACGTGCCTGCACTCATCGTGCATGTCTCCGGCATCGAGGCGGTGAACACCATCCGCGATGCCCAGCACCTGGGTGCGCGCGTGTTTGCCGAGACCTGCCCCCAGTATCTTTTTCTTAGCGCCACAGACGCCGATCGCCCTGGTCTGGAGGGCGCAAAGTGGTGCTGCAGTCCGCCGCCGCGCGACGCGCAATCGCATGAGGCGGTCTGGGCTGGTCTGAAGGACGGGACGCTGCAACTGTTCTCGTCCGATCACGCGCCTTACCGGTTTGATGAGAGCGGCAAGTTGCCAAGGGGGCAAGCCACCACTTTCAAGGAAATGGCCAATGGCGTGCCGGGTCTGCAGGTGCGCATGCCGTTGCTGTTCTCCGAGGGTGTGCGCAAGGGCCGTATCAGCGTCAACGAGTTTGTGGCGCTGACTTCGACCAACCATGCCCGCATGTACGGGCTGGCCCATCGAAAGGGAAGTATGGACGTCGGCTGCGACGCCGACATCCTGGTCTGGGATGCAGACAGGCAAGTGACCCTGAGCGCTTCGATGATGAAAGACAACGCCGGCTACACGCCTTATGAAGGGCGGCAGATCAGCGGTTGGCCCGAGCGTGTGCTGCTGCGTGGCGAGCTCATTGTCGAGGGCGACCGGTTGCTGGCGCAGCGAGGCAGCGGCGAGTTCATCGCCTGCGGCACACCGGCACCCGTGGCAAGGCCTGTGCAACGGGCGCCTGACGGCCCCGCCGGCGTCTTTCGCAAACTCATAGGCGCCTGAGCCTGGGCAGCAGCGCCATCGACATCCTGCTAAAGAAAGCGACAGACCATGCCTCAACGAATTCTCGTGATCAACCCCAACTCCAGCGATGCGGTCACACGCGGGCTCGACATCGCGATGCAAGGCTTTCGCGCAGAGGGCAGCGTGCTGATCGACTGCGTGACTCTGAAGGACGGCCCGGCAGGCATAGAGACCCAGCAGCACGCGGACAGCGTGGTCACGCCCCTGCTCAGACTGGTCGATGAATGCGAGCCACGCTACGACGCCTTCGTCATCGCTTGCTACAGCGACCCGGGTCTGCATGCGGTGCGCGAGATCACGTCCAAGCCGGTGCTCGGAATTGCCGAGTGCGGCCTGCTGACTGCGCTGACACTGGGCCAACGCATTGGCGTCATCGCCATTCTGCAAAAGTCCATTGCACGCCATCTGCGTTACCTGGGTGCCATGGGTCTGACGAGTCGACTCGCCGCAGAACTCCCCCTGAACATGGGCGTGGCCGAACTCTCCGATCAGGAGCGAACCTTTGGCCGCCTCGTCGAAGTGGCGCGCGAGCTGCGCGAACGTCATGCGGCCGATGTCATCGTTCTGGGATGCGCCGGATTGACGTCCCAACGCGCACGCCTGCAGGCCACCATTGGCGTTCCGGTGGTTGATCCGGCGCAAGCGGCGGTGGCGATGGCGATCGGACGCGTCATGCTGGATTGGACGAGGGCTGCATGATCCCACTGAAAACAATTGCAGGAGCGGTCATGGTGGCGACGGCCTCAGCACACGCCATTGAGCAACCGAAGTTTGCGGTTCTGCAAACGACCGATGTCTTCGAGATTCGAAAGTACGAGCCCTACGTTGTGGCCGAGGTGGTGGTGGGCGGACCAGCGACTGACGCTGGCAACAACGCTTTCCCGATACTGGCTGGCTATATCTTTGGCAAGAACAAGGGTGAGCGCAGGTTCGACATGACAGCACCCGTGACACAGACCGCTGTCTCGGCGCCGCTGAAACTCGAGATGACTGCGCCGGTGACGCAGACACCTGCCGCTGAGGGCTTTCTTGTGCAGTTCGTGATGCCACGCGCTTACACGCTGGCCACACTACCTGAGCCACTGGACGCCCGAGTGAAACTGCGGGAAGTCCCTGAACAGACCGTCGCCGTCATCAAGTATTCCGGGACCTGGTCGCAAAGCAACTATGACGAACACCTGGGCCTGCTGAAGAAAGCGCTGTCCCACGCCGGTATCGCCACACAGGGCGAGCCACTCTATTCGCGCTACAACGCCCCGTTCACGCCGTGGTTTCTGCGCACCAATGAAATCTGGTTCAAACTCAAGTGATCCATGACCCTGACCGGCCTGATCACGCGCTACGTCCGCAAGAACTGGCGTCCCTATTTTCTGGCGGCGCTGATGTTGGCGTCGGTGAGTGCGCTCACGGTCTTCATTCCGCGCCATGTGGGCCGCATCGTGGACGGCCTGTCCGCCGGGCGACTTGACGGCATCGCGTTGATAGGGCAATTGGGCTGGCTGATGCTGGCCGGCATCCTGATCTACTTTCTGCGCGTGGCCTGGCGGCTGCAGTTGTTTGCCGCCAGCTACCGCCTGGGTGCGGAGCTTCGCACGCGCCTGTACGCGCGCCTGTGTCTGCAAGGGCCGCACTTCTTTCACCAACGTGGCACGGGCGACCTGATGGCCCTGGCCACCAACGACATCGACGCGGTTGAAATGGCTTCGGGCGAAGCCATGCTGGCGGGGTTTGACGGCACACTGACCCTGATCATGGTGGTGGCCATGATGACGCTCGGCATTGACTGGCGTCTGGCCCTGGCGGCCTTGCTGCCGTTTCCCTTCATGGCGTTCGCGTTCTGGCGCATCTCCTCGCACATTCACCAGGCTTCCAGAGACTCGCTGGAGCGTTTTGGCAAGCTCAATGACCATGTGCAGGAGACGCTCTCGGGTGTGCGCACCTTGCGTGCGCTGGGACTGGAAGCACGCAGCGCTGCAAGACTTGCAGAACTGGCCGAAAGTGCGGCCAGTGCCAGCCTGAGGGCCCAGCGCTGGGAGGCTGCGTTCGAACCTGCCGTGGGTATCACGCTGGTCAGCGCCACGGTGCTCACACTGGCCCTCGGAGGTACCCTGGTCTGGCAGGGCGTTTTGACCATCGGCGCGCTGACCGCGTTCAGCATGTACCTGGGACAGCTGATCTGGCCCATGTTTGCCGCGGGCTGGGTGCTGTCGCTGATGGAGCGCGGACGGGCTGCCTGGGGGCGTCTGCAGCCCACGCTCGATACCGCTCTGTCGATCGATGACAACGGCACACGTGCCGAACGGCCGGTGGGAGCGTTTCGGCTCGAAGGCGTGTCGTTTTCGTACCCCGGTCATCAAGCTCTTGCCCTCGCGGGCATTGATGTGCATTTGCTGCCCGGTCACACGCTGGGTGTGGTCGGCCCCACGGGCTCAGGCAAATCGACACTGCTGCGCCTGATCCTGCGCCAGTATGCCGTCAATGAGGGCCGCATCGCCTGGGGTGCCCACGCTCTGACGGACTACACCATGGACACCTTGCGCCAGGCCATCAGCTGGGTACCACAGGAGCCCTTTCTGTTTTCCGCGTCGGTGGCTGAAAACATCGGGTTGGCCAGGGAGAACGCTACCCTTGCCGAGATCGAAAACGCTGCTGCTCTGGCCTGCATCGACCAGGACATCGCACGCATGCCCCAGGGCTATGACACACCGGTCGGTGAGAAGGGGGTTTCGTTGTCGGGCGGGCAGCGCCAGCGGGTGGCAATTGCCCGCGCCCTGCTGGCACAGGCATCGCTGCTGCTGCTGGACGATGCCCTGTCGGCCGTCGACACGCAAACCGAAACCAGTATCCTGCAGCATCTGCAGGAGTTGCGCAAAGCCAGCCGGGACCAGACCACGGTCATTGTCAGTCACCGCCTGAGCGCGGTCATGGATGCCGAGCACATTCTGGTTCTGAAAGAGGGGCGCATCGTGGAGCAGGGCGACCATGCCAGCCTGATCGCCCTGGGCGGCTGGTACGCCGCCCAATGGCGCTATCAACAACTGCAGGCGAGTCTCGATGCAGACTGAGACGACACCCCAGCCGCGCAATACGCGCCAGGCTATAGCCTTGCTGCGCCGGGCTGCCCGATCCGAGCAGCACCATGTGTGGAAGGGGTGTGCCTGGCTGATTGTGGCGGCTCTGCTGGAAGCAGCGGGCCCTTTGCTGGGCAAGTACTTCATTGACCACACGCTGGTGCCACGTCGATTTGACCTGCTGGAAGTGGGCCTGCTGTTGGGCGGCATCCTGTTTGCCGGGGGTATCGCGAGTGTCATACGCTACATCCAGTTGACGCGTCTGGCCGGTGTGGCCATGCGCTCAGTACGCCGTTTGCGCGAAGAAGTCTACGGCCATGTGCTGCGCCTGCCCATGGCGTTCTTTGACAAGGCCATCACCGGACAGTTGGTGAGCCGTGTCACCAATGACACCGAGCAGGTCAAGAATCTCTATGTGCAGGTGCTTTTTGTGATGCTCGACAGCAGCATCGTGGTGCTGGGGGCTTTTGCCGCCATGGCCTGGCTGGACTGGCGCCTGATGCTGATCGTGCTCACGCTGGTGCCCGCGGTGGTGGTGATCGTCTGGTTTTACCAGCGCTGGAGCGCGCCCGCTGTGTCACGGGCTCGGCAAAAACGCAGCGACATCAATGCACAGATGTCAGAGTCGATCGCTGGCATGGCGGTGCTGCAGGCGAGCAATGCGCAGTCGCGTTTTCGCCAGAAGTTTGACGACACCAATCAGCAGCATCTGGGCGCGCGCATTGCGG